>PNBM01000238.1:0-5076 GCA_003135995.1 Ignavibacteriota bacterium | reverse complement strand
AATCAATTGAAAATCCGTACAAAACCCGTACAAAATCCGTATGTTTTTTTATGTAAAACAACAATCATGCTCTGTAAAACAACATTTATGTTGTTTATGAACCTACGATTCGGAATTATCATTTTTCGTAAACTACTGATAAATCAATTGAAAATCCGTACAAAACCCGTACAAAATCCGTACGTTTTTTTATGTAAAACAACAATCGTGCTCTGTAAAACAACATTTATGTTGTTTATGATCTTATTAAACGGAATTGACCAATTTCTTAAACTGCTGATTAATCAATTGAAAATCCGTATAAAACCCGTACAAAATCCGTACGCTTTTTTATGTAACAATTTTACGCTCAATAAAACAACATTTATGTTCTGTAAAACAACATTTATGTTGTTTCTTAACTTAATAAACAGAATTCAAAAATTTCATAAACTGCTGATAAATCAATTTAAAATCCGTATAAAACCCGTACAAAATCCGTACGTTTTTAAGTCAGATTTAATTGTTCTGGAATAAAAAACTTTTTGAACTATATTGTTATTTGACATAAGTAATAAACTAAAATGAAGAGAAAAAATTCTTAACATAAATGTTAAGTTACATAGAGCAACCCAAACTTTATAAATTCTATGAACTTGACAAACTTGATGAACTTGATAAACCTGATAAACTAGGTTAAAGATTAACCATCTTCATTGCAGCTTCGGGATATCTTGAACCGGATGCAATGCCTTTAGGAAATATTTCATCAATCATTTTTAATTCGTCAGGTGTAAACGTAATCTCAGTTGATTTTGCATTTTCTTCGAGATATTTTATTTTTTTGGTTCCGGGAATTGGAACAATATCTTTGCCCCGCGACAATACCCACGCAAGTGCAATCTGTCCCGGAGTGCATTTTTTACCCGCAGCGATTTCTTCAACTTTTTTTACGAGTTCGAGATTTTTCGAAAAATTTTCTCCCATAAATCGTGGCGAATATCTCCTGAAATCATTTTCCACAAAGTCTTCAAATCGCTTTATCTGACCGGTTAAAAATCCACGTCCGAGCGGACTGTAAGCAACAAGCCCTATGTTGAGTTCACGTGTTACCTTCAAAATTTCATCTTCAAGGTCACGGGTCCATAAAGAATATTCTGACTGGAGTGCGCTTATGGGATGCACGGCAAAAGCCCGTTTAATAGTATTTGCGGAAGCTTCGGATAATCCGAGATATAATACTTTCCCTTCTTTAACAAGTTCAGACATAGCACCAACAGTTTCTTCAATCGGAACATTCGGGTCAACGCGATGCTGATAATACAGGTCGATATAATCAACACCAAGCCTTTTTAAAGATGCATCGCAGGCGGAATGTACATATTCCGGTCTCCCGTTAATGCTTCTCACCATTGGGTCGGAAGTTCTCTGAATTCCGAATTTAGTTGCGAGAACAATTTCTTTTCTTCTTTCACGAATTGCTTTACCGACAAGAATTTCGTTTTTGAATGGTCCGTACATATCCGAAGTATCGAGAAAATTTATTCCTATTTCCAAAGCCCTGTGAATTGTTGTAATATTCTGGCTGTCTTCAGAAGGTCCATAAAACTCAGACATTCCCATACATCCGAGTCCGAGTTCTGATACGATAAGTCCCTGATTACCGAGAGTTCTGTTGTTCATTTTATTAAATTTGGTTTTAAAATCAGAAGGAAATTAATACTTTGGAATTTAAAGTGAAATAGAAATAAGAAAATGGAAAATGGGAAATTGGAAAATGGCTCTAAAAATTATGAATTATGAATGCTGAATTATTCTTTTAGAGATAAAATTGAATGCACATTTATAGGTTACAACGCCCCGACAAGTCGGGGTCAAGAGCAAAATGCGACTGGAGCGTTGTAACCAGAACAAATATGATTTGCTCAGTTGCCACGACTTTTGTGCTCTTTGCATCCCGACTTGTCGGGACAAGTCGTGGATAAGATTATCCAATATGAAGGCTTTAGCCCAAAATGCCTTTATATTAAGGGCTAAGCCCGGTTTAAGGATTATTTATCTCCACGAGCTAAAGCTCGTGGCAATTGAGCAAGTACTGATAAGTTTTCTTAAATTCTTATGAATTAATGAAAAAATAAATGTATTGAAAAATATAATGAAATTAAACCAAGGAAGTTAAGTTAAATATCATGATATGATCTTGCAGAGAGTGAGGGATTCGAACCCTCGTAACGCTTTCACGTTAACACGCTCTCCAGGCGTGCCTCTTAAACCACTCGAGCAACTCTCTGTGAATTAAACGTGGATTAAATTAATTAATTTTATGGAATTTTAAAAGTTAATTAATTGGTATTATTAAATTAAGCGTAAAAAATTTTTGAACTTATCTATGAATTTTTCGGGAAATAGGCTGACAGCAGTCCATTTAGCGAACTCAATGTTAGATTCTTCCCAGATTTCAATATAAGAATAATCCGGGTGGAAAGTGACCGCAGATATCTGATAGCCTGAGCCCCCGACAATATGCATCAATCTTGGTAAATGAGTCGGTGAACTTATGAGTAAGATTTTATTCCACCCGTTTTTGTCAATTATTTTACAGGCTTCGCGCCAGTTTGAAAGCGAGCTATAGGACAATGTATCGTTGAATATTATATTTTCGGGAATACCCTTAGAGACAAGGTATTTTTTCATTTTAAGCGAACCATACATCGGATATTTCCAATTCCATCCGCCCACACATATTATGTTTGTGATTTTATGATTTTCGAAACACTGATAAGCCATATCAAGTCTTTTTTTTGATTCATCGCTTAACTGATTTTGTTTATCAAAGCTATGAAAAAATACGACCCCTGCATCACATTCCGTTAAATCTTTAACATCCCTGTTATAGCTGATACAATTTAAATAAAAGATTACAACTCCCGAAATATCTACAGCTAACAGAATAATGAAAATAAAGAATATTTTTTTTAATTTCTTCAATAATTAATTTGTTAATTAATAAAACCAACAGGTAAAAATACTAAAATTAAAATTAAATTAATTTATATTACTTATTAATTAGTTTCAATTAAAGTATTTTACATTAAACTTGGAAAACCGTAAAATGGATTTAAAACTTTTCGTAGAAAAAAACTTAATTTACAGTGAATGTCCGAATTGCCATTCCCATACTTCGCTTGAACGGGTTAAAAATAACAGCGAATTTGAAAAATTAATTTATACATTTTTAAGAATCAAAAAATACCATTGTAATAAATGCAAATGGTACGGGAAAAGATTTATTTTTACTTTATCGAGAAATTATGTAAGAGTACTATTTAATTATTTAATTTTAACAATATTTTTTATTCTTGTTGTATTGTTTTTCAATTCATATTTCAAAAGAACATTGAAGCCTTAAACTTTCGATTTCTTCATTTTATGAGAAATAAATTTTATTATTGCAGGCAGTAATGACACGAATACTACAATGACTATTACAAGTTCCAATCTTTTTACAACACCGGGGAAAAGCTGTCCGAGGAAATAACCGACGAGAGTTAAAATTGTCACCCATGAAACTCCGCCTAAAATATCAAATTTCAAAAATTTTGTATATTTCATCTGTGCTACACCTGCAACAGTTGCGGCAAACGTCCTTATGATAGGCATAAAACGGGCAATTGTAATTGTCATTCCTCCGTATTTATCATAAAAATTTTTTGTTTTTATCAGGTAATCTTTCCTGAAGAAAAACGATTGTTCTTTCGAAAATATTTTAGGTCCCGCTTTCAATCCGATTAGGTAACCTGTGGAATCGCCGAGCAAAGTTGCCGCTATCAATAACCCGAGAAGAACGAAAATGTTTAAGTCCCCGCGCGAAGCAAAGATTCCGGCAGTGACTAATAATGAATCACCCGGCAGGAAAAATCCGACGAGCATTCCTGTTTCTGCAAACACGAAAATTGTCAGGATTGTATAGGCTATTCCGTTTTCACAGGCAAGTCTGATGATATACTCAACATCGTATATGTGTGTAAAAATGTCTTTTAGTAGTTCCAAGTTTTTTTAATGTTAAATGTTAAATTAGTAATCGCGATTCCGTTCCCAAAGAGGACTTTGGGAACGAGGGCGGACACAAATGTTAAATGTTAAATGTTAAATGTTAAAGCTAAACCTTATGTTTCGTCTGGATTCCCGCTTTCGNNCCAGTTAAGAGCATACTGGGAAGGAACGGGAATGACACTCTCTTTCTCATCTTGTTTCGACGCGCATTTTGGCATATTTAAGCATGATGCGTTTTATTCCGATATTTTCAAAATGTATATCTGCTTTTTTATCTTTGCCTTTTCCGGAAACAGATAACACCACACCTTTACCAAAATGGTCGTGATATACACTAATTCCTTTTATTATGTCAGAAAATTCATAATCAATTTCTTCATCATCGAAATCGTGATTCTTTTTTTTATAAAAATAATCATTGCCAAGCGAAATTGATTTGGGTTTATAAGATTTTTCGTCAAAGACTTTTTTAGCTCTTATAGATTTAATGCCTTCGTATGAAACTATTCCGGAATCATCAATATCTTTTTCTATTTCANNATCACGCAGGAACCGCGAACGCATCTGAAACGATTGTAATCCATATTTTAATCTTTGGTTTGCGAATGATAAATATAATTTTTCTTTAGCCCGCGTAACCGCAACATAGAACAGTCTTCGCTCCTCTTCCATTTCATCTTCGCTGTTCAGGGCACCGGTGACAGGGAATAAATTTTCTTCAAGCCCGCAAATGAATACCACAGGGAATTCCAGACCTTTAGAAGCATGGATTGTCATTAATGTTACTGCATTCTTCTGGTTTTCAACTTCATCTATATCCGATATCAGGGCAACCTGTGCAAGGAAATTTTCAAGGCTCGCATCCTGAACGGTATTTTCAAAATCCGCGATTGCGGAAATTAATTCTTTTATATTATTTATTCTTTCTTCTGATTCATTTACTGTTTTTCCTGTACGCAGTAAAAAACAAAAAATATACCTATCTGTTGGCGCTTATTAGCGGACTCTGTCTTGGATTTTTTACTGAAACAAAACTACCGTTAC
>PNBM01000150.1 GCA_003135995.1 Ignavibacteriota bacterium | reverse complement strand
GGATTAAACGGATTCGGAAAATTTTGTGTGAGTGTATAGTGCGCTGGCAGCGTTCCATTGTTATTGCTTGCAGGTGTGGATAAGGCACTCTTAAATAATCCTCCGCCAAGCGAACCGGCATAAGCAAAACCTGTTACATCGAATGCAAGTGCGTCGATGAACGGGTATAAAATTCCATCGCTGACCTGTGCCCAGTTGTCACCATTATCCAGTGAACGCCAGACACCTAAATTAACTATTTGTCCTCCAACCACTCCGGCATATAAATGTCCTTTTGAATTTATTGCAACTTTCCAGGTTTGCATACCTGTGTAAAAAAGTACCTGCGTCCAGTTATCACCATCGTTGGTCGAACGGAAGACTCCATATCCGTTAGTTCCTAAAAATATATGTCCGCTTGAATTAATAGCGATTGACATTATCTGCGTTGCAGTAAGCCCGTCATTTATCTGAAGCCAGTTTGAGCCATCATCTTTCGAACGAAAAATTCCGGAACCGTATGTTCCTGCAAACACATAATTATTTTGAGTATTAACTGCGATAGAATAAACCTGGTTGTTTGATATTCCTGTATTTGCCCTGAACCAGCTGTCGCCGAGGTTTGTTGATTTATAAACATTATCATTCGATGCAGCATAAATATGTCCGCTTGAATTAAATGAAAAATCAAGAACGTTGTTAAATTGATAAGTCCATCCTGTCATATCAACACTCCAGTTGACGCCGTTATTTGTAGAGCGGAAAACTCCGCTGAGAGGAGCACCTGACATTGGAAATGTACCGGCAAAAATATAACCGTTCGGATGAACTCTTATAACATTATTCATTGTGTTTGTTATTCCCGCATCTGATTGCTGAAATGTGGAACCATTATTTGTTGATACATAAACTCCGCCGGTAAATCCTACAAAAATATTTCCGTTCGTACCGACATCAATAGATTTAATCGAGTTCGCATTTATGCCACTGCTTGATTTGAACCACGAATTTCCGCCGTCTGTAGATTTCAAGACACCGAGAGCATATGTTCCCGAAAAAATAACAGTACCCGAAACGAACCCAAAAGAACTGCTGCCCGAGTATGGTGACGTAAAACCTGTGTTCACAGCCACCCAGCTCGTTCCGTAATTTGTAGATTTAAAATTTCCGTTGTTAGTTCCTGCGAATGTCAACGTTCCATAGCATCCGATTCCGTTTACAAATGTGTTTGTCAAACCTGAACTTGCGGACGTCCAGTTATCACCGTTATTTGTCGAAAGGTAAATTCCCGTACCAGAAATTCCTGCAAATATATAATTGTTTGGAGCTACTGCCAATGCACCGATAGACGTGCTTGGCAAACCAGAATTGACAGTTGTCCAGTTTGCACCTCCGTCTGTTGAGCGATAAACACCACCCGAACTTGAACTTGTATACATATAGGAATTCGGAGCAGTGCATAAATAATAATAAGTACTGCTTGAAAGTCCGCCGGCGCTTGGGCTCCAGGTTACACCATAATCAGTTGATACCCAGATTGTACTTGAGGTGGAAATAAATAACCTGTTGTTAGCATCTACTACCAAAGAATTAATAACATTGGTAGTAAATGAACAATTAACCCACGAAGCAGCGCTGTTGGTCGAACGAAACAATCCTCTTTCGGTTCCGGCATATAAATAATTTGAGGAATCCATTACAAAAGCATTTACTTTGCCGTAAGTTATTCCCGAATTGGATATTATCCAGTTCGCTCCCTCATTAGTCGAGTAGTAGACTCCGTTTCCAATTGTACCAATGAACCACCTGTTCAATGAATCTTTTACAAATCCACGAATTCCGCCTCCGTCAGGACCGTTTGTCTGAACCCAGAAATTAGTTTGCGAATAACCAATTGTAAATAATAAAAAATAAAAAACAAATAATAAAAAAAGCTTTTTCATAATTATTTTTCCTTCTTAAAATATTAGAAAAATTTATTTAATCATAAACATTTTCTTTGTTTCGCTGAAATTTCCTGATGTCAAATTGTAAAAATAAACTCCGCTAGGATATTGTGAAGCGTTGAATGCTACTTCATAAGTGCCGGGGTTTAGTTTTTCGTTTACGAGGGTTTCAATTCCTTTTCCGAGGATGTCATAAACTTTGAGAATTGTCATCCCCCCTTGCCCACCTTCAAAGGGGGGAATATCAAACTTAATCGTTGTAGTCGGATTAAACGGATTCGGAAAATTTTGATACAATTTAAATTCTTGCGGAATATTGTTTGTGTTACTTTTTATATTTGATATCCCCTGTCCCTCGACAGCAGTGATGAATCTGTTTGGCTGAATCTGGGCATACTTATCTATTATACCGCTTGGCCAGATGATTTTCAAAGAATCGATGACAGTTGCATTACCCAATCCGAAGAATGCATTTAACATATTTTGCCCGCTTATTGCTCCTCCGGTTTGACACGAAATTTCTCTCAATTGTGTTATAGTATTACCGTTGATAACCGCCTTCAAATAAAGCTTTGCGCCTATACCGCATTTATTGCTTACCATCCCAACGCATTTTATATTTATCCATTTATTGCTGTTTCCTTCATTATGGTAGAGACAATTATTTCCGCCGAAAAAATTATTCCTTGCTACAAATAAATCAAGGTTGCCGTCATTATCATAATCACACCAGCCGGCACCTTCTTTGTAATTACCATCAGTCACTATAATTCCCGTATCTATTCTCGTAAATGAGCCGTTTCCGTTGTTAACAAAAAGAAGATTGATTCCATCATATCCGCCTACAAACATATCGAGGTAACCATCTTTATTAAAATCGCCCCAGCTGCTTCCGCCGGACCAATGATTATAAGTCACAATAGGGTCATTTAAAATTTTTGTAAATGTTCCGTTCCCGTTGTTTAAAAATAATCTATCGACCCCTGTTCCTATAACTCCTCCAGTCACAAATAAATCGAGGTAACCATCATTGTTATAATCACCCCAGCTTCCTCCGCTGGAATGAAGGACATCGAGCACTATCGGGTCATTTGTGATTTGTGTAAATGTTCCGTTCCCGTTGTTGTGATATAAAAAATTAGGTTGATTGCGATTGCAAACAAATAAATCGACATAGCCATCTTTATCGTAATCCGCCCAGGCACAGCCTGTGGAATTTCCACCATCGTTGACTATTGCTCCCGTTGTTATTTTTGTAAACGAACCGTTGCCGTTATTATGATATAGAAAATTATTCTCATTATAATTTGCAACGAATATATCTATATAGCCGTCATTATCGTAATCAGCGCATGTACATCCATAAGAACTGCCCNNCGTCTGTAACTACAGGACCCGTAGTAACTTTTGTAAAAGTCCCGTTTCCGTTATTCATATACAGGAGATTATTTTTATTGGTTGCCATATTGCTGACCACAAAAAGATCCTGATATCCGTCATTGTTAAAATCTGCCCAGCAACATCCGTAGCACCATCCGCTGTCATTAGCAATCGGACCGGTTAAAATTTTTGTGAAACTTTGAGAATAAGAATTATTTGAAATTGATAGAAAAACCAGAAAAAAGCACGTAATTATATTTTTCATATTTTATTTTTAATATTACACAAATGAATAATTAAATCAATATATAATATTATGATAAAATTATAAAGTTTTAATCGATTTCAATAGGCTTTTTGTACTAAAATAAAAAATGATATAAGTGTTATCAAATTGCAAATCATGAATTTCATAAAGATTTATTGTTGAATAAATAAATTTACAGGGGAAAGGAGAATTAAAAAACGGATGCACAAACAACTTGCATTTATTTACTCCAAAGATATTTTTTTACACATGAGAAGACTAATTTTTATTTAAAAATCATTAATAATTCCGAAGTGTATTACTCCGTCCGTAAGACCATCTCCTTTACCAAGACCATAATTAACGCCTATTATTCCAAGTGCTGTTTCCATTCTTATCCCGATGCCATACCCGTATAGGAATCCCTGTTGTTCAGGAATTGAATTCAGGATATCAGAAGGTCTGAAATAATAACCGAAGTCATAAAACCCGTATAAAAAACTTTTTCTCGAAAAAGAATATCTCGGTTCAATATTACAATGAACTAATTTCGAAGCAAGAAATTGTTCGTCCCTGTAACCCCTTATATATTTATCGCCGCCAATTCTGTAATAATCAGCATCTTCGAGTTTATCGGAGAGCACTTCACCGCCGAAAAACCTTAACATTAAAGATTGTCTTTTAAAAAAGGATTTATAAATTTCAATTTCCATGGAATATTTTTGCATTGAAAAATTTTGGTCGTTAGATGAAGACGTTGCACTGTAAACGGTTTTAGAACCATATGTATATGATGACCTGTAAACTATGCCTTTATATGGATTATAAATATTATCGCGGCTGTCATATTTAATTTCAACTCCGGTATAAAGTATTCTTGAATCGGATATATTAAAAATTCTGGTTGAATCAGCTGACGGAATAACATAATCGAGACCTCCAAGATATGAAATCGTAAAATTATCTGTCAATAATATATCTGCTTTTAAATCAAGTTTTCTTCTTGTATATGTTGTATCCTGAATACGCTGTAAAAAAGCAACATTGAGGTTTATGGGTAATCCAAGCAAATATGGTTCAGAATATTTGAACTCAAGTTCCTGTGTAGCCTGTACAGGTTTTTGCCACCTTGCATCGATTCTTCTTCCGGTTCCGAAAAGATTTCTGAACGAAACATTTACAAGTCCTGTCAGGTAACCGTTTTGATTGTTAATACCGGGTGCATACCCTATAACTCCGTCAAAAGTATTTGTATTTCCTTCTTTCACCTGAATCAACAATCCTGTTATTCCTGATTTTTTTATTGTATAAATTTTCGGGTCTTCAACTTTTTCAAAAATATTTAATTTGTCGAGTCTTGATTTAATATCCTGTAACCACTCGCGTTTAATAATCTTATCGTTACCGATTTTCAGCTCCCGCAGAATCACATTATCATTAGTCGATTCATTCCCTTTTATTCTTACCTGGTCAATTTTAATTTTCGATTCTTCCGCGATTGAAATTTGCAAGCTTATTTTCGGGTTTCCTGTTTCCTCGTAAANNATATCTTTCAGATAAGCTTTTGCAAACGGAATCCCCCTTTTTTCATAAAGGTCGAGTAAAGCTTTGATATCATTATTCAATGTATTTCCGTCAAGCGGGCTTCCGACTTTAGTTTCGAAAACATTCAATATTTCTTTCGAACTAATGCTTGTATTACCCGAAATAACAATTTTCCCTACATCTACGCGTTTACCTTCAGAGATATAAATGATAATATCTACGATAGAAGAATCTTTATCGAAGACAGTTTTAAAACCGGAGATTTTCGCAAGTAAAAAACCGATATTTCTGTATTTTTCTCTTATCGATTTTAAATCAAGGTCGAACTGATTTTTATTAAAAATTTTATCTCTTTTCAACGACATTGATGAATTTAAATCGTTCGCCGAAAAATAATCATTACCTTCGAAATTTAATGAATTAATAATTGCCTGAGAAAAAACAGGTTGAATAAGTGTAAAATATACAGCAAACAATATTAATAAACTTCTTATCATATATTTCATATTATAACAAATACTTTTATTTTTAAACATAAAAAAAATTATACAAATAATTTAAATTAAACTAAAAAATGCAACTCTGAAACCGGGCATTAGAATAATATTTATTTAATATGTTGTTCACTTTTAAATTATATTTGTTAATGATTATTCTGAGCCAAGTATGATAAATTTAAGATTAATATTATAATAACAGCAGTTCAGGTGTATATTATAACCGGGAATCAAAATTTACTCAAATTTATTTATTTCTTAATATTTACATTGTTTCTTAATATTAAATATTGAAATTTTAAATAATATTCCCGTATTAAAAAAAGTTTTTAAAAATTTAACAACCATATTATATGAAAAAATTTTTTACTGCTTTTTTTATTTCTATTTCTTTCTTATCTGTAATGTTTTATACCGGATGCGGCTCAACAAGTTCTGACAATGGTGCAGCCGTAATAAAAGGAAAAATACTTGATTCACTGGCAACAAATGGAGTTTCTTATGCTTCTGTAACTATTACTTCGACTAATTTTTCTAAAACCGTTACAGCAGATACGGCAGGAAATTTTATATGTTTGAATTTAGAGGCGGGAACATATAATCTGACTGCTAAAGCTCCCGGCTATTATACCAAATCAGTGACGGGTCTGGTGGTTCCCACTGATGATACACTTACTACAAATGTTTACATATTGTTCACGAATATATTTCTTTACAATAGCATAGAAGCAAATGAATATATGGACCAATCAACAAATTGTGCTGTTTCTTTAGATAATGGATCTGTACTGACAAGGTTAAACGCATTAAAGGATATCGAACTGATAAAAACCATTTATTCGCCGGGCGATACAATTTGTTCTTTGTGTCTGGTTTCTACTGATCTGGATACGATGCTTGCCGGATACGAAACAAAATTCAGCCCTGTCTTTGCTTCAAAATATACAAAAACACAATTTGATTCTCTTATGAGCTACCCCGGTTTTGACCCCGGAAAT
Source organism: Ignavibacteriota bacterium (assembly GCA_003135995.1). Lineage (GTDB taxonomy): Bacteria > Bacteroidota > Ignavibacteria > Tepidaquicellales > Tepidaquicellaceae > FEN-1257. The sequence goes on along the minus strand of PNBM01000150.1, from coordinate 9,370 downwards.
TTAAATGGTTGTTATCCGAATAAATGGACCGAAATATTAGACCAAAACTCATCTAATTCGGTTTATGCTTTTTATTTGTGTGGTAAATCATCGGGATTACTAAAACGGTGGTTCGGATTAATACATATAGAAATTGTTGGCACACGGACTTTAAATCAAAGTTATGTCAGAATCAACATAAAACTGAATAAAAACGGAGAAAACAATTTTAATCCAAATCAGAAAAAATAAAAATAATAAGAACCCATATACTTATATTCATGTCCTGATAATAAATATCAGGATATGAGTATTTAATTTTCTTCTTTAGGAGATTTTTCTATTCCTTTTATAATATATTGAAAAACTCAATTATATATTTCGAATTCTAAATGTATTATATTATTGGAGAATTTTGCTATAAAAAATTACCTTTGATTTTTTATCTATTTTACGGAAATTAAAGTAATAATATTTTAGAAGCAACAAGTTTTAAAATTTAATCACCATTTTTTTATGAAAAATTTATTTTTTGTTTTTCTTTCTATTTTAATTATTTCAACTTCTGTTTTTTATTCGGGTTGTGGAACTACCAGTTCTGACAATGGGTCTGCTGTTCTCAAGGGTGTGGTTCGAGATTCAGCAACCGGGTTCGGAATAGCTTATGCTAATATTGTAATAACTTCAAATAGCTTTACTCGTAATATTAATACTGACTCTACGGGATTTTTTATTTGTCAGGATTTAGAAACCGATACATATACTCTTACGATTAAAGCGAATGGTTATTTTCCGAAAATTTCAAGTTATTTAGTCCCTGCGGATGATACGCTTTTTACGAATATTAATCTATTATTTACAAATATTTATATTTATCCGAGTTTGGATGCAGAAGAGTATATTGTTCCTCAGTCAAGTTGCGCACTTGATTTAGCTCAGGGTGTTTATTTACCTGCTACGAGCCTTGTTAAAGATATTCAGTTAATGGATACTGCTATTATTTCGGGAGATACTACAATCGCAGTATTTTTTAAATCCAGTGATCTTGACACATTAAACACGGGAAAAGAAACGAAGTTCAGCCCTCTTTTTGCCAGTATATATTCACAAAGTCAATTCGATTCACTTTTTTCTTATCCTGGATTTAGTAATAATCTTGATGCTTGTTACCCGAATAAAAAGACAGAGGTTATTAATATTAATTCAATAGGTACAGTTTATGCGTTTTATTTAAAAGGTAAATCAAATGGTTTTTTAAAACCAATATTTGGTTTAATTAGAATTGGTAATGTAGGTATAAGAAACNNAGATTTGTTACTGTGAGCATAAAAATTAATAAAAACGGAGAAAATAGTTTTAATCCGAATCCTCAGAAAAAATTTTATAAATAAATCCTTTATTCTTTAAAAGGTAGAAGATATAAAACACAGGAAATTGTAAGGCAATTTTTAGATTTAATTTTTATTTTAAATATATTTTATTTCCATTCTGGAATTATGAATATTGAAAACAGAATGCGGAGTGTTTTTTTGCTATATCAAATTTTTTTAGCAGCAAAAACATAAAATAANNGAAGCAGATTTTAAAATATATTACTTTCACAAGGAATGAACTAAAAGTCATTATTTTTATCAGTATAATATTAACGACAGGATTTTGTATAAAATATGTAAAAAATTATTTATCCGGGACTAACCAGTCGCAATATGATTATTCGGATTCCGATAAAAAATTTCTTTCATATTCTCGGAATGCTTTAAATACAATTGTGAAAGATTCATTTTATTATAAAAATGTTTCTAATGAATCAGACAGCGACTTAATCAGGAATTTACAAAATATCGATGATTCGGTTCAGTTAAATTCCGAATCACAACAATTAAAAGGGAAAAAGGAAAAATTTTTAAAGGATAAGTTCATAAACATAAATACCGCAGGTAAGGAGGATTTAATTAAACTTCCCGGTGTCGGTGATGCAATGGCCGAAAAGATTATTTATTACAGAGAAACCCACAACGGGTTCAGGAAAATTGAAGATATAAAAAAAATAAAAGGAATCGGTAAAAAGAAATTCGAAAAATTGAAACCATATATAACGATAGAATAAATCCCGATTTAATGATAATGAAAAAATTAGTTCTGCATATTTCCGCAAAATATATAAGGTTTCTTGAAGTCAATTTAAATAATGAAATCACATTCGCAGAACAAATCGAACTGGCAGATGAAGATATTTTTGTCGGAACAAAAAAAAAATCTTCTGAAAATATTTCCGGCATAATATGCAACACTCTTAATAAATATAACATTACCCACAAAGAAGCTTCTCTTATTATTGATTCTTCAAATTGTTTTGTAAGCGTAATTCCTGTAAATTATAACGACTCAAAAGAAATCATACGGTCGGGAATTTTGTGGGAATTATCCAATTATTATCCCGAGACATATAAAAACTTTAAAATTAATTATCAGAAGCTCATCAGGGAAAATCCCTCCGAAGGGGTAAAATGGACTTTAGTAATTGCTATTAATAACAAAGTATCCGAAGTTTTGAAAAATATTTCGGTCCGGAGCGGATTAAAATTTAATTTGATGGATATCGATCATTTTTCAAGCGAAAAATATTTCAGGAAACTTTACAAAGAGGACCTCGCGAAGAATAATTTTTTACTTGCAGGGTTAAAAAAAAACCGGATAGATTTAAGCATAATAAATAATAAGGGTTCCTTATTCTATGATTATATTACACTGATTGAATCGGATTTCCAGAAGCCGCTCGAAAACTATTTAAGTAAAAAGAGCAATGAAATTTTTAATGTAAAGTTTGACAGGATTTTTCTGTACGGAGAAGATTTTGTTATCGGAGCATATAAAACGATTAACAGGATAATTAAAAAAGCTAATATTATACTGTCAAATCCTTATTCGGACATGAAAATATCTACAGATTTTATTAAAACCGATGTGGATTTGAAAAATGACGGATTTAAATTCACACCATTGTGCGGACTTGCATTAAATTAATTTTCTATGCGAATCATATCTGGTAAATATAAGAGCCGAATACTTAATTCTCCCAAAGATAATAATAAAATAAGACCAACCACAGACAGGGCAAGAGAGACACTGTTTAATATCTTATCGAACAAAATTGATTTTGAAAATCTTATTTGTCTTGACCTTTTTTGCGGTTCGGGTAGTTTTGGTCTGGAGTGTCTTTCAAGAGGTGCGTCATTTGTTCATTTTATTGATAAGAACATAATACTTGCACAACAAAATATAAACAAATTGGACGTACAGAATCAGTCCGTTTTATATAAAACGGATGCTATCAGGTTTCTTACACAACAGAAGGACATAAATGCCGATATCGCTTTTGCAGATCCGCCTTATAAATTCAGTGATTACGGAGATTTGCTGAAAGAAATAATGAAGTTCAAATTACTGTTTATTCTTGAACATTCGGATAATTTATTGTTACATGAAGATTTTAGAGAATATTTATTCCTTCAAAAAAAAATCGGAATTACATATTTTTCTTTTTTTGATTTTAAAAGTGAATTATTATGAAAAAAATTATCGCAGTATATCCGGGGACTTTCGACCCGATAACGTACGGTCATATCGACATAATTGAAAGAGCATCGGTAATATTCGACGAGGTCATTGTGACAATTGCTCTTAACTCAAGCAAGAAACCGCTTTTCACGGAAGAGGAACGGAAGGCAATGGTTTTAAAAGCAATGAAAAAATTTAAAAATGTCAGAGTGGATTCATTTAACGGATTGCTGGTTAATTATGCAAAAGATGTGAATGCATCGGTAATAATAAGAGGTCTCAGGGCAATTTCGGATTTTGAATTTGAATTTCAAATGTCACTTACCAACCGTAAACTTGCGCCCGATGTTTCAACTCTCTTTTTAATGCCAAATGAAAAATATACATATCTGAATTCAACACTGGTTAAAGAACTCGCTGCCTTTGAAGGTAAAATAGATTGTTTTGTTCCCGAATTTGTCGTGAAGAAATTAAAAGAGAAGTTTAAAAAATGATTTACATGATTCCGTGAAGAGCAAGGGGAGAATTTTTCATAAAACAACAAAATTAATTGCTTAGAATACTTTTGAAAGGTCAGTATCCTTGAACTGATTGTTTGCGAAATATTTTAAGATTTTTTCAAAATCTCCAGCCTCTACAAATCCCGGGAAACTGCTTGTCATATCCCCGTTATATTTGAATTTTATTAAACTTCCGTCAGGATTTAAAAAAACATGCGTCGGATATCCGTTAACACCAAATTGTTTTGCAAGTTCACTTGCAGTTATTTGTTTACCGTTATAATTATATTTCTCGGTTCCCTGCCCATTAAGCTTCACATAAATATAATCTGCATTTATGAGCGATTTAACAGCCTCATTTGAGTATACCGTTTCCATTTTACTGCACCAGCTGTCCGGTTCAATATAAATATTAATTAAAACTTTTTTATTAAGCGATTTTGCTTTTGCCAAACCTTCGTCAAAATTATAAACTGATTGTGAGAATGCCGGATTTAAATATACTAAGAATCCGCCAATCAAAAATATATAGAAAAATTTTGCGTTTTTCATAATTCAGATAAATTTACTTTTATACTTAAATAAAGTTAATTTAGTTTCATCATCCTTACTTATTAGACAATAATTTATGCAAAAGGTTTTATCCATATGTATAAATTTAACGATATTTAGGATTAAAAAGCAATACTAATTAAACAATATTCAAAGATTATAGATCACAGCTTTAGATTTTATGGCAATTTTAAAGAAAAATTTACATAGTTGCGTAACATAGCCTTGATAAAACAATTACGAAATATTAACTTAATAGTTATATAATTTCAGGAGAAATTAATAATGTCAGAAACTTATTTAGAACCGGCTCCTTATAAGAAGGGTGAAATTAATCCTTTCGAATCTATGATGGTCAGATTCGATAAGGCAGCGGAAATGTATAATTTAGATGAAGGGCTTTATAATTATCTGAAAAATCCTTTAAAACAGGTTATTATTTCCATTCCAATAGTTATGGATAACGGAAAACTTGAAGTATTTGAAGGATACAGAGTTATTCATGATAATATTCTCGGACCATCAAAAGGCGGCATCCGTTATGCTCCTGATGTTGACCTCGATGAAATAAAGGCATTGGCATCCTGGATGTCCTGGAAATGTGCTATTGCAAGCATTCCGTTCGGAGGTGCAAAGGGAGGCGTAAGATGTGACCCGTCGAAATTATCAATGAACGAACTGGAAAAAATTACAAGGCGATATACTTCATCGCTTTTGGATGTTATCGGACCCGATACGGATATTCCCGCTCCTGATATGAATACAAACGAACAGGTTATGGCGTGGATTATGGACACTTATAGTATGCACGCGAGAAAAACAGTGACAAATGTTGTAACAGGGAAGCCCACTATCATCGGTGGTTCGAGGGGCAGGCATGAAGCCACGGGAAGAGGTGTTCTGTTTGCAGCCTTAGCTGCTCTCCAAAAGAAAGGTGTGAAACCCTCTGATATATCCTGTGCAGTTCAGGGATTCGGGAATGTCGGCTCGATAAGTGCGAAACTTTTAAATGAAGCCGGAATTAAAGTTGTAGCTATTAGTGATATATCCGGTGGATTTTATAATTCAAAAGGAATTGATGTTACGAGAGCTATTGAATATTACAAAAATAATAAGACTTTAAAAGATGGTAAATTCGGGGATAGTATTACAAATGAAGAATTAATTGAATGCGATTGTTATGCACTTATTCCCGCTGCAAAGGAAGACCAGATAACGGATAATAATGCGAATAAAATCAAAGCAAGACTAATTGTCGAAGGAGCGAATGGTCCGACGGCATCTAATGCTGACCAGATATTAAGTGATAAAGGCATTATGGTTATTCCTGATATACTTGCAAATTCAGGGGGAGTTATAGTCTCTTATTTTGAATGGGTGCAAAACAGAATCGGGTATTACTGGGATGAAGACGATGTTAACAAAAGATTGCAAAGGATGATGAGTGAAGCAATTGAAAATGTTTACAAAACGGCAATGAAATATGATACATCCCTCAGACTCGGAGCATATATATATGCAATCGATAAAGTATCAAAAGTTTTGAAATTAAGAGGAATATACGATTAATCAACAGATGACCAAATTTTTATTTTTCGGATTTATATTCATAGGATTTCTAAATGGTATTATCTATTCACAGGACAGTGTTTTTATTCCTGAAGCCAACATCGATATATTTTCCAAACTATTAAGTAAGAGTTTTACGGAAATTCAGGATAAATTAACTGTTACCGGAAAGGAAGAAATATACTTGTTAAAATCCGATAAAAATAATCCGGAAACTAATTATTTTGCACTTGAAATAAAAAGAGGTATGAATAATTTTAAAATCATAACTTCGGCAGATATTAAATCCGGATATAAAATCTTAATTAATAATTTGGTTTTTAAAATAAATTACACGAAAAATTCAAACAATTATTTCACTAACAAGACATATGACAGGCATTTATCCATCGGGTATAATTACAAAATCATAAAAAATCCGGGAGACTCGCTAATTTATTCGGGCAGTTCAAATGAAAAATTTTCGGATAATTTCAAAATAGAATACCTGGAACAAATCGAAAGAAGCAACTATGAATTTACAAAAGGAGTTCTGCCCAAACAGAATTTTTTAAATAAAATTTTAATTCCGGCAATCGTTGTTGCCGCAACATTGATTACTATTGTGCTTTTTTATTCGATAAGAAGTAAATAATTTAAAGAAGTTTTAATAATATTAAATTACAAATAATTGAAAAGATACAGAAAATTAATAATTATCCTTTTAGCCTTATTTATCGGGACGTTAATACAATCATGTTCATCATCGGATAAAAGCGATATAAAAACTGATGACCCCGACAGGGCGTTTGCAATTGCTAAAAGAAATTACGACAAAAAAGATTATCTTGAGGCTATAGATGATTTTTCACTTATTAAAATTAAATTCTCCGGTACAAAAATAATAGACAAATCCCAGTTTTACCTCGGAATGTGTTATTACCAACGGGAAGAATATATTTTAGCCGCATATGAATTCGAATATTTATTAAAAAACTATGCAACGAGTTCATTCATAGTTCAGGACAGGTACCAGCTTGCGATGTGTTATTATAATCTTTCACCAAAATATGATCTGGACCAGACTTATACTCATTATGCAATTAATGAATTTCAGAATTTTCTCGAACTTTATCCGACCGATAAACTGGCAACGGATGCCGAAGCAAGAATTAAAGAATTAAAAAATAAACTTGCTTTTAAGGAATTCAAAACCGGGGATCTTTATTCAAAGATGGGAAATTACAAAGCCGCAATTTATTATTATGAACTTGTTTTACAGGATTATTTTGATTCCGATTATGCAGATAATGCGCTCTACAGTAAAATCCAGATGTTAATATTACGTAAAAATTATTCTGATGCGAGAATAGAAATTGAAAGATTCGAAAGGAAATTTCCGAAGAGTAATTTTCTTTCAAAAGTTTCGAAATTAAAAGAAAATCTTCCCTCTTAAAGATTTTTAATAATATATAAAATGAAAACCGTAAAAGAATCACAGATTGAAATGATTGAGCTTGTATTACCGAATGACACGAATATACTTGGAAATTTACTCGGCGGCAGGTTAATGCACTGGATAGATATTGCAGCAGCTCTCACCGCCTCGAGACATTGCAACAATATAGCTGTCACTGCAGAAGTGGATAAACTCAAATTCCATTTACCCGTAAAGCTCGGTGATATAGTCAGATTAAAAGCTTCAGTTAACAGGGCTTTCAAAACATCCGTCGAAGTCGGAGTCAGGGTTGAAATTGAAGATATCATTACCGGTAAAATAAGTCATTCAAACAGTGCTTACCTGACCTTTGTTAATGTAGACAGAAATACGAATAAACCCATCTCTGTTCCGGAAATTAATCCGGAAAACGAAACCGAAAAAAGAAGATATGAACAGGCACTAATGAGGAGAGAAATCAGATTAAAAGAAGATTTCTCTAAATAAACTATTTGAGAAAAAGATGGATAATATAACACTGAAATGCAAGAACCTCGAAAAAAAATATAACGGTAAAACTATTTTCCGAAATCTTAATCTTGAATTAACGGGGAAATCTTCATTGGTCGTAACGGGAAAAAACGGTTCCGGAAAATCAACATTACTTAAAATTATTTCAGGACTTATCAGGGCAGATAAAGGCATATTAGAAATCACAAAAGACGAAAAACGTTTGCCAAAAGAAGAACATTTTAAATATGTATGNNATGAATTGACAGGTTATGAAAACCTGGAATTTTATTTCGAATTAAGGAATAATCACAATTCAGGAAAAGAAGATAAAATAAAATTTTTATTAGAACTCATAGGGCTGTACAAAAGACGTAATGATTTAATAAGGAATTATTCATCCGGCATGAAGCAAAGGCTTAAACTTGCTTTTTCAATACTGCACGACCCGCCAATTTTGCTGCTTGATGAACCCCGCTCAAATCTTGATAACGAAGGTATTGAAGTTGTTTATAAAATTACTGAGAAACAAAAAAACACCGGTATACTCATAATTGCAACAAATGAATCCGAGGACACAAAACTGTGCGAATCATCCATCAACATTCAGGATTACAAATAATATTTTCAAAGACGAGAAGGAATGACAATTAAATATTATTCAACAAAATTTTAATTTTTAATTCATTATTTTCACTTGTTTTTTTATAATTTAAATAAGATATTAAATCAATTTGCAAGCGGATATTTATATCCGGATTCAAACATCGTTCTCAGAAATATTTGATTCAAATAATAAATTTAATAAATTTTTAATAACTAATTTAAAAAGGGAGAATGCAATGAGATTTAAAAAAGAAATCACTATTTTATTTTCATTATTTGTTTTATTAGCAGTTGTTTTAAGCATAAATGTTTATGCTCAGGACAATCTGAATGCTCCATCAATGTTACCCGCTCCACGTGTCCTTAATCCGTTACCGCCAACTGTTACTCCACCGCCGGCTTCGCCGCTTGCATGGAATAGCAGGGCATTCGGTTATAATGCATATGGTGGTTCAATAGCTCTCGGACCATTCAAAATGTGGCTGTCAACGCCTTTTGGCATGACATCACTTTTCACTGACCCGTTAAGTGCAAACTTTGTTGAAGCCGGAAGTTTTGCAAACGGATTTTGGTATGGTGCCCGTTACAGTACAAACGCACTTGTAAAAATTGATACAACTACAGGTGTGCTTACAACAGTGGCAACCATCACAGGTGCTACATCAATTACAGGTCTGGC
>PNBM01000307.1 GCA_003135995.1 Ignavibacteriota bacterium | reverse complement strand
CTTACGATTATAAAATATTATATAGATTGCTTCTGACTAATATATAGCATACCTTAATGTAGTTCGTTATTAACGAACGGGTTTAGGGCAATTGCCTTGATAATCAATTCACAATTAAGGAGTAAATCCAATGAAAAAGCTACGTTTTATTTTTCTCTCCTGCGCAATCCTGATGTTAAATATATGCGCTCTTAACGCACAGTGGACACAAACAAGTGGACCATTCGGCGGCACTGTACAAAGTTTAGTCTCAAACGGCACGAATCAATTTGCCGGAACTTATGTCGGTGTATTTCTTTCAACAAACAATGGTACAAGCTGGACTGCGGTCAATAACGGTTTAACAAATACTAACATTCGTTCCCTTGTAGTTTCGGGTTCAAATATTTTCGCCGGAACTTTTGGAAGCGGTGCATTTCTTTCAACTAACAATGGCACGAGCTGGACTTCAGCAACTTCAGGTATAACGAGTCCTTTTGTTAATGCGTTCGCGGTTTCGGGGAGTAATATATTCGCCGGGACTTTAGGAAACGGCGGCGGCGTCTTTCTTTCAACAAACAACGGAACGAGCTGGACACTGGTCAATAATGGTTTAACAAATATTAGTGTCTATGGTCTTGCTGTCTCGGGAACAAATCTCTTTGCAGCAACTCTGGGCGGTGTTTTTCTTTCAACAAACAACGGAACAAGCTGGACGTTATCAAATACCGGAATAATAACTTTTAATATTTATTGTATTAAAGTTCTTGGAACAAATATATTTGCAGGAACTCATGGTGATGGTGTTTATCTCTCAACAAATAACGGCACAAGCTGGACTGCTGTAAATTCCGGTTTAACAACTTCAACATATGTTTATGAATTTGCTGTTTCAGGAAATAATCTATACATCGGAACTCGTACAAGCGGTACATTTCCGGGTGGAGTATTTATGTCCACAAACAACGGAACAAGCTGGACGGCAGTTAATACTGGCTTAACGAATCCTAATGTGCAGACACTTACAGTAACAGGCTCGAATTTATTTGCAGGAACTGAAAGCGGCGGAGTTTTTCTATCCACAAATAACGGTACAAGTTGGTCGGAAGCTAATTCGGGTTTGATTAGTACTTATGTTTATGCTTTTGCGGTTTCAGGCACGAATCTATTCGCGGGAACAGGAGGCGGTGGTGTTTTTCGTTCCACTGATAACACAAACTGGTCTGCAGTAAATTCGGGATTATATAATAAAGATGTCAGAACTATTTATGGTCTTGCCGTTTCCGGTACTAATATTTTTGCAGGTACATGGAATGGTGTTTTTCGTTCTTCAAATAATGGTACAAGCTGGGATTCAGTATTTACGGGAATGACAAGTAAATATGTTCAATGCATTTACGCTTCAGGAACGAATATTTTTGCCGGAACTTTTGGTTCAGGAATATTTCTGACTACAAATAATGGCGCAAGCTGGACACAGGTTAATTCCGGTTTAACCAGTACAATTGTATATGCTCTTATAGCTTCCGGAACGAATATCTTTGCGGGAACTAATGACGGTATGTTTCTTTCCACGAATAATGGAACTAACTGGAATACGGTTAATAACGGTTTAACGAATACTTCTATACAGGCTCTTGCAGTTTCAGGGACAAATGTTTTTACCGGAACTTATAACGGAGGCATTTTTCTTACTACCGATAACGGTACAAGCTGGACAGCGGTCAGTACAGGCCTGACGAATACCAACGTCTTTGCTATTGCTGTTTCTGGTACGAATCTCTTTGCAGGAACAAGACTTGGTATGTTCCTATCCACCAATAACGGAACAAGCTGGTCGGATGTGAGTACAGGCCTGACCAATAATTATATTCAGTCGCTTACGGTTTTTGGCTCGAATCTCTTTGCGGGAACATGGGGAAGCGGAGTCTGGAAGCGACCAATTTCGGAAATGATAACCTCGGTAAAAATAATTTCCGGTGAAATTCCTAACTCATTTAATTTGAGGCAGAACTTTCCAAATCCGTTTAATCCTTCAACAAGCATTAAATATGATTTGCCAAAGAATAGTTTTGTAAAACTTATTGTATTTGACGAACTGGGACGTGAAGTTAAAACTCTCGTAAATGAAAATCAAACGGCAGGAACTTATGAAATTACGTTTAATGGTTTGCTGCTCCCGAGCGGCGTATATATGTATAGATTGACTACTGAGAGTTTTACTCAAACTAAAAAAATGTTATTGATTAAATAACGATAGTTATTTAATCATAATCCCGACAGCGAAGCGTATCGGGACTTTTACTGAAATAAGAAAATATAATTAATAATTTTATTTAACTTTAATCGTTGTGATTAAATAAATAAAATAAATTTCAATCTCATTCCTGAATATGTGTCGGGGATGAGATTTTTTTTGAAAAATATATAATATGATTTGTAATCACAGATAACAGCAGGGGATAAACGATTGATTATTTAGATTTATTGATTGAATTTGGTTTTATTTTTTACTGTTCCTTTGTTTATAACTTAAAAATAACCGAACGGTGAAAGTCATTAAAAAAGTAATCAGTGCGATCAAAAATGAAATGTCTCCTGCAAACGTATCTCTTTTGTAATTTTGTTCTCCTGAAAAATTGAATGTTAATAAAAACAGAATAATAAAAAAAAGAAGAACAGAGTATATTAATATAATCAATAATAAACGTAATGTTCTATTTTTCATCGCGTATATTTTATACGCTAATGTAATGCCAAATACAATTCCGCCTAATACAGCGCCGCAAACAAAAGAATTATCACGACGTGAAAATAAGATTAATGATACTAATAATATACTTAACATTTAAATAAATAATATTTTTAATTTATTTAAATTTACCGATATAAAAAAGGAATGATTATTATAGGAAAAAAAGGGAACATCCATACCTGAACATTCCCTTTGAATAATTTATACCAATCTAATTATCAAGCACACTTTTTAAGTGTAATTCATCTTATTATTTCAATAGAATCATTTTCTTTGTTTCTATGAAATTATCTGTTGTTAATCTATAAAAATATATACCGCTGGAATATTGTGAAGCATTAAATGTTGCTTCGTACGTGCCTGCTGTTTGTTTTTCATTTACAAGTGTTTCAACTTCACGACCAAGTGCATCGAATACAACAAGTTTTACAAATCCACTTTTAGGTAATTCATACCGAATGTTTGTGGATGGATTAAATGGATTTTGGAAATTTTGTTGTAATGTATATGATGACGGAACGAGTTCGGAGATTTGATTTATTCCGACAAATTCCGACAAAGAGCGACGCCAGATATACTTATTTGTTCCTGCGAAAATATATCCATTTGCGATTGCGAAACATATACAGTCAATACTATCAGCATCGAAACCTTGATTTTTATTTAACCAAAACGTTCCGTTATTTGTTGATAAATATACTCCTTTATCAGACCCCTGAATTATATTCGTTCCCCAAACTTCAAGCGCATGAATCCAAATATTCTGACCCGGTAATCCAATATATGCAGCAGTCCAGTTTGTACCGTTATTCGTAGATAGCCATATTCCATTGCCAAATGTCCCTGCAAATATATTTGTTCCTGAAATTGCTATGCTCAATACATGCTGTCCAACTAAGCCTACCGGTGTCCAATTATCTCCGTTATTTGTCGATAAACAAACCGCAAAATCAGTTGCAGCAAAAATGTTTGTTCCTGATATTTTAAGCATGTGGGTCGAAGGATACACAAATTTCGAAGTCCAGGAACTACCATTATTTGTCGTTAAAAAAATTCTTCCATATCCCGGCTGAAAACGAGCGTCAATTCCTGCAATTAAATTTGTTCCCGAAACAGCAAGGTTATTAACTAATAGATATTCCCCTAAACCGTTATTGACTGCTGTCCAGCTTGTTCCATTATTTGTTGANNCATTGTTTCCGTTATCCGAAGAAAAAAATAATCCGTTCGAAGTTCCTGCAAACAAGTTTGTACCAATAATTTCTAAGCAATTAACTGATTTCCCGTAAGGACCACTGAGCTTCACCCACTGTGCAAAGCTATTATTTAATGAGATTGTTGAATTAAGAATTAACATAACGGGGATTAAAAATAAAAACTTGTAAATAATGTTTTTCATATAATTTTTTATTAAATTATCTTTACAAACTTATTTATTGCGGTAATATTCCCTGTATGTTATAAGTGAATAAATATAAATATAAATAAAATGAATTAATAGTTAGTATTTAAATGAATATAGGAAAAAAGGAACATCTAAATAAATGAATATTCCCTTAAAATATATTATAATAGTTCTAATAAATTCTATTCCTGAAAAATTTTTAAATTTTTGATAACCATATAGGAGGATGTTGAATTCGAAGTAAAAAAATGAAGATAAGTATAATTACCTCTGCATCCTGAAGGAGTATTCAAACTCAGGTTTATATTTCCGCTTCCGCTTGAATCAATCGTGAAGAAATAAAGATTAATGGCGGGAACAGAAAATGAAGCTTCATAATAAATAATATTTCTTCCGACCCAGTCAAATGAAATCCTTAATTTATCAACATCTGTTAAATTTAATGTTCCAAGTGTATTTTCATGATTATAAGAAAGTGAATCGTAATCTTTTGAAAAAATTAATTGTTCACCCGCGGGTCCCGTAGCATTTTTGCATCCTATAAAAAGAGATATATATAATAGTGATGCGATTAATATTTTTTTCATAATACCACTTTTCCTGTAATCTATAAAAATTCTTTTGATTATACAGCATACTTGGGGAAGACGGAGGGGGGAATTGTTTTGTTGTTGGTGATGCCAAAGAGCGGCTAACACCAACNNCGTTGAACATCACGGGATGACAATACAAAAAACAAAAAACAAAAAACAAAAAGAGAATAGTCAGGGGATCCCCGACAGGAGCATTCGGGGATGACAATCGTTGAGCATCATGGGATGACAATACAAAAAACAAAAGACAAAAAGCAAAAAGAGAATAGTCAGGGGATCCCCGACAGGAGCATTCGGGGATGACAGGCACTGAGCATTCGCGTGAATGACAGATGCGGGGTATAATAAAAAAAGGAAGATATAAATATCTTCCTTTTGAGTGAGCTGGCAGAGGGATTTGAACCCCCGACCTGCTAATTACAAAAACGCATATATTTTCTATTTTATACTTCATCTTTTTCATTTTTTTAGGTAAATATTAGGGTAGCGAAATGCTACCCTAATATTTTTAGATTTATTTTTTATTATTAGTTTTTGAATCCAGAACTTTTCCATTTTTCATTTTATAGATTCCTTTTTCAATTATTAACATTCCTTTCCAATCTTTCTGAAGAAGGGAATAAATACATCCCCATACTGAGTTTCTGGTGGCTTCCGTTCTGATTTTTAAAATAGCATTAATTAATTCTGCTAATTTAATTCCGCTCTTGTTTGCCTTCAACATTTCAGGAACTTCTTTTAATACAATACTTTTTAAAGTAATTTTCTTTTCAGATGCTTTCTTTTCAGATTTTTCAGATTCTTTCTTTTTTGATTTTGCATCCTTTGTCATTTTTTCCATTCTTTTTTTATTCGAAGGGGTGAAATAATCTGTATGTTCTTTTAAAATATCCTTTTTTTCTTTTCTTGTGAAGGGTTTTGTATTGGGTTTATTAGATTCAAATACTTTATTCATTTCAGATTTGAACTCTTGATTTAACTGTTGGTTGGGGTTTTGTTTTCCATTTGGTTTAAATACCTTTTTGATTTCTTGTTTAAATTCCTTTTTAGCTTGTTTCTGGATTGCTTTTATAGTCTTATTCGACTTTGCTGTGGTCTTACTGTTTGCGTTTTTCATTTTTGAAACCTTTCTTTTTTTGATTTTTAAATGGTTTATAATAATTTGCTTAAATGATTTTGTAATACTTTAATTTCTCTGATAAGGCTTTCTTTGGCTTTGATTTGATTTGGAGTTAATAATTTGGTTTGTTTAAATCCCACCCACAATCCATCATTATTTAAACCTCTATTTTGAAGTTCTTTTTTTGCTAATGTAAATAAATCAATTTCACCCTTCATTGCTTTTGCTAAAATATCGGTGTGGATGCAACTAAATGTATAGATTGGGTTTTGTTCATCTGGCAGGTTTTGTTCTTTTTTTGTTGTTTTCATTTTATTTGTTTTATTTAATTTTAAATTCTAATACAACATAGAGACATTTTATTGAGAAGTCAACCCGCACAAAAGCGGGGGAAACCACTATATATAAGCATTGCGACGTGTTGCAACAGGTCGTATTATAATTGGGATGGGGCTAAAACTGTGCTAAAAAAAATATTTTAGGGCTACGTGGCGTATTTGTGGGGGAATTGTAGCTAAATTAATAATATGTTGGCAACAAATTGGCTAAAAATAACAGTTTATTTTTAATACTTTTAAATAATTAACTTATTTTTAAATTTTAATTTTTAATTTTATCGCAAAGGAATTTGATAAAATCTTAATATCTAATCCTTGTGGCTTCCCTGTCATACATCGGCGTTATTAGTCTGTAATCTCCGAATCCTGAATCATCGATAAAGATAAATCTTTTGCTTATATCATAATAATCCCAGATTTCATAGGGTTTGTCATAGCCTGTTTCAGAATCCCCGAAAGGATGCTTGTCGATATTTCCCGGTTCTCCGTAAATCAC
>PNBM01000186.1 GCA_003135995.1 Ignavibacteriota bacterium | reverse complement strand
TAATCTCTAGCCCCTAGCCCCTATACATGTCGAATCCCAGCGAACAACAACCGGAATCTTTTTCGGGAAAGTCATCGAATCCCCACGTTTTCATAGTAATCCCGATAAGGTTATATCCTTCTTCTTTTAGTAGCACAGCCGCAACGGAAGAATCAACGCCTCCGCTCATCGCTACAACCACCGTAATGTCTTTCTTGTCTTTCATATAATTAAATTATAGAACATAAAACTTTCATTAAAGGTTAAAAAATCAACAGAATATCCGTATTTATAAAATTTTTATAATTTATGTCAATCATTTTATATTATACTCACAACTTAATGTTTAAATTTGTAGTTAGAGATTTGAATAAATAATATAAAATGAAGATAAAAAATTTGATAATAGCGTCTATACTGATTCTTTTTGCCTCAACTGCAAATAGTCAAATCGAGATTTCCCTAAAAAAATCTTTTATTGAATTTATAAAAGATAAAATTACCGTAAGCATCGATTACAATCTTGATAAAGCAAACTATAAATATGTTAATATTTATTCAAATAATTATACCGGTAAAAATCCACCGGTCAGTAATTCTAAAAAAAGTAAAGATTTAATTATTGCCGGTAGAAGTCAATTTATCGGAATGCCCGTTGTAGCTAAGATTTTTAATGCAAAAACAGATGCAGAAGCTGTCGATATTATATCTCAAAATAATGGTGAAAAAATAAATTTAAAAGGTGTGTGGAGGCTCTGGTGCGACTATTTAGGAAATGATAATTTTTCGCAAGGCGAAGGAAATGAAGTTTTAAGTGATTATAATCCACCTCACGTATTTGAATTTACTCCGGTTACCAAAATTAACGAAACTAATTTAACAGGCTATAATGATGAAATTAATGTCCATAGAATTTTCAGTGCGGAAACCGCATTCGGCAAATTTTCATCAGCGAAATGTACTGTTAAAATTAATGACAGCATGATTACATTGATAACACAAGGTTTGGGTTATGATTTTGTTGATTTCGTATTACAAATAAACGATTTACCTGATGTGAAAAATGATGGTAGATTTATTTTATGTAATGTTTATGATAACGATGGGGAGTTATTATATTCAAATCTCAGGATGATTTTTATAAAAGATTCGGAGCCTGAAAAAACAGTAAGGACACTTTCAAAAGGAGACAAACTAAGGGTGTTGGGTGTTCCAAGAATAAATCTTAATGAAATTGATGCGAGAATTAAAAAATCCATAACGAATAATAACGTGTTAAATGAAAATCTTCCTTTTGAAATGGTGATTTTATCAGAATTAAATGATTAAACAAAAATTTTTAATCCAATAAAAATGAATTATTCAAGTGTTAATAAGAAAAAGTCAATAATATTAATAATTATTATTGCAATATTCTATTTGTTCACCGTTTTTATTGCTAATAATGTATTAAATACAAACAACTTAAAGCATAAGCTAATTCATATTGATTCGAAAGTTGTCGGGTCAAGGTGGGTTTATCAAAGTCATAAATAAAATTTTTATTAAAAATATAATTTAATACCATGAAAAAAATACTAACTGTTAGTATTATAAATATGTGCTTAACTTTTTTATTAATTCATTCGATTTATTCTCAGGTTAACATAAAAAAAGATTCTTTAAGTCAGGAATCCGGAAAAATAAATGTCCAAAGCGAAAATCAAAATTTGTCAATCGATACTTCAATCGTAAATGAACAAAAAACAGCGAGCGAACCTTTTGCATTCGGTGACTTCACATGGCTCAACGGAAATGACAGAAGACATACACAACTGTTAGATTCAAAATATTTCACCGGAAGTTTTATGCTCGATATGAATTACACTTATTCAAATCAACATCCGATAGATAATACGGTTGTCGGTTCAACCGCACTTGCTCGCAATAATGAATTTGAGGTATCATTTGCAAGCATAGGCGGCGATTTCCATTATAATAATGTACGCGGGAGAATTATTCTCCAGTTAGGAACGCGAGCTACTGTTGTTCCGCGAAATGATTTCAGTACAACACGCGGACAATTTGACCTTGCAAATGCTTATCGTTATTTTAGCGAAGCATACGCAGGTTACCATTGGAATACCTGGCACGGAATAAATCTCGATGCAGGAATTTTTATGTCTTACGTCGGACTTTTTTCATATTACAATTGTGAAAACTGGGCTTATCAGCCTTCCTTTACTTCAGATAATACTCCATGGTTTTTTAACGGATTGCGATTGCAAACTTTTCCAAGCGATAAATTAAAAATCGAACTATGGTTAATAAACGGGTGGCAGACGTATGCAAAGTTTAATGAAAATCCCGGAATAGGTATGCAAATTTTATATAGACCGGTTGAATCAGTATCAGTGTTATCAAATGAATATTACGGAACCGATACACAGGATAAACCGGGCAGAATAAGGTTTCACNNTAGTCTTGAAGTTCGATATTATAATCATCCGGGAAAATTTTTACATCGCGCCGCATTTTCAATAACGGGCGATTTAGGATTTGAAAACGGTGATGGAGTAACTGCTTTTGGTGGCGACGGTGGTCCCGCACAAAATTTTATCAGCGGAATGATATATAATCGATTATGGTTTTCAAACGACCATTTTGGATGGACATTTGGAGGCGGATTCATTCACAACCCGGGACGTTATCTTGTTTTGCTTCCGACAGGTGTTGCAGGACAAATTTTCGACACATCACCCGGAACAAAATTTGACGGATGGGATGCTTCTACTACCATTGACTGGATGCCGGAAGAAAATATTACGTGGCGGCTTGAGTTCGTTCATCGTGAAGCTAATGTTCCTTATNNGATCACCTGATGGTTATAATACAACTACAATTCCGCCCGGCTGGCAGCCTGACCAGGTAAAAGCAGAATCACGTTTAGTCTTTGCTCTGCTTTGCAGATTTTGATATATGTATTCCATTGTATCCCCTTTCAACTTGGGAATGCAAAACGTTCCCTCCTTTGAAGAAGGAATGCACAACGTATTCCAATTTGAAGAGGGCTGCACAATACCCCCATTTGAAGGGGGGCTGGGGGGATGATTCTAATTGAGTATATTTCACTCCATTTTCAAATTATTCTTCATAAGTTATACTTATTTGCATAACTTATATTTTATTTTAAATTCAAATCGATTTTGTTGTTAAACCTTTTAATTACTATATTATATTTATACATATAAACACATATAAAATTTAAACGGGACAGTAGTTTCTTTTGTTTAAGTTTGTTTTCATAAAAAACGATTATGTTAATTTTATTATTTTAATTTAAAATATTTTTTAATATCTCACTTCTTACCATCATCCCCCCTTCTAAGGGGGGAATATATCGAATTTCTCTCTTTTTTAGCCGGGAAACAATTTTTTTCTTATCACTTGGAAAGAATAAAAACTATTTTTATTTTTGATAAACATACTGGAATAGTTTTTTGAAATTGTGATACCAATTGTTAAAATTAATTATTTTACATTATGAAAAAAATTATACTTCTGCTTTTTTTATTTTATTTCATCCCTTCAATTTATTCTCAAAACATTCCCAGAAAAGCTTTTCTCGGGTTAAGACTCATTGAAATAAATGATTCCATCAAAACCACTTTAAATCTTTCTTCGAAAGAAGGATTAATTGTAATTAATGTTTCGCCGAATTCTACCGGTGAGAAAATGGGATTAAAAATAAATGATATAATAGAATCCATAAATGATATTAAACTAAATTCAGTAAAAGAATATCGCGAAGCCGTTAAAAATTATAGAGAGAAAACACCCGTCAAATTTGAAGTTAACAGAACAGGTGAAAAACTAATGTTTAATGGCGAAGCCAGCCCTTTGCCTTTTGAAAAATCAGATAAGTATGACGTGATTTATGATGAAGTAAAATTCAAAGAAGGTTATTTAAGAATTATTACTACAAAACCTAAAACAACCGGAAAATTTAAAACGATACTTTTTATTCCCGGATATTTATGTTACTCGCTCGATAACATCGGCAAACATCCTTATGGTCAGCTTGTGGATAAATTAAGTGAAAGAGGCTATTCTGTTGTGAGAGTTGAAAAGCCGGGTACAGGCGATTGTTACAACACACCTGATTGTATAGATATAGATTATAATACAGAACTTGAAGCATTCGAAGCAGGATTTCAAAAAATGCTTGAATATGATTTTGTTGATAAAGATAATGTTTTTATTTTTGGTCATTCGCTTGGAGGATATGAAGCTCCGATGGTAGATAAAAACCGGATTGCAAAAGGTGTGATTGCCTGCGGGACAGGATTGAAAACCTGGTATGAATACATAATTGAAATGTTCAGATTCCAAAATCCTATTACCGGTGTCGATTATATAGAAAATGAAAAAGTAGTTCAGGATATGATAAAAGTTTTATATGATTATCTGGTACTGAAAAAACATCCGAAAGATTTGGCAATCGGAGATGAGCTGAAAAAGGAAATGAAAGAGTATATTGAATATTCGGGCGGAGACCAGGTCTGGTCGCGGAATTATAAATTCTGGCAGCAGTTACAGGATTTAAATATGGCTGAAGTATGGAAAAGTGTCAATGCTAATGTGCTGATAATCAGGGGAGAAGGGGATTTCGAAGCTTTCTCAAATAAGGACCATGAAGATATTGTGAATATTGTTAATGCTTATCATCCGGGAAAAGGAAAATTTTTATTGATTCCGAATATGGACCACGGTTTTGCAACGTCAAAAACTCCGGAGGAAAGCTATGCTAATACAAAAATTGCGGGATATTATTATAATAATTTTAACCCTGCTATCATAGATGAAGTTTCGAAATGGATTGAAGGATTGAAATGATTTCAATATAACACAGGTAATTAATACTTTTTAAAATTTCTTTTGTTTACATATACAGGAACCAATAAGTTAACACTAAATTAAAATAATTAAAATTATGAGCATTTTTCATAAAGCAAAAGGCGGTACATCCTTTGGGTTGTTCTTAATTCGGTTTTCTGTCGGATTATTTTTTCTTATTGCCGGATTAGAAAAAATTACTAATCTCGAAGCATTTGTAGGTCACGTAAAATCTATGAATATATTATCTGAAAATTTATCTTTCATTTTCGGATTTACGCTTCCGTTTGTTGAAGTGTTTTTTGGTTTGATGTATATAATCGGTTTGTTTACTCCTATAACAAGTTTTGTTCTTGCATTAATTAATATATCAATATTAATTGCTGTTGGTGTTGCTCCGGAAAATTTACCTTTTAGTTTTAATATTATTTTACTCGCAATTAATATTGCCACAATTTTCACGGGAGCAGGTTCTTTGTCGATTGATGTATTTTTTGATAAAAAGAAGGGCAGGCAAATTACTATATCACCTGAGACTCCCAAAGAAGCTCCTGCAGAGCCGATTAAGCCCGAGATTAAGGATGCAAACTTTACAAATATTGATCACTGATTATCCTGATTTCTTTGATTTTGCTATAAACATATCACTCCTACGGAGTTCTGATTTGAGGTTTTGATATAGGCTATAAACATATCACTCCTACGGAGTTCTGATTTGAGGTTTTGATGTTTGCGATAAACATAACACACCTACGGTGTTAGTCTTAAATTATTATTTTCTGAAAATTATTTACGTCTACCAGAATAATAATATATCTGTAAAAGTTTCTTTGCTCTTAAATTAACATTTAACATTTACAATTTAACATTGCGAAGGATAATTATTTCTTCCCGGGAAGCGCCGGTTGAAATATATTTAACCTTTATACCAATATAATCTTCTATGAAGAGTAAATACTCTTTATACTCCGATGGTAAATTTTCGTAATCGGTAATTCCGTTAAGACTCTTTTTCCATCCTCTGAATTTATGAAGAACCGGGATTGCAGTTTTTAAAATATTTACATTCGTAGGAAATTCATCTGTGATTTTACCTTCTATATCGTATTCGGTACATAAAGAAATTTCAGTAAAAGTATCGAGTACATCGGATTTAGTAATTACAAGCTCAGTAACACCATCAACCATGCAGGCATATTTTAATGCAACGAGGTCGAGCCATCCGCATCTGCGCGGCCGTCCTGTAGTAGCACCAAACTCATTTCCGATTTTCGCAATGTTTTTACCGTCTTCATCAAAAAGTTCAGTCGGGAAAGGTCCTGCACCTACGCGGGTTGTATAAGCTTTGAAAATTCCTACCACGTTTTTTATTTTATTCGGGGGAATGCCTGAACCCGTGCACGCACCGCCGCTTGTCGGATTGGAAGAAGTTATAAACGGGTATGTACCGAAATCAACATCCAGCAGCGCACCCTGCGCACCTTCGAGCAGTACATTTTTACCCGATTGAATTGAATCGTTTAAATACTTTTGTGAATTTGTAAAATATTTCGAAATTAATTTATATTGTTCTTTCAGAATATTAAAAACATCTGATTCTTTTAATTTCTTCAGTTCTTCGGAATTCGGGAAAATATTTTTTAAATTCTGAATGTTGGATTTAATCTTTTCGATTAATACTTCATCGAGTTCGAGGTCACCTATTCTAATACCTCTTCGCGCATATTTATCGAAGTATGCAGGTCCGATTCCTTTTTTAGTAGTACCGATTTTATTTTGAGTATCTTCATTTATTGCGTCCACAATTTTATGGTAGGGGTGTATAACGTGTGCATCTTTGCTTATAAAAAGTCTGCCGTCTAAATCTATTCCTTCGTTTTTTATAATATCGATTTCATTTAACAGGGCTTCCGGGTCTATTACAGTACCATTCCCGATAACACATTTGATTCCGTCAGTAAATATTCCCGACGGGATTAAATGAAGTACGAATTTCTTTCCCTGGAAAACTATTGTGTGTCCTGCATTTGCACCGCCCTGGTATCTTGCAACTATATCGTAATCGGGACTTAA
>PNBM01000087.1 GCA_003135995.1 Ignavibacteriota bacterium | reverse complement strand
CTCGTAGAGGTTTACCGTTCAAAAAAAATTCTTAATTGAATCCGTTTTTATTCAATATCGCAAACTGCAAAAGCCTATTATGTCCCTTGAGATTTAGTTTGTTGCAGATATTTGTCCTGTGGTTTTGAACCGTGCGTATGCTAATAAAAAGTTCCTCTGCAATTTCTTTACTGGTCTTGCTTTCGGATACTTTACCGAGAATTTTCTTTTCCATCGAGGTGAGATTGTTCAGCGTCGGATATTTTTCATATAAATTCGATTTGTTATTTCTTCTTCTTATCAAATGCTTTGAAACTCCCGGGCTTAAATAAAATTCTCCTTCCATAACTTCATCGAGGCATCTTATAATTTCGTCCGCAAAGCAGTCTTTCAATAAATATGCATCTACCCCTATATCTATTGCTTCATTAAAATAATTTTCATCATTGTACATTGTAAGCATAACAATTTTAATATCGGCATTATTTTCTCTGACTATTTTAGCCGCCTTCAGTCCGTTCATATCAGCCATATTAATATCGAGAATGGCAATTTCAGGTTTATGCTCTTCGATTAATTTCAATGCACATTCACTGCTTGTTGAACCCGCTATAACACTATATTTAGAAGTGTTGTTAATAATATCAATGAGTCCCTTTAATATAAGCGGGTGGTCGTCGGCAGCTACAATATTTATTTTCGAATTTGTCATTTTAGTCTTTTATTGGTAAACGAATATTTATCTTCGTTCCTTTACCCGTCTTTGTGTCTATATTAAAATATCCACCGGCAAGCAGTACTCTGTGCTTTATGTTACTTAATCCGAATCCGGTGATATTTTTGATTGATTTGTTATCGAACTGAAATCCAATTCCGTTATCCCGTATTTCCGATATGATTTCTCCGACTGAACATTTTATTTTAATAACTGCATCTGTAGCTTCTGAATGTTTCAAAATATTATTAATGCATTCCTGAATTATTCTGTAAAAATTTATTTCGTTATTGATATTAAGCAGGTTATCTACATTTCCAATCACAATATCTGCGTTTATATTTGAAGAGCGGAAAGCTTTATCGAGCATGGATTCCAGCGCCCTGCTAAGACCGAGCTTTTCAATCTGATGCGGATACAAACCGGAAGAAATTTGTCTGACCTCTTCAACTGAATCAGAAATCAGAACACTGAGGTCTTTTAAATCAATTGCTAAATCAACATTTTCGGGATGAGAATTTGAAATTTGAAGCACTTTATTGTTTAATACTATCAAATCCTGTCCGAGTCCGTCATGTAACTCTGCAGCAATTTTTCTATAACCAATGTCCTGTTGTTCAATCAGATTTTTTATAAAATTGTATTTTTCTATCTCCGCTTTTTTAAAATACATAAACATATAATAAGTCAGAACGAATGCAGCCATAAGTAATATAAACATGACACGCCACCAAAACCAGTCCGTGCTCCAGAATGGTACATTTGAATGTATAACCTGATAAAAAAAATCTATGAATAACAATAAAACAACAAAAATGATAATCCAGCGATAAGCAGTTTTACTCATAAATTGAATAATTTTGTTTGAAATTTAAGTCAATCGGTAACTTAAAGAAATTTATGAAAAGAAAAATTGAGTTGCAAGAATAAATCAGGTAAGATTAGCATATTATTTACTAATTTCATTAAATTTTATTTTAAATACTTTTTTCTTAAATCTCGAATCATTAATTTTAAGTAATACCGACGCAGTATAAGAAACTGCGTTTTTATTATTTAATCCGTGATTATTGAAAAACAAAATTATTTTTTCAAAGAGCTATAAAGATACAATAAAAGCAGGAAAGAAATATGCCGGAAGTATAAATCCGGGTGACGTCATAGGTCTGAAAGGCGAATTAGGCAGCGGAAAAACTCAATTCGTTAAGGGTATCTGTGAATTTTTCAATGTAAAAGAGGTTGTGAACAGCCCTACGTTTTTAATTGTTAATGAATATAAAGGTTATTTGCCGCATAATTTCAAAAGTGTCTCAATTCATCATTTCGACCTGTACAGAATTAAATTTAAAGAAGAACTGGAAACAATCGGATTTAGTGAATATATCGGAAATTCTTCAATTTGTTTAATAGAATGGTGCGAAATTCTTATGGATAATGCGGATTTAAACATGAAAATTGTTCATTTTGAGCACGGAAACAGCAAAAATGACAGAATAATTAAAATTTGATATGAATATATTACTCATCGAAAGCTCCTCAAAGAAAATAGAGTTTGGATACGCGGTCAACGACGAAATTGTTGTATTAAAAGAATTGGATAGTGAAAATAATGCAGATTCGTTAATTTATATGATTAAAGAAATTTTTGATGAAAAGCACATCGATTTTAAAGATATCGATGTCGTAAGTTTATCAAATGGTCCGGGCTCATTTACTGGTTTAAGAATCGGTTCGGCAATTGCAAAAGGGATTTGTTTTGCTTTGAAATGTAAATTGCTGGAAATTTCTACTCTGGATATAATTGCAAATAAATGTAAGGATCTTAAGGATGGTGAGGTTTTCACTTCACTCGTCTTTTCAAATTCCAAAAGCATGGAATTTTATTCCGCAGATTATATTTATGAAAATAAGGAATTAAAAAGAGTTTCGGAATATTCGACGGGAATTCTCGATATATCCGGGAATAAGAAATATATTATTAATGAAAAAAACGAATTTGATTTTCCTGCTGGATCGGATATTATTAATGTTTCCGGTTTTTCAAACATTCGTTCTCAATATGAACTGTCTTTAAAATATATTGGAGAAGACAAGTTTGCAGATTACCGGCTTTCGGAACCGTTTTATATGAAAACATTTGTTCCTTTGAAGCCTGTAAAAAAATAAGTGATTCGTGAATTGTTAAATCTTAACAATTCACTATTCACAAATTTTATAAATTTTAAAACTAATATTATGGCATGGTTTAAACGATCTCAGGAAAATATTAAAACAGATACGAAAAAAGATGTTCCTGATGGCAATTGGATTAAGTGCGACGAATGTGGTGAATTGTTGCACAAAAAACAATGGGAGGCCAACAAATTTATCTGTACTAAATGTAATTTTCATTTTAGAATCGGCAGCGAAGAATACTTTAATTTATTGTTCGATGAAGGCACTTTTAAAGAATTAGATAAAAAAATTCGTTCGGTTGACCCCCTGAAATTCGTAGATACAAAACCCTACGACAGAAGAATCGATGAGACAATAAAAAAAACGAATTTATTTGATGCAATAAGAACGGGAACGGGCGAAATAAATTCCATCCCTGTTGTAATGTGCGTGATGGATTTTGCTTTTATAGGCGGAAGCATGGGAAGCGTTGTCGGTGAAAAAATTTGCCGTGCGGTAGACAGGTGTCTGAAATCCGGTCATCCGTTTATTATAGTTTCCGAAAGCGGAGGCGCGAGAATGATGGAAGGTGGAATTTCTCTTATGCAGCTTGCAAAAACAAGTGCAAGACTTGCAAAACTTGCTGAAGAAAAAATTCCTTATATATCTGTTATTACAAATCCCACCACGGGGGGCGCGAGTGCTTCTTTCTCTATGCAGGGTGATATTAACATGGCAGAACCGAATGCACTTATTGGTTTTGCGGGTCCGAGAGTCATTAAACAGGCTACAGGTAAAGATTTACCCAAAGGATTCCAGAGGTCTGAATTTGTTCTCGAACATGGTTTCCTCGATATTATAGTTGATAGAAGAGATATGAAAGATAAATTAACACAACTGTTAAAACATCTTTTACAAAAAAATCCCGGAAAAAATTAATATAAGATGAAAATTATTAAAGAAATTTCGGCTATGCAAAGCATATCCGAATATTATAGACGGATAGGGAAAAAAATCGGTTTCGTTCCGACTATGGGATTTCTTCACGAAGGACATCTTTCTTTGATAATTAAAGCTAAAGATGAATGCGATATCGTGTTTACGAGTATTTTCGTAAATCCGACGCAGTTTCTTCCGGGTGAGGATTTTAAAGACTATCCGAGAGATTTTTTGAGAGATTATCATTTATGCAAAAGCAGCGGTTGTGATTATGTCTTTTATCCGGATGCAGATACGATGTTTCCCGAAAATTATTTTACTTATGTAAATGTAAATGTACTATCCGATAAGCTTGAAGGTATGTTCAGACCGGGACATTTTAAAGGCGTTACTACTATTGTATTAAAATTGTTGAATATCACTAAGCCTCATAATATTTATTTAGGTCAGAAAGATGCCCAGCAGGCGGCAGTTTTAAAAAAAATGATTCTGGATTTAAATATCGATGTAAATCTTAGAATTTGTGATACAGTAAGGGAAGAAAACGGACTTGCGATGAGTTCAAGAAATATGTACCTGAGTAAGGATGAAAAAGATAAGGCATCCGTGTTTAATTTTGTCTTAAACGAAGCAAAGAAAATGATACTCGAAGACAAAATTGAAGATATGAATGTTGTGAAACAATCTGTGAAAAATATTATCGAAACGAAAACTCCCGAATCTTCGTTACAATATATTGCAATCACAGATAATAATCTTTTGGAAGATATAAAAGATATTAAAAATTATAACGGCGAGGTATTAATTTCTCTGGCCGCATATATGGGTAAAACAAGGCTTATAGATAATATTTTATTTAAGAAATAAATAAAGATTCCAATATGAGAAGAATAATGTGCAAATCTAAAATACACAGGGCAACGGTGACCGAGGCTGAGCTTTATTATGAAGGAAGTCTTACACTCGATACTGCTTTAATGGATGCTGCGGATATGCTTGCGTACGAAAAAGTTCAGGTAGTTAACGTTAATAATGGCGAAAGATTCGAAACATATTTAATTCCGGGAAAGCGGAATAGCGGTATCGTTTGTTTAAATGGTCCCGCTGCACGTCTTGGTACTAAAGGTGATGAAATTATCATAATTTCGTATGGCTCTTATAATGACGATGAATTAAAAAATTTTAAACCCAGGAAAATATTTGTTGATAAACACAACAAAGTCAAGGTTTTGAAAAAAACTTAATATCATTACTTCTTTTTCTAAATTAATTTTCCAAAAACTTTTCAATTAATAAAATTTGAAACTTGCCACAGTTATTTTAGCTGCCGGAAAAGGTAAGAGAATGAAAAATCCGGACAAATCGAAGGTGATGTTCGAACTCGCGGGAACTCCCTTAATCGAGTACGTCGTTAACCTTGCTTTAAAAATTGAATCCGAAAAAGTTGTTTTAATTGTCGGACATCAAAAACAAAGCGTTATTGATTTCATTAATCTGAAATATGAAAATGATATATCAAAAATAAGTTTTGCCCATCAGGACCAGCAGCTCGGCACAGGACACGCAATTGTGCAAACCTATGATTCGTTAAAAAATTTTGACGGTGATGTTTTAATATTATCGGGCGATGTGCCCCTGCTAAGATACGAAACCGTTGCAAATTTTTTAGCATTCCATAAAAATAATAATTTTAAAGCAAGTCTGCTTTCCGCAATCTTAAGCGACCCGTATGGCTATGGAAGAATAATAAGAGATGGTAACGGGAATTTTATTGATATCACAGAAGAGAAAGACGCTGCCGATGAAATCAAAAAAATTAAAGAAATAAATTCCGGAATTTATATTATCGATAGTAAATTACTGTTTGAGGCAATTAAAACTCTCGATACGGATAATGCACAGGGAGAATATTATCTTACCGATATATTTCGTTATTTTAAAGAAAATAAAGTATCGATTGGAGCGATTCCTGTAAAGAATAATATTGAAATCGCAGGGATTAACACTGTCGAACAGCTCGAACAAATGTCAGTTCTTATAAATAATAAAAAATAGAAAATAAATAATTTAACATTTACCATTTAACATTTAAAACTTGAAAAGAGCATGTCTGATATAATAGTTTCTGTTTCGGGTATAAGGGGAATAATTGGAGATAATCTGACTCCTGAAAATATTTTGAAGTTTACGTCTGCATTTGCAGCTTATTGCAGGAAAAAATCCAAATCAAAAAAAATTGTAGTCGGAAGGGACGGAAGGCAGCACGGTGAACTTATTTCNNATAGCAATTACAGCTTCGCATAATCCCCAGATCTGGAATGGACTTAAATTTTTAAACGCCGATGGTACATTTCTCGACGGTGAACAAATTAAAGAAATTTTAAATATAGACAGGAATATTAAATTTGCAGAGATTAAAAACATTAAACCTGTAATTGTTGATGATAGCTGGATTGAGAAACATATCGAAAAAGCTCTTAAGAAAATTAATATCGGTTCGATAAGAAAAGCAAAATTTAAAATTGTCGTAGATGCGGTAAATTCAGCGGGTTCTGTTATCGNNAGGTATATTTCCTCACACACCTGAGCCGCTTCCGTTTAATTTAAAACAATTATCCAAAACTGTAATAAAAAATAAAGCTGACCTTGGAATTGCTGTTGACCCCGACAGCGACAGGCTCGTATTAATCACAAATTCAGGAAAACCTTTTAGCGAAGAGAACACAATAGCGACAGTAGTTAATAACGTACTTAAGAATTCTAAAACAAAGGGAAAAAATGTAGTCGTCAATTTATCAACAACCCGTGCAGTCGATGATATAGCAAAGCGTTATGATGCTAAAGTTCACAGGTCAGCTGTCGGCGAAATTAATGTTGTAAAAGAAATGAAGCGCGTGAAAGCTGTTGTGGGCGGAGAGGGCAGCGGAGGAGTTATTATTCCTGAAGTGCATTATGGAAGAGATGCTATTCTGGCTATTCCAATTATATTGCAGGAATTCTCGGAATTCGGCGGGACGGTTGATGAATACAAAAAATCATTGCCCGAGTACTTTATCACGAAAGATAAAATTCGTTTGCAGGGAAATCCCGATATACTGTTAAACAGAATTTTAAATAATTATGCAAATAAAAATTGCACAATAAGCAGAATAGACGGGATTAAACTTGATTTCGAAAATTACTGGATACATTTAAGGAAATCCAACACAGAACCAATAATACGAATTATAACGGAAGCGAAAAATAAAATCGAAGCTGAAAAAAATCAAAAAGAATTTATGGATTCTTTGAAATAAGTTTCCCGTACATAAATGCAAAATCTTATTCCAAATCGAAATGAAACTTTTAGAAGTTAAAAATCTTGTCACAAACTTCTATACTGATGATGGTATATCAAAAGCCGTTGATGATATTAGTTTCGGTCTTGATAAAGGTGAAACATTGGGTCTCGTCGGCGAATCGGGCTGCGGTAAAAGTGTCTCGGTACTGTCCATAATGAGACTGGTTCCCGAACCTGCCGGAAAAATCGAAAGCGGAAAAATATTTTTTAAGGGCAGGGATTTAATCGGCTTGCCCGAAAAAGAGATGCAGAAAATAAGGGGAAATGAAATCGGAATGATATTTCTGGAACCGATGACTTCATTAAATCCTGCTTATACCTGCGGAAATCAAATCGATGAAATATTAATTTGTCATCAAAAAATATCTCGAAAAGAAGCGAAAGTAAAAACTCTCGAAATGCTTAACAGAGTTGGCATCCCTGCACCCACACAAAGATACAACGAATATCCTCACCAGCTATCGGGCGGAATGAGGCAGAGAATAATGATTGCAATTGCATTGTCCTGTAATCCTGACCTTTTGATTGCAGATGAACCTACTACAGCACTCGACGTAACCGTTCAATCTCAGATTCTTGAACTAATAAAAAAACTTCAGTCCGATTTCGGTATGGGTGTAATAATAATTACACACGACTTCGGAGTGATACCAGAGGTATCTGATAACGTAGCAGTTATGTATGCATCTAAAATTGTTGAATACGGAAATGTTAATGAAATATTTTATAATACAAAACATCCTTATACAATCGGACTCTTAAAATCCATTCCGAAAATAAATAACAAAGATTCAAAATTACAGATTATCGAAGGCTCGGTTCCCTCATCACTTAATTATCCGGCAGGATGTCACTTTTGCACGAGATGCAGTCTTGCTGATGAAAAATGTTTTTCCGAACAACCGCCTTATGTTCAAATATCGGAATCTCATAAAGCTGCCTGTTTTAAAATTGAATAACTAAAAATTTTAAATATATGTCATATTTAATTAAAGATATTACGAATCTTGTTACCTGCAGAAATCTGACAGGTATTCCCAAAAAAGGTAAAGGCCAGTCTGATATTGGTCTCATTAAAAACGGAAATGTATTCATTGATAACGGGAAAATCGAATTTACAGGAAATTCTCTTTCTTTAAAAAAATTCTTAAAAAACAAAAATATAAGTTACGAAATTATTGATGGAAAAAATAAAACCGTTATGCCCGGATTTATAGATTCCCACACACATCTTGTATTTGCCGGCTCGAGGTCGGATGAATATGAAATGCGTATTAAGGGAAGCAGTTATGAGGAAATTGCAAAAGCGGGCGGAGGAATTTCTTCAACAGTAAAAAATGTGAGAAAAGAATCTAAAGACGTTTTAATTAAATTAGCCGAAAAAAGATTAAAGAATTTTATTAAATACGGCACTACAACACTGGAAGCAAAATCGGGCTATGGTCTCGATTTTAAAAATGAAATTAAAATGCTTGAAGTAATAAACGAGCTGAACGAAAAAAATAAATATAATATTGATATTCTTCCTACATTTCTCGGAGCTCATTCTGTTCCGAAAGAAATTACAAAAAACGAATATATAGATTTGATTTGCTATCAATTGATTCCTTATATTGCAAAAAATAAACTTGCAAAATTTCAGGATGTATTCTGCGAAAAAAATTATTTTGATGCAAAAGAAACAGAAAGAATTTTGTCAACCGGCGCGAAATTCGGATTGATTCCGAAATTGCATTCAGACCAGTTCAATTCAATTGGCGGAGTTGATGTAGCAATTAAACTAAATGCAATTTCCATCGACCATCTAGAAGTTTTAAAATCGAATGATATTAAGAAACTAAAAAACACAAACATCATAGCAACACTTTTACCCGGTGCATCATATTTCCTTGACGTTCCTTATCAGCCCGCGCGGGAATTAATAAATAATAATGTTCCCGTAGCTCTTGCAACGGATTTCAATCCCGGCAGTTGCATGACTGAAAATCTTCAAATCATAATGTCGCTCGCCTCTCTTAAATTAAAAATGTCAGCCGAAGAAATAATAAATGCGGTTACCATAAATGCCGCTTACGCATTATTTATGCAAAACAAAATCGGCAGTATCGAAAAAGGCAAACAGGCAGATGTTCTCATTTTCGATTTTCCTTCATATAAAGATTTAATATACCACTTCGCCGTCAACCAAATCGAGAATGTATTTAAAAAAGGAAAGAAATTAAAAATATAATTTTGAAATTGTATGTTCTTGAAGCCGTTCTTGAAGCCGCTCTTGTAGCCGCAAGCTTCAGCT
>PNBM01000196.1:1025-7327 GCA_003135995.1 Ignavibacteriota bacterium | reverse complement strand
AATTCCCGATAAATTTTATCTTAATCAAAATTATCCGAATCCATTCAATCCAAGCACAACCATAAAATACGGATTGAAAAAACAAAGCAACGTCGAACTTACTATATATGATGCAATAGGAAGACAGATTAAAACTTTAGTCAA
This sequence comes from Ignavibacteriota bacterium, assembly GCA_003135995.1. Taxonomy (GTDB): domain Bacteria; phylum Bacteroidota; class Ignavibacteria; order Tepidaquicellales; family Tepidaquicellaceae; genus FEN-1257. Next base: position 7,183 of record PNBM01000196.1, on the reverse strand, counting down.
GAATAGTCAACCTGCCGGCTCATATGAAGTTACCTTCAATGCACAAGAGCTCTCAAGCGGTGTTTATTTCTACNNGGCTGACTACGAGCGAATATGTAGAAACAAAGAAGATGATGCTCGTAAAATAAAAAGGGGTTTCTCTAAATCTCTTAATGTTAAGTATTAGTTATTTACTGATCGTTCCCGGTTGAAAAATCGGGAACGATTTTTTTTTAATAATTTATAACTTTTAAAATTGATACAATGCCGGAGTAAGTGCGAAAACAATTTAAATACCAAAAAGTCAAATTTATAACTTTTGTTTCTTCTGGATTCCCGCTTTCGCGGGAATAAAAAACTTTTTGAGCAGAGTATTAACACAAGCTCCGGGGCGTTGTAACCAGAAGAGAAAACTTCTCTTTGCATATATTTTGAATATATAAAAACACAAAGGGAAATAAATAATTTGTTTTCATTAGCAACTATTTTTTACTCAGCCCCTGATTTCATTTCATTAAAGTGTTTTTCATCTCATTTTGAGATTCTGAATCAGAATGAGAATATCTTATTTTTAAAAAATAAACTGCTGCAAAAGCGGAACATAGTTTTTTTAAAATTAATAACCGCAAAAAAAACAGCTATTCTCTGAGAAATTTCCAATCTCTGATTTAATTTAAAAAATTATTAAAACACGGATTATATTCTGCATTTAGACTTTATTGGTTAAATATTAAATAAATTTATTTGGGCACGGTAATTGCACATTCATATTGCAATAAATCAGTTTTAAGAAATTAGCTCTAAAAGGGAAAACAGCTATGAAACAAATTTTTACTTTCCTTTTCGTTATGTTCCTCCTCTCGCAAGCAACTTCAGCGGCAATAATAGACACCACTCACATATACGGGTTAACCGTAGATGATATCACAAACTTAAAAGGCATCGATACCTCTTTAGCGAGACTTTGCAAAAAGCCCACGACAAGGATTGTCTTTGATGAAGGAGAGCCTACTTCATATTATACAGCAGCTGTGAATGATATACATAAATTTAGTTTTATTTTAGGCGAACTCGTAGACAGCTATTATATGATAGATTATACTCTTGCAACATTTCAAACCTGGGTAAATCAATATTTCGCTGCATTTTCCAATACAATCGACATCTGGGAAGTCGGAAATGAAGTTAACGGAGAATGGAACGGGACCATAAGTGACGTCGTAGCAAAAGTGAATTATGCATATACGACGATAAAAGCCGCCGGTAAAAAAACCGAGCTTACTCTTTATTATAATAAAGTATGTTATTCAAGCTCGAAAAATGAAATGTTTTACTGGGTTAATACTAATTTACCGGCAGTAACAAGAAACGGTCTTGATTATGTTTTAATTTCATATTATGAAGATGATTGTAATAATTATCAGCCAAACTGGCAACAGGTTTTTGACAGCCTGCACGTACTATTTCCAAATGCAAAATTAGGAATGGGCGAATGCGGTACTTCTATCGCGGCGAACAAAGTTCCTTATATTAACAGGTACTATAAAATGAATATCACGACTCGGAATTATATCGGTGGTTATTTCTGGTGGTATTATTATGAAGATTGCGTTCCATATACAAATGCGCTCTGGACAACATTTAACAATGCTATAGGAAATTATGCGTGTCCTACAATCCAGGCGAGTAATATAACTTATACTATTTTAAATTCAACATCCATATCACTCGGCTGGACGAGCGGTAACGGGAGCAGCAGAGCAATATTTCTGAAAGACGGAACAACGGGCACTCCGGCGATAACAGACGGTGCAACTTATACGGCAAACACTACGTTCGGTTCCGGAACTTCAGATGGTAACGGATGGTATTGTGTTTACAATGGCAGCGCTGCAATGGCAGGTTCTACAACAGTAACAGGTCTTACAAGCGGACATACTTATCGTGCAATGGTAGTTGAGTATAATGGTTTTTCCGGATTCCAGGGTTACGATAAAAACACAGGAACAAATAATCCTGTAAATATTACCGGTCCTTTACCTGTCGAACTTTTAACTTTTACATCAAATGTGGTAAATAATAATATATCGTTGAACTGGGTAACTTCAAAAGAAATAAACAACGATGGTTTTTCAATAGAAAGAAGTCCCTCCGGTATCAAAGAAAATTGGAGCCAGGCAGGATTTGTAAAGGGTAAAGGAAACAGCAATTCACCAGTAACTTATAATTATGAGGACAACAATCTTGCTACAGGCAAGTATAAATACAGATTGAAACAGATAGATTTCAACGGTGATTTTGCATATCTGAATCTCCCGCTGGATGTTACGGTTGGTGTTCCGGCGAAATTTGGAATGTCACAGAATTTTCCGAATCCGTTCAACCCAACAACCAATATCAGTTTCAATTTGTCTTCGGACAGTAAAGTTTCCCTCAAAATTTATGATATAAGAGGAAGGGAAATAACAACGCTTGTTGATGAACCAAGAGCAGCAGGTTATTATACAGTATCTTTCGATGCGTCACATTTATCAAGCGGTGTATATTTTTATAAATTAACAACTCAGACTTTTTCGGATATTAAAAGAATGCTATTAGTAAAATAAATCGGGGGTATTTACAATACAAAAACAAAGTTCCCTTTTTCTGCCGGTAATGAGGAAGTCACCCGGCGGGAATTGGGAACTGTTTTTTTATGTGTGTTTTCTTCTTTTATAAATTCTTCACCGGGCATTATCCAGGCAAACAAAAATTTCCCTGACTCTGAAATTGTTTTTTATAAATGCGTGCACCTTGTGGCACAAATTGAGTCTTTAATGTAAATCACAAAATGTGTATTTTGATAAAGTTAATAATTTTCGGAGCGTAGCGTAGTCCGGTTATCGCGCCCCGATTGAATCGGGAAGTTCGAAGGAAAATTTTTACGTTTTAAGAGTTTTTTAAATTAAGATTATTATATTTTCGGAGCGTAGCGTAGTCCGGTTATCGCGTCCCGATTGAATCGGGAAGACCGAAGGAAAATTGTTGCGCTTTAAGAGTTTTTTTAATTGAGATTGTTATTTTTTCGGAGCGTAGCGTAGTCCGGTTATCGCGTCCCGATTGAATCGGGAAGACCGAAGGAAAATTGTTGCGCTTTAAGAGTTTTTTAATTGAGATTGTTATTTTTTCGGAGCGTAGCGTAGTCCGGTTATCGCGCCAGTTTTGGGAAACCACCTCGCTTGTATTGCACTCCAGATTTAGCACTTTTTAATTAATTTCCTCACTCACTCCTCATTTTACAAGCTATGTATCAAGATAAGAGTTGTTTCATATAAGTATTAAAGAACATTCCTGTTTAATTTTTTATTCTTTAATATTATACCACTTTCAAACTTTAAAAAAAATTTAAAAATTTTTTAAGTGTAATCCTAAATGCTTTGGTTGGCTATTTCACTATAATAAAGAGAATAAAAAGATACATTCTTGATAGCAATTGGTTTAGCATTCAAAAAAGATTTATTCAGAATGTAATTTACCAAGCAGGAATATTATTTGTTCAAGCAGAAATACAATCTGCCCTTCAGGAGAGACTGCATCACACGACATTTTAGACGAACATTAGACAAGTTAAATTTTGATAAACGCTATCACTTTCATTGCTTACGAGCTACTTTCATTATGCGGTTGGTCAGGAAATCGGTGAACCCTATTTTTATTCAACGCCTTGCTGGACACTCCACATTAGCTGTCACGCAGAAATATTGTTTTGTCCAGATTTCAGATTTAAGAAAAGCGATTAATTCATAAACTACTTTTAAAATGATCAAAGTAAACTTGTATTGAGGTAAATATTCAAAGGGACACAATAAAAGCTTTATAATATTGAGAATTCTATAGATTATTAATGTATATTTTATAATTTTAAATTTCAATAATTTTAAGAAAAATACTCGAATGGATTATACAAAAAAGGAAAAAGCAATTCTAAATAGAGATAGGAAAAAGTTTAGTAAAGCCGAAATATTATTCAAGTCTTTTATGAAAAAATACAACAGAAATAAAAAACTCAAGAAATTACATTTTACCAAAAATAAAAATGGCAGATATATCGGGGAGACTATTTTCGTTGATATGATAATTGCTTATCCGTATACGAAAGAAGAAAAAGAACTACTATATACATGTCTTATAAATATGCCTCCCAAAGTTTTGTCTGATTTTGAACAGCTTTATATTAAATCAAGTTCACGAAAGTTTGTAAATTACACAGAAGAGATCAAAAAACGCATTGAGAATCTTTATGAAAATAAAGCTATACACGAAAGTGCTTATAACTTATACAATGAAAAAATTATTGTAGAAGATAAATTAGATTATAAAATAGAAAAATATACGAAAAGAGAAAAAAAATACGGAAAGTATACTGATATATATAAGAAATTAGATGAAGTTTTTGAACAAAGAAATGAAAACGCGAGAGGATTCAAAAAACAATTAATACTTTCTCTTATAGATGAATATTATAAAGCTGAAGATTATCCAAATCTATCAAGAAAAGAATTTGAAAAATTTAAAATAACGCTATATGATAGAATAAAGTCAGCTTACATTAATTACAAGAAAAGATTACCTTAGAAAATTTAATATCCCCCCACCTTTTTTTAATCCAGATAAGTAACACATCGTTACCTATATCATTTTGACTATTCAAAAGAATATTACGATTTTGTATTATGAGTTTAATATTTAATAAAATAAAATCGGAGGAAAAAAATTATGGCTTGAACAGCAGTCACTCGCCCGTTTTGATGTTAGCTTTTGTTCATTCATGGATTCAACTTCAAATAAATGAGATACCGTTGTTGTTAGTTGAAAAAACGATTGAATATACATCAAAGCATAAAAACATAACGGTTATATTTTTAAAATTTAAAATTATATCGTTTATGTATAATCATATTATAGTCGAACAACTCGACTCTAAAAAAGCTGAGGAAATTGCTGAAGCAGTTTCAGTCCTTTCAAAAGAGAAAGGGAAAGTCAAACAATTATTTTTAATGTTAAACAACACAAAAGGTGATTTTAAACTTGCCATTGATTTGGCGAAAACCATCCACGCTTCAAACGTCGATGTTACAGTTGAAGCTCACGGAGTACTTGATTCGGCGGGTACTATACTTACTGCATTAGGTAAAAAGGGTGAAAGGTATGCATCTCTCGATACTATTTTCACGCCATTTGAGGACAATACCAAATCGGTAAGGGAAGCACGTTTGACTCCGAAGAATCAAGCTGTTCTGTCAACCCTAAGTTCTCTTCGGGCGAACAGACGCAGGTTGAAAATTATTGCCCCGAAAGCAGAAAACTTGTCAGCGTTCGAAGCGAAAGCTCTCGACGTAATTGATAGAGTAGACCGCTTTCAAAGCAAGTACTTTGATGTAAATTCCGTAGCGGGAAAATCGTCAAAAAAGAAATCCTCAGGAAAGAAATCTTCGAAGAGGTAAGAACTCAGAGAAGAAATCCTCCCAGAGGTCAGCCAGGAAGGTTGCTTAAGAATCATCAATGATTCAGGGAAATAAAAGTGATATCCTTCGTTTTCAGGAATCATTGATGATTCAAGAGCAGTCGGAAAGGCTGGAATTGAGCTCAGTTAAGCAAGGCAGTACGCGACTGCCTTGCTTTTTTTTTAAAAGCAATCTCGATTTAATTTAAGATGATTTCGAATCAAAACAAAAGCAAAACCCATATCAAACTAATAATAAACTTGAACAAAACTTTAATAAAACCAGATAGAAACTCTGGCAAAACAAACTATAAACTATAACAGAAAATAAATTAAACTAAAATGATTAAAAAGAATTCTGGAAAATATTAACATTGACTTTTCGGAGATCCTTTTAAGTATTCCATTCAAATGTGTATTCTCACTACCTGTTTTCTTTAACTTAAAATACAAAATATTTTATATGTACTGGGAAGAAAACAATGGGAAGTATAAATTAGCTCTTCCGTGTAAAATAAATGTTAATCAGTTAAAATGACACTTTGATTGACCGGTTTGATGAGGCAACTGGGAAAGTAGTATATACCGAATCTCTTTCATTTAATTTCGGTGATTACAAGAAATTGTATAATGAATATCGATAGAGATATATATTTGTTATTACAATATTTATAGCTTGACTTTTAAATTTTAAATT
>PNBM01000196.1:0-1006 GCA_003135995.1 Ignavibacteriota bacterium | reverse complement strand
TAACAGATTTTGAAAATTAAAATTATTAAAAATGAAAATCGAAAAAATTAAACCTCTTAATATACGAGAGATGGAAGACGGCGAGATAAGAGACAGAAAAGTAAATGCTTTGAACGCTTTTATCAAATTCTGGGAACAGTACGGTTCCATTCTATTAACACAAAATCATTTTAGAATAATAGATGACCTCTATAACATAGCTCGGGAAGAATTAGAATGGTTGGAAAGGATAAACGCATAATGGAATCTATTTACGTAAACTCGATGCAGAAGATCATAGTTAATGAAGCATTGAGAAGAGAAAGAGAGAAAAAGAAAAATAAATTTAAACGTAAACGTAAGACTCATTTCAACAACCCGAACTTAAAGAGAATAATTGAAAGTCTTACAACAGTAGATTTTTCTGATGTCTTATTCGAAATTCCTTGGACTTGTTTCTTCAGTTTGTACTTATATTTGATACTGAAATCAAAAGTAAAGTATATTGATTGGATTGAAGATCCGCCTTACTACTATTCAAAGATAGCTGTCTCTCAAGACCTGAATATTATGAAGCTGAGCAGAGAATATAATGTCAATCGCAACACGATCAGAAAAGCATATTTCGAACTCGTTAGATATAAGCTTATAGAATCTACTCCAGAAATAAAACCAACTCATAAGTCTACAAAATCAGTGTGCATTTATAATGATTACTTTATCCACTCTTTTGATAAGGACTTAGGCCACGTTGTATATTTCAATGAAGTACCTTACAATTTTTTTAATAAATAAAATAACAATTAACAATATGAAACAAAGAAGTGACGAATNNAAATACATTAAAGACTTACCAGACCAATTCTTTAAAATTAACAGAAAACCAATTTGCGAATTCTTTGATGTTCATCCTGCGACTATTTCAAGAGCATTTGATGAATTAATTGAAAAAGGATTAATGGAAGAACAAAATGGGAAATATAAAGTGCCGTTTAAATTAGATGAAACTTTTTTTAACGAAATAGAA
>PNBM01000225.1 GCA_003135995.1 Ignavibacteriota bacterium | reverse complement strand
CCTTCATCGGGTATCCAGTTCTTCTGGATTCCCACTAAAAACGTGTGGGAATGACAGTCCTTTTTGTTTTTTGCGTAACATCAGTTAAGAATTAAGAATTAAAAATTAAAAATTAGATTTTTTTTATTATTTGTTTTTTGTTTTTTGTTATTTGTTATTTGTTATTTGTTTTTTGTATTCTTTTCTGTAATCAAACACTTCCCTGATGGTTCTTAATATCACAGAAGGTCTTGCGCCTGTGGATATTCCGTCAACTCTCGGCAAATGCATCACGCCTAATTCAGTCGTTGTATAACCGAGCAATTTTGCCTTTAACATAATTTCGGCATCAATAAATGCATCGATTGATTTTATTTCTATTTTTTTAAAAAGGTCTGCTTTGAAAAGTTTGAATGCACAATCTATGTCCCAATAGTGAATATCAAATATCAAGCGGAGAAGATAGTTGTAACAAAGAGATGTAAATTTTCTGTATAAGGAATATTGTTTATGTTTCCTGTACCCGACTACAATATCGGAGAAAGGAATCAGAGCTACAAATTTTTTTAACTCTTCCAGGTCGAACTGGTTATCGCCGTCTGTATAAAAAACATAATCCATTTTTGCATTTATAAATCCATCCCTTAATGTCGCACCATATCCCAAATTTTTCGGATGGTGTATAACTCTGACTTTGCTGAATTTTTCAGCGAGTGCGTCTGCAACTTCACCCGTTTTATCGGGACTACCGTCTTCAATTATAATAATTTCATAATCTTTAAGTTTTAAGCTTTCAACAACTTCCACTGCCTTTGTTACAACCTTATCAATATTTTTTTCATCATAATATGCCGGGAAAAAAACCGATAATGAAATTTGTGAAGTATCAATCATTTCAATTTTCTGTAAATTCTTTTTTAATAAATTCGTATGTATTTTTTATTCCTTCTTCCAGAGTTGTTTCAATATTCCAATCAAAAACTTTTTTTATTAACGAATTATCGAGAACATTAATATTAATATCGATATTTCTTTTATCTTTATATATTACGTCAGGTTTAACATTCGTAATTTTTTCTATTATACTTATAAGATTTTTTAAGTCCGTTCCGATACCCGTGCTAAGGTTAAATATTTTATCTTCAGTTTTATAATTTAATGATTTAACAAGAACCTTTACTGCATCTTTTATATAAATATAATCCCTTGTTACAGAGCCATCTCCCCATATTTCAATTTTCTTTTTATTTACAAGCTTATTCAGAAAAACAGGAATCACTCCCTGCGCCAAAAGCGGGTTCTGCCTTTCTCCATATGGATTTGACATCCTGAAAACGTAATAATCGAGATTATACAATTTATAAAACATGAACAGGTATTCTTCTATCGTTTTTTTAATTATTCCGTAGGAGCAAATAGGATTACCGAATTGATTTTCCTTTATCGGAATTTTGTCGGGAATACCATAAATCGTACCTCCGGATGAAATAAAAATTATTTTTTTAACTTTTTGTTTAATAGCTTCATCAATAAATTTCAGAGTTGAAACAAGATTAGTTTCAACATCATATACAGGATTTTCGTTTGACATCGCGGGTAAGGTAGAACTGACAAGGTGATAGATAACATCTACATTTTTCAGGGAATTTTTAATATCGATTTCATTATTAAAATCACCTTCAATAATTTTAATCTTATCGATATTGTGCTGAATATTTTTATGCGAGAAATTTAGTTTATCGAAGATGGTGACGTTATAATCGTTTTTAATCAGTTCATCACACAAATGTGAGCCGATAAATCCGCCGCCACCGAGTATTAAACAATTTTTATAATTCACGATAAATTTTTTAAATTCGTTTTTGTAAATCAACATTTATGTTGATTATTATTCTTTTAATTAGTTTTCGCAACATAAATGTTGCGTTACAATTAATTAATTTTCTCAAATACATAAGTTACGAACCTTTTGTCGTTGGACGCAAACTGGTTAATCAATTTATAATTCTTATCATTTTGCAGCGTCTCCAGTTTCACATCACTCCCCCATTCTGGTCTGTATCCGTAATGATTATCCCAAAGTACAACAGAACCGGCAGGAGCATCATTTATATTTTTTGAATTAATTGAAATATATTGTTTTGGGTTTGCTCTGTAACCATCCGCATAAAACTGTATAAGTGAATGGTTTGATAACACCGTCTTTCCTTTATATTCACTGCCGTTCAGAAATTCTGCCGCATTTTTAACGGTAATATTTTCAGCCGATAATTTTTTCGGTGTAAAATCGATTGCAAGATAAATTATAGAAAGTACAATTAATATAACTGCTACCTTATTCAAATAATCTTTAGGAATTTTTACTGAAATTATAACTGTTACTACAAAAAAAGCAAGCAGGAAGAATACTTTTGTATAATCAGAAGTCTCGAGCAATTTGAAACCATCGGACGATTTCGACAGGAATATAAAGGTTAAAAATGCGAGAATGCCTGTAATGTAGTAATTAAGTTTTTTGTATTTTGAATCAGCTAAATTATTCAGCCCGACGGTTGCGAAAAAAACGCAAATCGGAGAAATATGTAAAAGGTATCTCCAGTTGCCCGGGTTCGGACCATTGTTCCACATCGTATAAATCTGAACTAAAAACACAGTTATGAACAATACATAGAAAAGAAAATATTTACTAAAATATTCTTTGAATTTTTTTGTATCAGCAAAAAAGCCAAAAAATCCCTGAAGGAAAAGCACGAGAGAAATCGGACCGACTATGAAAATATAAACTTTAAAATAATGATATAACGGCTGCGTTTCATACTTCATTCCTGCAACATTTTTAACTTCAGACATAACATACATTATATCCCCTGTCTTCATATATCCAAGTAAATTATAAATCACAGGAAAGACACCAATAGCTATGAACTCCTTCCACTTCTTTTCCCGTAAAAAAATTATTCCGAGAATTATACAGAATATTGCTATCTCCTGCCTGATGGTGAAAATGTAGCCCGCGATGAGTGCTGCTATAAAGAAATATTCTTTTTTATAAAGAATCAGGAAAATCACAATTACGAGTGAAGTAAATATTTCCGAATATGAGCGGAATGAAAGGTCGAAGAAAAGCGGCTGAGTTCCTAAAAGCAAAGCTCCGAAAAATGCATAACTGACATTATAAACTTTTAATAGTTTATAAGTAAAAAAAACAGCTAAAGATGCAATTATAGAATTAACAAGTAATACAGGCTGATAACCGAATAGCGCCGGTATAACCATAAATATTTTATAACCCGGCTTTGGATTATTTCCGAGAATCACGGATGGATCAGACCAGAACTGAATCATATTCAGATATTGCGAAATCTCATCATCCTGGTAAAATCCCTGCGAATATTTGCTTGAGACGTAATAAACAATTGCAAGAACAGGAATTACAAGCCAGAAAAATTTTGAAATTGCATTATCTATATCAAAAATATTTTTCTGTGCAGGAGGAATATTTTTTTGTACTCCGGAAGAACTCTTCTGACCACCAGTTACATTCTTTTTGCCCGTCTTTGCCAAATTAAAAAAAGATTTTATTATTAAAGAGCTAAAATTACTTAAATATATACATCTTTTAAAGGAAAAAGTAAATCAGTTCGTAAAGTTATAAAGTTTGTAAAGTAAGAACTGATACCTTGAAAAGGAGATTTGCAAGTTAATTAAAGAACATGTAACTGCAAAGGATATGTAATTATCAAATTAGATTTACATATAAAAAATGTTCCCATACCGCCTACTTTCATCAGTCAAGGGGCTTGGGAACTAGAAAAAACATTATAACTTTACAAACTTTACGAACTTTANNACTTGATAACTTGATAAACTTGAAAACTTGATAAACTGCTCTTAAGGCAGGCGCAGCAATAAGAAATCAGTATAATCTGAAACGAGTACATTCCCGTTATGAAAAAATACATTTTCAGTATAGCCGGGAGTTGTATAATAGGCTACACGCGGAGGATTTACCGGGTTTGAAATATCAAACACCTCAACACCACTTTGATCCTCCGCAACATAGATAAGATTTCCGTCTACACTGCATGAAAGACCGATATCGTACGTATCAAGTATGCCGACTTCAACAGGATTCGCAGGGTCTGAAATATTTATTACTATTACACCATTCTGATTGTTGGATAACAGTGCGAAATTTCCGCTAATCTTAACATCATATGCGTAATCATTTGTAGTACCCTGTGATAAATTCAATGGTGAAGCAGGATTGGACACGTTAACAATATCCAGACCTCCGTCTTCAGCAATGTATGCTACATTTTTATTAATTTGAATTTCATT
>PNBM01000218.1 GCA_003135995.1 Ignavibacteriota bacterium | reverse complement strand
TTTCAAATGCAATTAAATTTACGAATCCCGGAGGAAAAATCAGAATATATGATTACAAGACAGATGAAAAATACCTTTTAACATTTGAAGATAATGGAGTTGGCATACCTTCAGATGTAATTCCAGGTCTCTTTAAAATTGATTCCCATTATACGACTCATGGAACGGATAATGAAGAGGGAACAGGATTAGGACTGATATTATGCCGGGAATTAATTGAAAGAAATGGAGGAAAAATATCGGTTGAAAGTAACCGGGATAAAGGAAGTAAATTTACAATTGAATTAAACGATTCTATTAAATAATAGAATAAACTTAATCTTTAATAATAATTAAATTCTGTTTTTCAAAAATTAGTAGTTTTAAAATAGTTTTATTTCAAATTAGTTAATCGGCACTACTTAATAAGTTGACCGATACGGCTCCACCTGATGGAACCTAATAGTCTAATGATATCCGAACCGGGGATATTTGCATCCCAAGACCAATAAATCATGAATGCCTCACCGACTACATTTTGGACAGGCATAAATCCCCAGAATCTGCAGTCGAGAGAATTATTTCTATTGTCACCCATCATAAATAAATAATCTCTTTTCACATTATAGAAGCCGTCTTCAAGAGGAATACCGTCCACATATACTCTTTTATCAGAACCGAGTTTTACATCTTTATGTCCTTCACGCATAATAAAAATTTTCCATCCTTCTATGTTAGAAGAATCAACTTTTATTTTATCTCCTTCTTTAGGAATTCTAATTGGACCATAGTTATCTTCATTCCAGCCTGAACCTTTGGGAAAGATCCGGGGATTAGACAGGCCCGGAGGCTGTATGTTTGAAATAAATTTTGACTGAGGAGGATTCGGAAAAACTTTTCCGTTATTATACAGAACTCTGTTAATAATCTGAATTGAATCACCGGGTAATCCAACGCACCTTTTTATATAATTTAACACTTCCGGCGATTCCACTTCTTCTCTTTCACCCGGAAAGTCAAAAACTATTATGTCACCCAGTTTCGGATTTTTGAAACCGGGCAATTTAAGATAAGGAATCCTGTAATTTGTAAATGGAATATTTCTTGGTGTAGTTGCACCGTAAGTAAATTTAGTTACAAGAAGAAAATCACCGATTTTAAGAGTTTCTTCCATTGAACCGGTAGGAATTCTATATGCTTCAAATAAAAGTACTTTTATTATAAAAGCAACTACTGCGGCATAAACGAGAGCATCAAAATATTCTTTTGGTTTAGATTTCTTTTTCTTTTGATCGGTTTTTTTATTTAACGTTTGTTTCTGTTTATTTTCTTTTTCTTGATTATTATTAGACTGCAATTTTTTATTAATTAAATTTATATATATAAATTACAAGTAAGAACAAAATAACGAAATATTACAATATTAAAAATCACTTTTCAATTGATAATACAGCAAGAAATGCTTCCTGCGGTATTTCAACCGACCCTACCTGTTTCATACGTTTCTTTCCTTCTTTTTGTTTCTCAAGTAATTTTCTTTTTCTTGAAATGTCACCTCCATAACATTTTGCTATAACATTTTTTCTCATAGCACTTATAGTTTCTCTTGATATTATCTTCGACCCGATTGCGGCCTGAATAGCAACCTCAAACATTTGTCTCGGGATTAATTTCCTTAATTTTTCACATAATTTTCTGCCCCAGTAATAAGCATTTTCTTTATGAATAATTGTAGATAATGCATCTACCGGGTCACCATTCAGCATAATATCGAGTTTAACTAATTCAGATGCTCTGTAGTCTATTAAATCGTAATCAAATGATGCATATCCTTTTGATATCGATTTTAATTTATCATAAAAATCAAATATTATCTCTGCCAACGGAAATTCAAAATGCAAATCCACCCTTTTTGCATCCAGGTAGTTGGTAGTTTTGTATACTCCTCTTCTATCCTGAGCCAATTTCATTATGTTGCCAATAAAATCAATCGGAGTTATTATTTGTGAAGAAATGTAGGGTTCCTCGATATGATCAATATTACCTTGTTCAGGCATATATGCAGGGTTATCGACTAAAATGATTTCGCCATCTGTTTTAAAAACTTTATATTCAACGTTCGGTACTGTAGTAATTATATTGAGGTTATATTCACGTTCAAGTCTTTCCTGCACAATTTCAAGATGCAGAAGACCGAGAAATCCGCATCGAAAACCAAAGCCAAGTGCTACCGAAGTTTCGGGGACAAAAGACAATGCAGCATCATTTAATTTCAACTTACCCAATGAATCTCTTAAATTTTCGAAATCATTTGCCTGAGTGGGATAAATTCCGCTGAAAACCATTGGCTTTACTTCTTTATAACCGGGGAGCGGTACTATGTTCGGCTGATTTGCATTAAAAACAGTATCGCCAACTTTAGTATCATTAACGTCTTTTATATTTGCTATCAGATAACCAACATCACCTGAATACAGAACTTTTGTTCTGAATCTTTCCATTTTCAGAATTCCGACTTCTTCAGCTTCAAATTTTTTTTCATTAAAGAAAAATTCAATTTTATCACCTTCTCTTAATATTCCCTCAAAAATACGTACATACACAACAACGCCTCTGTAAATATCAAAAATAGAATCGAAAATTAAAGCGCGCAGCGGCTTTTCATTTTCAATTTTCGGTGGAGGAACTCTTGTTACAATTGCTTTGAATATTTCGTCGATTCCGATTCCTGCTTTTGCGCTCGTAGCAATGATATCTTCTTTTTTTCCTCCAATCAATTCGACAATCTGATTTTTCACGTCATCAATCATCGCACTCTGCAAATCAATTTTATTAACAACGGGAATGATTTCAAGACCCTGGTCAATAGCCAAATAAAGGTTACTGATAGTCTGAGCTTCAATTCCCTGTGTTGCATCTACGACGAGTAAAGCACCCTCACACGCAGCAAGTGATCTCGAAACTTCATAAGTAAAATCCACATGTCCCGGAGTATCAATAANNCGGAATCATCTTTATAATTCATCTGAATCGCATGGAGTTTAATCGTAATTCCACGTTCCTGTTCGAGGTCCATATCATCAAGGACCTGTTTTGTCATATTTCTTGATTCAACGGTATGTGTTCTTTCTATAAGCCGGTCGGCGAGTGTAGATTTACCATGGTCTATATGTGCAATTATGCAAAAATTTCTAATCCTGGAATTTTCCAATTTACTCTCTCTCTAAAATATAACAAAAAAGTGGGTGATAATTAAATACCATTATACAAAAACCCACTTTAAAAATAATAAAATTTCTAATAAATCGAATTACGAACCTGTTTTTCTTGAATTTCTTACTTCCTGTATATCTTTTCTTATTTCGGCGGCTAATTTTCTGAGATTATTTAATTCTTTACGAAGTCTTGTTCCTGCCGCATTTTGGCTTTTTTCGTAAAATTTCTCGATGTCTGTTTTCATTCCATCAAGAATCCCTTGCAGATTTGTGAATTTTTCCATGAGTAACTCCTTTTATTATGAATTAAGTTAGAAAAAATTAATATAATATAAACATATTTTTTGAATAATATAACTCAAATAATACAAAATTTTACTTTCCTGCCAAATTAGTGATATACGGGATGGAGAAAATAATATTATATCCCCAGGCAGTAAATGCTAAACCAAGAATAATTAATATTGAAACAACCGATATTTTAAGCCAGGGTTTGAGGTTATAGTCTCTGAATATACCCCATATACCATTTAATCCGTGATACATACCGAGTGTAATAAAACTTAAATCAATAATTCTATACCAGGAAAATTGCATACGTATCAAAACAGCATCATACGTGTGACCGTTTTCAGGATGAAAATGCATTAAAATATAATGGCCAATCATTAAGACAACGAGAGCAAGGCCCGTTATACGTTGTAAAACCCAGCTTTTTGAACCTGAATTTTTTGATGATTGATATTTATACATAATATCTTAAAATGTTATTTTCCAAAAACTCTTAAAATTTCGTGAGAAAACATTATAAATCCCATTGCAAAGAATAAAATAATTCCGATAATCCAAGAAAATCTGTAAAGTTGTTTATGATATTTTGCGCCATCAGCCCAATCAACAAGAACTATTCTAATTCCGTTTAGAGAATGAAACAGGACTACTATAAAGAGAATCCATTCAAGAACCATGAAAAATGGAGTTGAATAAAGTTCCATTTTATGTTGAAATGCGGCTTTTCCCTGTGAAAGCGGACTTAATGAATAAACATGCAAAAACAAATAACCGATTAAAGCAATACCCGAAATTCTATGATAAATCCAGGCCCAGCTTCCGGAATCTTTTTTATAAGATAAATTTTCTTTAATCCATTGCTGCTGTTCAAAAGTTTTAATTTTCTTATTTATTTCTTCTGCCATTTAAATTACAAATATTTATTCAAAAATCGGGAAAAATTACTTAAATATTTTAATATATACAACTTATTTAATATTTGTTTGTGTTTTTCATAATTGAAATAATAAAAAACATTAGAATGAACTTAAGTCAGCGATGGTAATTGAAAAGAAAATTGAGTCGAGTGATAAAATAGTAACAATAAATTATTGGATTCATATAAAAATTATATCGTATATTTTGAAATGCAAAGTTAAACTTTGTTAAAAAAAATATTTTATATGTTATCAGAAAATTCGAAAAAAACGAAAATTCAGTTTAACTCCAGATAATTCAAATCTTTCCCGAATGTTTCTTCGAGTCTTCTTGCCGAGATGAATGCAATAATAATTACGAATATTCCGATTATAAGTGCTGAATAAATTAATCCCGTGTAGTTTCTCAGAAATTCAAATAATATCGTAACAGGAACAACAGCGCCTCGTACAAAATTAGGAACCGTTGTAGTTACTGTTGCTCTGATGTTCGTTCCGAATTGTTCGGAAGCATTCGTTACGAACACCGCCCAGTATCCGCCTGTAATCCCAATTGTTACGCAAATTGTGTAAAAATAAAAAGCATTGAACCTGTTTAAGAAAAGATAAATAAAAATTGCAATTAGTTCGAAAATTAAAAATGTCTGTATGATTTTTTTTCTTGATTTGAATATCTGACTTAACGCACCGCTCAAAAAATCTCCTAATGCAAGCCCAATATAACACATCATTACTGCAGTACCGGCTGATATCGGTTCAACAATATTAAATTCTTTTGCAAATTCAGGTGAGAACGTAATTAATATTGCAACAATAAACCAAATCGGAACTCCGATTAGTATGCAATTTAAATATTTAAAGAATGTCTTTTTATCCGAAAATAATTTTAAAAAATTACCCTTGCTAACAGCCATAGATTTTATGGATGCATACATTCCTGATTCGTAAACACCAATTCTTAAAATTAAAAGTATAAATCCGAGACCCGAACCGATAAAATACGCCGTCCTCCAGTCGAAATAATCGCCGATTAATGCGGCTACAACTGCTCCGAATATGCCGATTGTAGCAACAACCATTGTCCCGTAACCCCGTGATTCTTTCGGCATCACCTCCGATACAAGAGTAATTCCGGCTCCTAATTCACCCGCAAGCCCAATACCTGCAATTAATCTTAAAGCTGCATACTGCGGAATTGTCTGAACAAATCCGTTTGCTAAGTTTGCTATCGAATATAAAAATATCGAACCGAATAAAACTGATATTCTTCCTTTTTTATCTCCGAGTATTCCCCATATTATTCCGCCTACCAGCATTCCAGCCATTTGCATATTTAAAAGCAAAACCCCCTGAGATAAAAGGTTTTCACCTGCTACACCAAGGGATTTTAAAGAAGCCACTCTGACAATACTGAAAAGAATTAAATCATAAATATCGACGAAATATCCAAGTGCGGAAATTATAATTATCGCAATTAAATTCCTTCTTGATTTATCTGATTCCATCTATCATAATCAAATTATTTAATAAAATAATTACTTTATTAACATTAATTTTTTTGTTGATGTGAAATTACCGGCTTCTAATTTATAAAAATAAACACCTGATGGTAATTGGAAATTAGATTTTTGTTTACCCGGAAATTGAACTTCATATATCCCGGGATTCAGGAATCCGGAAACAAGTGTACTCACTTCCTTACCGGTTACATCATATACTTTCAATGATACGAAACCATTTTCCATTTTCCATTTTCCATTTTCTGAGTTTGGAATCTGAAATCTTATATTAGTGCTCGGATTAAACGGATTCGGATATGCATTGAACAATTTATAATCTGTAACGCTTTCCGTAGATACCTGCTTAACTTCAGTTAGTAACATCGGCAGGAAATTAATAACACCAAGTGAATCTATATCATAATGGTCCCAGATGTGTGCCCTGACCGTATCGGGGTTTAATGTACCCCAGAAATTATTTTGAGCACTGATAGAATCGTGAGTATTATTATATACATCGAAAGTCGTATCGTTGTGTTTATTAAAACAAATTTGATTATAACCGTTATCAGATGTATCAGTATTAAATAAATTCCCTATATCGGGTTTAGCTGAACTCTGAATTGTAATTCCCCATAAATTCCATCTTATTTTATTTCTTGTTATAATCGCATTTATGGAAGATGCTCCGAACAGATTTATACCACTTCCCGCAGCCATTGGGTTAACATTAATATTATTACTGTCAATTATATTATTATTGATATAAGCGTTTATGTTTGCATTATATAAAACCATTCCGTAACTATTTTTTTTGATAATGTTATTTTCTATTATCAGGCTCGTCATACTTGTACTGGCCGGGAAAATAGCAATTCCGCCTGCATTAGTAAACAAACCCCGTATCGTATTGTTGCGAATCGTGATTGGTGTAGTGGAGCCGACACCTAAATTTATCTGAGGATACAAACCGTTCTCAGTATCGTTTTCCAAAAAAATGTTATTTGTGATAACAGGGGATGAGGGAATGTTGCCTCCGGAAACTATACCTGCTCTCCTATTTCTTATAATTTTACAATTTGAAATAGTTGCATTTGAATAGAACAATGATATTGCTCCGCTCTTAAGACTTGTTGTGTAATAATTATTGAATCTAAAAGTACAACTATCGATTAATATATTACTGTATAGTAATGAAACGGAATTTCCATATTCCATTATCATTTTCTTAAGTATCGTTGGATTACTTGTATCTATTACGAATCCTATAAATTTTGACGCTGTATCTAAAACTGTAAACTTTACTGAATCAGGCGGATTTATTATTAATACTGCATTGGGATTCACATTAATCAGTGATTTGAATCCCATGTATATTAATGAATTCGTTCTTATAAAAATCGTGTCCGATTGAGAAATCGTTAAAGTATCATTTATTAAATAAGCACCTCCTGAAAATGTTATATGCCCCGAAGAATTTGCAACAAGACTGTCTAAGTTCCATTTTTTTCCTGTTCCGGGTGTTGCATAGTAAGAATACGAATTGCCAACGATAATCAGAATAATCGACATCACTAAAATATATCTTGAAATATGAAATTTATATCCTGTCATTTTCAAATTTTTTGAAGTTTCTTATAAAAAATTTAATAGTTAAATTTAACAGATGTTATTGTTTCATTAATAACTTCTGAATAAATTTAGTTTTAAAATATTGAATAATTTTATTGAATTCATTATAACTATTAAAAGTATAATAGATTTCAATATCATTTATGTTTCACCGGAAACTTTTTTAGTGTATCACTCTCAAAAGGGAAGCAATAAAATTATTCGATATCATTCATTTAAATTAAAAATGTAAAATATATATATAATAAGTAAAAAAAAATGACATTACCATTTTCTAAGTTCCCGGGCTATAATCCGATATTTATCGATTATATATACAATTTCGATAAACTAAAAGAATATTTCGAATGTGATTTCAGAAATAAGGAAGATATTTTCAAAGCAATATATGACAGGGAAGAAAACTATTTAAAGAACAAAGAATTTACGAGGGATGTTATTGCGGATATTTTAAAGACGCAAAATCAATTTTTTAATTCCCCGGAAAAAACTTTTCAAAATATAGATTTACTCCGTCAGGAGAATACATTTGCAGTTGTTACAGGACAGCAGGTCGGATTACTCAGCGGAAATTATTATACTATTTTAAAAGCCCTTAATACTTTGCAGTTATGCGAAAAATATAAAAAGCAGTTTCCGGATTATAATTTTGTTCCTGTTTTCTGGCTCGAATCTGATGACCACGATTTTCTTGAAATAAATAATATAAATATTTTTGATAAAGAAAATCACCTGTTGAACCTGAAATATTTTGAAAATGGCATTGAACGGGAAAAATATCTTACGCCTGCAAATAAAATAATTCTTGATGAAACATTTGAAAATTTTAAAAATGAACTGAAACAAAATCTTATAAATACTGAATTTTCGGAAAAACTATTCGAATACATAGATGAATCATATAAGACCGGTGTAAGTCTCACAGTTGCGTTTGCGCGTTTTATGAATTATCTGCTGGGTAATACCGGAATTATATTCTGCAATCCTTCCGACAAAGAAATTAAAAAACTTCTCATTCCGGTTTTCGAAAAAGAATTGAATACATACCCGCGCGCCTGCGAATATGTGATTGAAACGTCAGCCATAATTGAACAAAATTATGAACCGCAGGTAAAGCCGAAGCCGATAAATGTATTTTATGTTTTCAACGGAAGCAGGTATTTGCTCGAACCGAGAAACGATAATATTTTCGCATTGAAAAATTCACGACAGAAATTTAGTGCGGTGGAATTATTCGAAGACCTTTATGCGAATCCTGAGAATTTCAGCGGTAATGTTATATTAAGACCGATTTGTCAGGATTATGTTTTGCCTACAATCGCCTATGTAGGCGGTCCGTCCGAAATATCATATTTTGCTCAACTAAAGAGTGTTTATAATTTTTATAAAATTAAAATGCCTGTTATTTATCCGAGAACCTCTATTACAGTTCTTGAAAACAGGATTTCCGGATTTTTATCCAAATTCAATCTCAGCATTGAAGAGCTTTTAGATGAACAAAAAGTCACGGCGAAATTAATGAATAAAATTAATTCCGTTAAGGCTGATGAAATATTTGCAAACTATTATGAAGAATTTAAAGGAATGACTTATAGCTTCTCAAAAGAACTTGAAAAAATCGATAAAAATCTTTCGACTGTTTTTGAAAACAGAAACGTGAAATATGTTGAACAATTGGATAACCTGAAAGAAAAATTGATAGAATCGCAGGCGAAACAAAATGAATCTTCCGTGAAAAAATTGAAATCAGTTGCGGAAAATATTTTTCCGAACGAGTCATTCCAGGAACGACAGTTGAATATTGTTTACTATATCAATAAATATGGTTTTAATCTCATTCAGGATTTAATTTCTAAAATCATAATTGATGAATTTAATCATCAGCTAATTGAAATTAATTTTCAGGAAGTAACCGCAGGTGATAAAAATAATGCAAGTGACAAAAATGTTAATTGAATCAATGTGTTAATATAAGTTAAAATATGTATAAAATATTAATTATCAGATTGTCTTCGTTTGGCGATATAGTTTTAACTTATCCATTGATAAATGAATTAAATAAAGCTTTTCCCGAATCTCAAATAGATTTCTTAACAAAATCACAATATAAAGAACTTGTAAGACTGCACCCGCATGTTAATAACATTATTTCTTTCAACAATGAATCACTTTCGGAAATCAGGAGTAACCTCAATGAATACGATATTATTATTGACCTTCACAAAAATATTCGAAGTTATTTATTCACTTTGTTTATTTCAAATCTGGTTGTCCGCTATAAAAAACAAACATTCAAAAAACTGTTACTTGTAGTATCTAAAATAAATTTATTTAAGGAAGTCATACCCGTATATAAGAAATATTTATTATCCATTCATAAATTATTGAATTATGATAATTATGAATATTCGAATACAAATTTAATAAAAAAATCTCAACGGATTATTACGGAAAATTACGTTGTTATTTCTCCATCTTCAAAGCATTTTACAAAAACATTGCCGGAAGAAAAATTTGCGGAAATAATTGAGAATATTCACAATAAAAAAATTGTTATTGTTGGAGATAACAGTAAAACTGATAAAGATATATGCGAATACCTTTCTGCTAATTGCGATAATGTTATAAATTATTGCGGAAAAACAGATTTTGAAAAACTCACAAATATATTATATTATTCCGATTTGGTTATTTGTAATGACAGCGGGGTACTGCATCTTGCTGAATCTCTTGGAAAAAAAGTAATCGTATTTTTCGGAAGTACTGTGAAAGAATTTGGATTTTTCCCGCAGCTGGAAAGCACAAAAGTAGTTGAAAACATAAATTTAAATTGCAGACCTTGTACACATATCGGGAAATCATATTGTCCGAAAAAGCATTTTAAATGCATGAGAGATTTACAAACCGAAAATATTTTTATTGAATAGAAATGAAAGTTTATCTTAAAAAAAATGAAGAAAGAAGACTGTTGTCCGGGCATCAGTGGATATTCAGCAACGAAATCGGAAAAACAGAAGGTGATTATATTAATGGTGATGTATGCGAATTATACAATTATTCGGGAGAGTTTTTAGGCAAAGGCTTTTATAATAAAAATTCACTCATTTCTTACAGGCATTTAACATCTGACCGGAATGAAGAAATAAATAAAAATTATTTTGAGAGGAAAATATCTGAAGCTAACAATAGAAGGAAAATTCTGAATCGCGATGTTTACAGGATGATTAACAGCGAGAGTGATTTTCTACCGGGATTGATAATCGATAGATTTGAAAAAGCCTTTTCATTGCAGATATTTTCTCTTGGAATGCAAAGATTTGTTGATGTTATTAAGGAAATATTGATTGATAAGTTTAATGCAGATTATATTATAGAAAAGAATGAAAGTGATTTAAGAACAATGGAAGGACTCGATAAGACGAATAATATTCTATATAATAGAGAAGATGAATTTTCTACGGAATTTATAGTTAATATAGATGATATCAAATATTCCATAAATCTTTTTGAAGGACAAAAAACCGGATTTTATCTTGACCAGGTTGAGAACAGAAAACTGATAAGGGATTATATTAAAAACGGCGATAGAGTTCTCGACTTATTTTGCAACGAAGGCGGATTTGCCTTAAATGCTGCATTTGGAGGGGCTTCGGATATTATTGCAGTCGATTCATCGGAAGTTGCGTTGGAAACCGCAAAACGAAACTCCGAATTGAATAATTTTAATAATATAAATTTTATATCCTCGGATGTTTTTAAGTATCTGGAAAATTATAATGAAGAATTATTCGATTTTATAGTTTTAGATCCTCCTTCGTTTACTAAATCAAAGAAAAATATTCAAAATGCTTTAAAAGGTTACATAAAACTAAATACATTAGCGATGAAGCTGGTAAAAAGGGGAGGTTATCTGTTCACTTTTACATGTTCACATCATATTGATGAAGGTATGTTTGAGGTTGTATTAAGCAATAGTTCAAAAAAATCAGGACAGCGGGTTCAGATACTGCATTTCTCTAATTGTTCCGTCGACCATCCGATTATTCCGGGATTCACAGAAACTAAATATCTGAAATCATACCTGCTCCGGATAGTCTGAAAATTCATTTCAAATTTTATAATAGTATTTTAATTATAAATTTATTATAATTATATACAGCATATTTCGAATCCAACGCTTTTTTATTTCGGCTGTAATTTAAATTTAATTTTTTCAAAATTTAAATAATAGATTATGAAATTAGTAATTTCTACAATCGTTACAGCAATTTTGTTTTTCCTCTTAGGTTGGTTATTTTATGGAGTAATATTTACGGGACATCTGTCTTCAATGCAGCATCTGATGAGACCTGATGCGGATTTAAAAATGTGGTCTATAGCTCTCGGGTGTCTCTTCCAAGGTTTGATGTTATCAGTAATTTACATGCGAACATATAAAGGTGAATCACCAATAAAAGAAGGTTTTATTTTTGGAATTCTGACAGGTTTCCTTTTAGCCTTACCTTATGTTTTCTACGTCTGGGGTAGTTATCAGGTCAGATACCGTGCGGTAATAGCCGATGGTGTCGGAATGGGCATAAGAATATTAATCGTAGGTATAGTAATAGGATTAATTTTCGGAAAAAAGAAAACTGCGGCTTAGATATAAACGTTCGAAATAAATTTTTAATTTTCGTTCCCTGTATCATGCAGGGAACGATATTTATTATTTTTCAACAATAACAGATTTTGTTATCTCTCCAATATAACTCATACTGATATTTCACATTTCTCATATCTTATAATATTACTGATAATTTAACAATTTACTGCAATAAAGTCTTTACAATTTCTTAACAGTGAGTAGTTAATAAATTACTTATATTTGTATAATATTTTTTAACTGATAGATTATAAATAATTATCGATAAGCCTAATATAAGTGAAATAAAGAGCAAAAAGAAATTATCGGATATTTTTTTTGAAAATATTACATTATTTTTTGCCCTTTTTATCGTGATACTCGTTTTTTTTATGATTTATGAGATGTACAGAGATTCTCTCGCATCGCGTGATGCTTTTGGATTCGGATTTATTTTTTCCGGTGAATGGGAACCTGTGAAAGAAAGATTCGGAGCTTTAACTTTCATTTATGGTACTGTGATTTCATCATTGATAGCATTAATAATTGCATTACCTGTCAGCATTGGTATAGCAATTTTTCTGTCAGAGCTTGCACCCAACATTATTAAAACCTCATTCAGTTTCTTAATCGAAATTCTCGCTGCAATACCAAGTATAATTTATGGTTTCTGGGGTATTTTTGTATTAGCTCCATTTATGAGATTGTCATTTCAGCCATTTCTGCAATCAACTTTCGGATGGTTACCACTGTTTCAGGGAACACCTATCGGAGTCGGATTATTAACTGCCGGAATAATACTTGCAATTATGATTACACCTATAATTTCTGCAATATCCAGGGACGTATTGAAAGCGATACCAAAATCGCAGAGAGAAGCTGCCTACGCGCTTGGAGCAACAAGATGGGAAGCGATAAAGATGGCTTTGTTAAATGCAAAGAGCGGTATACTCGGCGCAACGGTACTCGGACTTGGTAGGGCAGTCGGAGAAACGATGGCTGTTACAATGGTAATAGGAAACAGGTCACAGATAAAAGCGTCTCTGTTTGAACCCGCTTATTCAATGGCTTCGGTTATAGCGAACGAATTTGCAGAAGCTTCGGGACATCTTCATATAAGTTCTTTAATAGAAGTTGGTCTTATTTTATTCGCGGTAACGTTTATCATTAATTCATTTGCCAGATTATTAATCTATTCCGTAACAAAAAAATCTGATATAAGATAATGGAATTAAATACATTAAATATTTCGAAATCCAATTTAGCAAAAAGAAAAGCTATTAATATTTTAATGCTTTCCCTTTGTATCGTCTCAGCTTTGATTGCCATTGTGCCGTTATTTTATATTTTCTTTTACACGGCTACAGCAGGTTTATCTTCCATAAATCTTGATTTCTTAACACAACTTCCGAAACCGGTAGGAGAAGCCGGCGGGGGAATGGCAAATGCAATTGTCGGTTCGATGATTATAATCGGAATAGGAAGTTTGTTTGGTATTCCAATTGGTCTATTATCCGGAATTTATGTGGCTGAATATTCTAAAACATTTTTTTCAAATATAATAAAATTTGTAACAGATGTTTTGAGCGGAGTTCCATCGATTATTATAGGAATTTTCGTATATGGTATAGTTGTACTTCCGATGCATAGATTTTCAGCTTATGCAGGCGGTATTGCGCTTGGTATTATAATGATTCCAACTGTTACAAGAATTACCGAAGAAATGTTAAAACTCGTTCCGACAAGTCTGCGTGAGGCATCTCTTGCACTGGGAATTTCGAGATGGAAAACAACATTGATGATAGTTCTGAGAACTGCATCAGGCGGGATAATTACAGGTATATTGCTTGCAGTTTCGAGGGTAGCGGGTGAGACGGCACCTTTGCTTTTTACTTCTTTTGGCAATACCTTCTGGTCAAATTCGCTCGATTCGCCCATGGCTTCGCTGCCCGTCCAAATTTTTAATTACGCAATATCACCTTACGAAGAATGGCACCGAAAAGCCTGGGCTGGTGCATTTGTTCTCGTCTTTATTGTTTTTGTAATAAGCATAGTTGTGAGAATCGTAACTCGTAATAAATTTTCTCAAAATTTGTAATTTATATGAAGTATAATAACATCGATAATATTAACATACCTGAAAAAGAAATTTATGCCGTGGAAACTGAAAATTTAACGGTCAAATTCGATAATAGAGTTGGTATTAATGATATTAACATGAAAATTAAGAAAAATTCTGTTTGTTCGATAATCGGCCCTTCGGGTTGTGGAAAATCTACTTTACTAAGAACATTAAATTTTATGCATGAACTCATTCCAAAAGTTTCAGTTACAGGTGATATAAGAATAATGGGAACAGATATTTCAGAGTACAATGGAGTTGATGTCCGGAAAAAAGTCGGAATGGTTTTTCAGAAGCCCAATCCGTTTCCCACGATGTCCATTTACGAAAATGTAATTTCAGGAATTAAATATTCACATGGAAATAACAATAAAGAAAAAGCCGCAGACATTGTTGAAAAAAGTTTAACTA
>PNBM01000373.1 GCA_003135995.1 Ignavibacteriota bacterium | reverse complement strand
ATCAGTGAAATCAGATTAATCAGCGATAAATTTAATATTATCCATTTTACATTTAGTATTTGACAGTATTTTTTTAAATTATATGATATTATTTATAAATAGCAGTCCGGGAAGTGATTTGAATTTTTCCGGATTTTAAAATTTTTTATGGCGGGTGAAGATAAGAATATAAAGAGCATTAATTCGAAAAACGAGGATATGGAACTCATTGCAAAAGCTTTAAAGGGTGAACAAAAAGCTTTTGAAAGACTGATGAGTAAATATCAGCAGATGATACATAACCTGATTTTCAGAATGATTTACAAGAAAGAAGATGTTGAGGACCTTACACAGGAAGCGTTCATAAAGGCTTTTAACTCGCTGGAAAAATTNNAAAAAAAATTCTTCAGAACGCTATACAAAATTTACCGGAGAAATACCGGCAGGTGATTATATTAAGACATCAGGAGGAAATGGATTATGAGGAGATTGCCGAGAAACTGGATTTGCCGCTGGGGACGATTAAGGCGCATATATTCCGGGCAAGGGAGATGCTGTATAAGAGCCTGAAGGATAAGTTCGGGTCTTTCTAAGCTTTATGAGTTTTTGCCACAGATTTACACTGATNNTTTTGCCACAGATTTACACTGATTGAGTATGATTTTCGCTTATTTTTTTTAACGTTAAGAGCTGTTGCTGATTGTGTAAAAGCTTTTGCCACAGATTTACACTGATTGAGTATGATTTTCGCTGATTTTTTTTAACGTTAAGAACTGTTGCTGATTGTGTAAGAACTTTTGACGCTGATTTTTTATGATTTACATGATTTTGTATGATTTTTTTAAAATGTTAAGAGCTGTTTCTGATATATTATATGAAGATAAATTAATTTTCAATTTTATAATTTTTAAATTTTTAAATTGAAAGACGAGACACCATTAATGCGGCAATACAGGAAAGTTAAGGAAAAATATCCCGATATGCTTCTGCTTTTCAGGATGGGAGATTTTTTCGAAACTTTTGAAGATGATGCCATCACTACATCACGTGTGCTCGGGATAACTTTAACCAAGCGTTCGAGCGGCGCCGCATCGGACGTTCCGCTTGCGGGATTTCCGCATCACGCTCTCGATAATTACCTCCCTAAGCTTGTCAAAGCAGGTTACAGGGTTGCCGTTTGCGAACAACTCGAAGACCCAAAGTTTGCAAAGGGAATCGTTAAAAGGGATGTAATTGAAGTAGTCACTCCGGGTGCGACTTTTTCCGAAAAACTATTAAGTCATAAATCAAATAATTTTCTTGCTGCAGTTTATTTAAAGGATGATGTTTGCGGTTTTTCTTTCTGCGACGTTACAACCGGAGAATTTGCGACTTCGGAAATTCACGTAAAACAACTTCCCGGACAAATAGATATTATAAGTCCGACAGAAATTTTAATACAAAAAAGAGATAAGCAAAAAATATACAAAGCTTTAAATATTAATGAAGGTGATATTTTCAACAGCGAAAAAAGCAAATTTGTTTTTACAAAAGTAGATGACTGGGTTTTCAATATTGATTATGCCCGCGAAGTCCTTACAAACCAATTCGGCACTCAGTCTCTTAAGGGTTTTGGTATCGAAGGAATGAAGGAAGGAATAATTTCAGCAGGTTGTATTGTAAATTATTTAAACGAAACTCAGAAAAACAAACTTCAGCACATAAAGAAAATTTATAATTATGATTATAAAGATTATATTATTCTTGACCCTGCAACAAAACGAAACCTTGAAATAACTTCTTCCATCTCTGAAGGCGGAAGAGAGGGAACACTGATTTCGATTCTCGATAAGACGCAGACCGCAATGGGCGGAAGACTGCTAAAAAAATGGGTTTCGAGACCTCTGAAAAAAAAAGACAGCATAGTTAAGAGACTGGATGCTGTTGACTGTTTTTATGAAAATAAAAATGTCAGAAAAAATTTATCAGAAGACCTGAAATCGATTGCAGACCTTGAAAGGCTGCTTTCTAAAATTTCAACAGGGAAAGCTGTTCCGAGAGATATCGTTCAGCTTAAAATATCTCTTAAAAAAATCTCGCAGATAAAAACGAGACTAGATTTTCTTAAATCGGATTCCATTTCGAAAATTAAAGACAATTTAATTGAATTACCGGAACTGGTAAATGAGATTGAGAAAATTATTAATGATAATTATTTAAGCGGAACGGATAATTACGGAATTATTAACAAGGGATATGATAAGGAACTCGATGAAATAAAAGACATTCATATTAACGGAAAAACATGGATTGAAAATTTTCAAAGCAAGGAAAGAAAACGAACAGGCATAAATTCCTTGAAAGTGGATTTTAATAAAGTTTTCGGATATTATATAGAAATCACGAAAGCCAACCTTGATAAGGCTCCGGGCGATTACGTGCGTAAGCAAACGCTTGTGAACAATGAGAGATTTATTACGGAAGAATTAAAAGTATACGAAGATAAGATTTTTAATGCTGAGGAAAAAATTATTGTTTTAGAAAATAAAATTTTCAATGACCTCAGAATTTTCATTCTGAAATTTACGGATGAGATTCAGAAAAATGCTTACCTGATAGCTACGATAGATACACTTCAGAGCTTTGCGGAAATATCAGAATTATATAAATATACCAAACCACAAATTAACGATTCGGAAAAAATAAAAATTATAAACGGCAGGCATCCTGTGATAGAAAGGCTTCTTCCCGCGGGTGAAAAATATATTGCGAACAACACGCTTTTAGACACGGGAGATAACCAGATTATAATTCTTACGGGTCCGAATATGAGCGGAAAGTCCAGTTTTCTAAGACAGACGGGACTGATTGTTTTGCTGGCACAGATAGGCTGTTTTGTTCCGGCGGAAAAAGCAGAAATTGGAATTGTAGATAAAATTTTTACGAGAGTCGGAGCTTCTGATAATATTGCAAAAGGAGAAAGCACATTTCTCGTCGAAATGCACGAGGCTGCAAATATACTGAATAATGCAACGGGGAAAAGCCTTATATTGCTCGACGAAATAGGAAGAGGCACGAGCACTTACGATGGAATTTCAATTGCGTGGGCGATGACTGAATATCTTCACGAAAATCCTAACATACGGGCGAAAACACTTTTCGCAACTCATTATCACGAATTAAATTCACTCGCAAATTCATATTCAAGAATAAAAAATTACAGGGTCGAGGTCCGTGAGTACGGCGATAAAGTTATTTTTCTGAGAACCATTACAGAAGGAACCGCCGACCACAGTTACGGAATTCAGGTTGCACAAATGGCAGGCTTGCCTGAGTCTGTAACGACGCGGGCAAAAGAGATTCTTCATTCGCTCGAAGAAAAAGAATCGAGAAAAAAGAAATTTGACGAGTTTCAGATAAGTCTTTTTGAAATCAATGAGGACGACAGATTAAAGAAAATGCTTCGTGAAGTGGATACCGATAACATAACACCTATAGAGGCGTTGAATATGCTGAAGAAGATGAAAGACGCTCTCTGACAATGTTAAATGTTAAATTAAGAGCAGTACAAGAGCAATGCTGAATTATGAATGCCGAATTATGAATTAAGAACAGCATAAGAGCAATGATGAATTTTGAATGCTGAATTATGAATTAAGAGCAGCATAAGAGCAATGATGAATTTTGAATTAGAGCAAAAAACGTAAAAATGGGAAATTGGAAAATGGGAATTGGTTCGCGGAATATTGAATAACTATTGGACTTAATTTATTACAAGGAATAATTAAATAATTTTATTATATTCCTTAAAATTAAAAGGGGTTAATGATATGGATAACTTACAGGATAACCTGAATAAGGTTAAGACTAATGAATCATTTCTTGAGAGAATCAAGAGATTTATTCCGGGTTACGACGGTTATGTAAACCGTGACAACTCGAGAGAGCTCGATACAATTCTCAGAAACCAGCTCGCATTAAAATTAGAACAAAATAAAATCAGGATAAAAAATGCCGTTACCGCTTTAACTCGCAACGGTAAATTATTTGAATCTTCCGATGTCGATAAAATCGACAAGAAGAATGAAACTGCTATTGCGAAATTAAAATCGGCGGCACGCGGATACAGCGGTATGTTCGACGTGGTAAAGATAAAAGAAGATAAATTGAATATGCTTTATCAATTCGATTCCGCATTAATAACGCTTGTTGAGGAAACAAACACACTCTTCGGAGAACTGGAAACTAACAGCAACGCAAATACAGATATAAAAGACAGCGTGTTTAAAATTTCTTATTCGCTGGATAACCTTCTTTTAAAATTTGATGAGAGGGAAAATTTATTAAGAGCATTTAATTAAAAATTCGTAAAATTTGTAAAATTGAAAATTTGTAAATTTTAATTTGTGAAAGGTGAAACGTGAGAAGTGAAAAAAACAATCGAAAAGTTTAAAAATAGATTGCACAAATTATTTTAACCCTATTTAGCTTTTTCACTATTTCACTATTTAGATTAACTTTAAAAACTTTATAAACTTTATAACTTAAATTTATGGCTTTAATAGACGTTATTCAATTTTTTGATGAGACCGGGAAAGTAATGGTTCATCGCGAACCTCAGGACGGTTCAGCATCTTACAGGTTAGGCACACAGCTAATTGTACAGGATTCTCAGGCAGCGGCTTTTTTCAAAGACGGAAAAGTGCTGGATGTATTCAGCGCGGGAAGACACACATTATCGACTGAGAATATTCCGCTTCTTACAAAACTGATAAGCCTTCCATTCGGAGGAACATCTCCATTCCAGGCACAGGTATATTTCATTGCTATGAAAAAATTCATTGACCTGAGGTGGGGAACAAAATCGCCAATTAATTTCCGCGACACTGAATTATCATTCGTTCAGTTAAGGGCATCCGGAAAATTCTCAATCAGGATAAAAGACCCGAGACAATTTATGCTGGAAATCGTTTCCACACAGGGATTGTTTACTACGAACGACATTGAAGATTACCTGAGAGATGAAATTGTTTCAAGATTAAATACTGTTTTAGGAAAAAATTTAAAAACAGTTTTCGATTTAGGTCAATACTATCCGCAAATTGAAACGGGCGTTAAAGGCGAAGTTACGGATTTCTTTAACGAAATGGGAATTGAACTTACAGACCTGATAATATCCGGAATTGTACCACCCGAAGAAGTACAGGAAAAAATCAA
>PNBM01000296.1 GCA_003135995.1 Ignavibacteriota bacterium | reverse complement strand
TCGACCACCTTTGTATCCTTTTGATTTGATTTCTTTATATATTCTCGACCCTTTATATTTCTTAACATTTGCCATCTCAGATATAAATTCTCTAAATGGCTCTATGTTAATATTTATCTTCTAAGGTCTCTCATATTGCGGTGGACTTTCACTTTCAAGAGTTTTTTTTACCGTGTTGTGGCTTACTTGAAGATATCTTGCTATCTCGCGCAGGCTCATATCCGGATTTNNAAAATTTATAAAATTATTCCCTTTCTAAAGAGGATTATTTTTCTTGCTTGTTTTATAACTGGGTGGTCAGTTTTCAGGCGAAAAGGTGGTCAGTTTTCAGTCGAAAAAAACATTAAATAAACTGCAGGAACTATGTGATTTTGAAATTATTTAAAAATATTTGTAAAAACTGAAAATCAAAGAAGTTGAGTAAAATGATTTTGAAAATAAAAAA
Source organism: Ignavibacteriota bacterium (assembly GCA_003135995.1). Lineage (GTDB taxonomy): Bacteria > Bacteroidota > Ignavibacteria > Tepidaquicellales > Tepidaquicellaceae > FEN-1257. The sequence goes on along the minus strand of PNBM01000296.1, from coordinate 4,905 downwards.
AGGTCAAGTAGTCCAATAAATGAAAAAGGATGGAAAATAGATAAGGACAGTTACCCTGATTGAAATTATAAATAATATGAATTGACAAATCAGTANNATTTTATTGTTATTTTCTTTAAATATTTGATATAAATTCCAATAATTTTAGAAATCTTCTGTAATTCAAGAATGATTGTCTCACATAATAAGAAGATCATTAAATGAAGAATAATTTAAAGTTTCCGGGAAGTTTAGCCGACATTAAACCTGATGCAAGTTTATATACTATTAATGAAGCAACTGCATTATACGTTAACCACCCAGAAGGTTTGCCTAACGTTGATAGAAATCATTTAATTATTGGTCCCATTGGTTCTGGAAAAACGATTATGCTTAAATCGCTTTTATCAAATTGGCAAGAAAGCGATAAATATAAACCAATCTATTTTGATGCGCTAAAATGGACATCACAAATAGCCGGTGAGACGGAAACATTTACATCCATAAAAATGACTCCAAATGCTTTTGTTCTTTTAAAAGCAATGTCACTTGCAATTATAATCGGATTATGTGAAAGTGTTGGTGCATTTGATGAACCGAAACGATTCCGGTCTATTTGGAAATTATTTGAAGATGCTTTCGGTAATGATTCTTCAAAAATTAGAATCGAAGCAAGAAATTGGATATTTAAAGCACTAACTGAATATAAATTTACAAAGAAGAACTTACCTAATGTCTTTACAGTAGCTTCAGAACTTGGAACTGTTATAAAAGAGACGGAATCCAAATTATTAATTTTACTCGTTGATCAAATTGATCAAGTATCACAAAATTTTTTCACTCCTATAATGGAGTTACTTCGTCGTTCCGGTAATTTTATTTCTGTTCTCGCTACAAGACCCTGTCCAACAGCTCCTGAACCTGAAGTTATGCCAAACGGAATCACAATATACGATTCATATCAAATAATTAAATTAGGGAAGGGTGAAAATGGAACAATACCTCAATCTTTTGTACTTGAATTTATTAAAGGATTACCTCTTAAAGAACCATATAAAGGAGAAATTGAATCTAGATCAACTCTCATTGGAAACATTATGTGGCCATCTCTAAGGTTGGCAATCAACACTATAAAGGACTATGTTAAAATACGAGAAGAAACTAATAAAAATCCAGATGAAGTGCTATTCAAAGCTATCCATGATATCGGACTAAGCTACGAAAGTATGGTTCAAGATAGATTAAGAGCGTGGTGCTCAAATCCAAAATCTATGTTGAAGGAGTGGCGAGCTCTCATAATGTCTGAACAAACAAGCACAGCACCATCAAAAAGAACTTTATTGTCTTTTTCTAAAGCTGAACTTTTTGACATTAACGAGAATAAACAACCCGAACAATTAATCCGAATTGCTTTAAAACAGGGGATACTATTTATAGGGTCTGATGAACAATATATACCTGGAATTATACCCACAACATGTGAGATAGCTCCGATTTTATTTGTTAACGAAAGTAACTTTAATTTGCATAAATTCACCTTTGATAATAACACTATAAACATTGACATTCCAAGAGATAGTTTGAAGAAATGGACTACAAGTTTTTCAAGGCCTAAAAAAAATAAACAAATTTTTATTTCTTACTGGATGTCAAACCCTGAAAACAAAAAAAGTTTTATTGAACAAGTTATTGTTAAACGGTTTGAATCATCAGTTGAAATTATTACTGGTAAGTTAGAAGGTTCTCCAAGATGGTCACCAGCTATAATGGATAAAATTAATAGAGTTGATTTGGTATTGTGTGATTTTTCCATTCCAAGAAAAGATATATTTGTCGAATATGGTGTAGCTATAAGTGCAAACAAACCTGTTATACAATGTTTTTCAAATAAACAAAAGAGTGCTGGATTTCCTAAATGGATTATGGATAGACAAAATCAGTTTTTTGATAGTACTACTGATGAGATTGAACGTTTTTTAACGTCAATAAGTGTTTATGTGGAGCAGGATTCAAAATGGGAATGGAAAAAAGATTCACAAGGTAATAATCTAGAAGCACCCCCCAAACTTAAGAATATTTTTGTCATAGGTACAAACAGATACGAAGAAGTATTTAAAAAAATAGATGATTTAAGCAAACAAGTTAATTTAAGCATGGAGTTTGAAATATTAAATATAGATGAAAATCATCTTGAAAGGATAATTAAAAGTACAAGATCCGCAGGTACTTTATTTATTTGTTTAGATGATTCAAATAATGATTATCTTTGTTGTCTGTCCGGAGGATTATTCGCTTCAAAGAAAAGGGGATATTCAGAATCTCATTCCATTTTTTCAAGACATTTATTTATTATGGATTTGNNGGATTTTTATAAAGCAAATTTAAAACCTGGATTACTTATTTCATGTCCACAGGCTGAACATTGTAAAAATGAAAATGATTTATTATCAAAATTTCGGATTCGTATTAATTATATAGATAAAATATTAAGTAAAAATTTAAATAATTTTTAATACTGCTGTAAGATGCAAATTAAAATTTCTAATTTAAAGGAAGATTTTGAAAATATTATTTGGATTGGTGCGTTAAGTTTCGAGGATCGGTGCTTAGGTTCTCTTGATTCACTATTTAACAACAATTTGCAAATAACAAAAGCCTTTATTGTTGATTATCTTAACGTGTTAACAGCAAGCAAAGAATGTGAAGAGAATAGATCTCGAAACAAGAAAAAGATGACCGAGCTTATTAAAAATCAATTTCAGTTCTTAAGCGTTCATCCTTATCGTTATTCAGAATTTCTTGGGATTTTAGGAAAAACATATAAAGAAATTTCGGAATCAAATGAACGTTGTGCAATTGTAATCGATTTTTCATGTTTTACAAAAATTCATACAGTAGCCTTGGCTTACTGGATTTGCCAACAAAAACTTTCAATTCCAATAGTATTAGCTTATTCAAATCCTGAAATTTATGGCAATCCATATAGAAATATTTGGGGGAAAGGAAAATGGATAACAACGCTTCATATAAGGCTTGATTTAAATTCTACAGAATCATATTCGTCTACTAATATTATTGCAATTTTAGGGCACGAGGGCGATCGTCTTCGACTATCAATAAACGAAGCTGAACCAGATAATGGTTTGGTAATAAAAGTGCTTCCAAAGGAATTACCTTCAAGATTGTCAATAGTGACTGATATACAAAATTCTTGGCTATATCATGAAATTGATAAGGGGCTTAGAGATTTTAGCATTAAAAAAATAAGATACAATGACATTGAAGAATTGATAAAATTAATAACCACTTATTGTAATGCAGCGAAGGATAAAAAAAGTAGAATTGTATTATGTCCGTTTGGACCAAAACCATTTATTTATTACACAGCATTTACTATTCTTACGAGCTATTCTAAATTAGCTTGGTTATATTATCCAATCCCATTATCTTACGATCCAGATTATTCAAAAGGATTTGACCGAACTATGTGGTTTTCTTCTGTTCCATAAATTAAATCAGTTATATAAAAGTTTTTTAACAGTATAAAATTGTTGGTTTTATTAGTATAATAGCTTGTTGCAAAAAAAATAAGTTTATGATATTATAAAAACAAGATCTTTAAAAATAAAATAGAAAGGAATCCACTATGGAAAAAAAAGATGTCCTCCATAGTGAGGACCTTCATCAAGTTTCACCTACTTCAACTTTCCATCTTTTTAGTGAATGCAAAGTACGAGTACCAGAGTATTATGAGCATGAACATCAATTAAATACTTTGAATACCAAAAAATTTTACAAATTTGATAAAATAATAACAGATAAACATTTTAGTAAAGTAAGCAACAAATTAGAAGGTGGAAAGGAATATTTAGTTCGTTTATTTCAATCATCAAAAAACTTTAACTCCAAGGAATGTTTACGTTTTCTAAATTCGCAAAAATCATTAATATTGGTAGGAGCTCAGGGTTTAAGTTTGTGTTGGGAATTGAATAAAAGGATGTTCCCAATAGGCAAAGGTGTAGTATCTTTCGATATTAAATCTTCCCTTTATAAAGACAAAAATGGGAGTTATCGTTTACCAAATATGATCAGAATGGACAAAAATAAATGGATGTTTATTCTTGGTCGTTATGAAATCCCTTGGGGTGTAGATAGCTGCATTTTATCTTTTGTACCGTGAAATAAAAAAAATTATTAAAAAAAGAGGCTGTCTTTATAAAATAGCCTCTTGTTTTATTTCTTATGGTAAAAAGTTTAAATGCATTTGATTAGAAAAGCTAAAATCATAAAATATTTGTATAGGTATCTCGAAAATCGCAAATGGAAATCAATCTGATCTATTTACGAGATAAATTTCCGGATGTTGATTAGTCGTAAAATTAATTTGTAAAAAAGTTTTAGCATTATCAAAAGCTGTTTTGATATCCAAGATATTATCAGTTTTTTGATTATTAACCCAATTGCTACAAAATTGCAGTAATGAGTAAGAAAAATGTCCTCCTAACTCTCGGTCATCATTAGNNCTTCACCTGTTTAACAAGAATAGAGAGTAATATTCCCAGAAGCCAGAAGGTTTTCACCAATCTTTAACATTAAGTCACAAGAATTATTTAATCTTCCTAAGTATCAGGCTTGGGTGAGAATCGGTACTAATAATACTTTAATTGAAACCTACCCACCAAAATTTAACGAAATCCCGTCAGTTGATATTCCTAAATCTCAGCTAAAACAAGCTAAAATTTTGTCTACCCAAGAAGATTTTAATTTCTTAGGTGACGAATGGATTTATTTTTGATATAATAGCTTGAATAAGTTGTGGCAATAAATCGGGCATAAGTCCAATTGTTAATGATTATTGTTATCTATATCCTATCGTCTTTCTCATTAGACACACCAACTAATGCAGGGAGTAACGGTAAGCCGTCT
>PNBM01000214.1 GCA_003135995.1 Ignavibacteriota bacterium | reverse complement strand
CATGTTCCGCAAGTAATCATATCTCCGAACCATTGATGTCCGTATTCATGAGAAATCAGAGCAGTGACAGAACTCCACCCTGTTGAATATATTGTTGTCAGGGTTTGATTTTCCATTCCTCCTCCATAACTCGAAACAGCCGCAAATCCATTCTTCTCGAAAGGCATTTCTCCGAAGAGCTGTGAATAATACGTAGTCATATCAGCAATTGCATTNNTTGAATCTGCAAGCCTGCCATTCGAGCCAAGATTAACATTTGATGGTACCTTAGTAGTAATATCTACCGTAGCCTTGTCAGATGGTCTGTCCCAGCATGGGAACCAATCCCTTGCTCCTTCCGGTTCGCAATCGGTATAAACGTATCCCGCTGAAACATTGAATGAACCGTCACTAACATTATTATGCCTGTAATAAATTGTAAGATTAACAATTTCATTATGATTATAAGTTCTGTCAAGATTAACAGTGACCAAATTTGTTGAACTGCTGTGTGTAAAAATCAGAACAGGACCATTTTGTAATCTGATCGAATCTATTACAATTGATGTATAAGTTGCATTTAGTTGTATTGAGTTCAGAGTCGAATCAACTCTGAAGGTAATTAAATTATTTGCACTATAAGCTCTTGTTGAAGTTTTAAAACAATTGTATATATCTAAATTCAATTTATAATTCAAAACATCATAGGAATGTGAAGGTGTATTTGGAGATTCAATTATTTCCATCATCAGGGGTCTGTGAGATTTATTATAGGAACAGTATCCTGCTCCATCCCGGAAATTCATATTTTGAGCAAAAGTGAAGTTTGTTGCAATGAACATTACACTAATTATTAAGAAATATTTCATAACGATTTTATTATTAATGTTATTAAAATAGTATAAGCTTTTATTGTTAAATATTAGATTCTTTTGAACAAAAAGCAATTGAGAATTTTTACTATGAAATAATAAAATATTTCATGTTTATAAAATAATTTTAAAAATTAATAAATTGTAACTGTTATCCCGAGTTTACGTATAAAAATTAAATAGCGTAAATCAATATTTAAGTTATTTATTCGTTAATAAGAAAATAAAATTGAAATGTCATAAATTTATAAATCATTAAATTTCTGATTATGGGAGTTACAAAACTAATTAACTTAAAACTATTTAATAGGGTTATACTTATTATTTTGCAGCTTTTAGTAATTTGTTCTGCAGCTCTAACGCAGGATTATGACGAATTAAATTTGTTACCTGGTGCAGATGAAAATATTACTAATTCATTTGAACCTGTTTACAATCAAACAGATACAGCTAAATTTACTCGTCTGAAGGATACATCCTCAGCAGATAATATTACTTCGATAAAATATTCGCCAAATTCATTCAGTTCTTTAACGATATCCCGTTTTGATAATGCAAATATTAAAGTCGACGGTAATTTATCCGAACCTGTTTGGAATAAAGTTAAATCGTATAATAATTTTTGTGAAGTAAGTCCCGGCGATAACTCAAAACCCGAAGTTGAAACTGAAGTAAAGATGTTTTATGACGACGACAATTTATATTTCGGTTTTATTTGTTATGAAAATGATATTTCCAAACTAAGAAAATCTTTGTGCGAGCGGGATAAAATGTTTAGTGATGATTTTTGCGGTTTTTTTCTGGATACGTATAATGAAGGCAGACAGGCTTATGAACTTTTTGTAAACCCAAATGGCGTACAGGGAGATTTAACCTGGACAACACCGGGAAATGAAGATGCATCGTTTGATATGATATGGTATTCAGCCGCAAAAGTATATAAAGACAGATGGACACTAGAAATTGCAATACCATTTAAAAGTTTAAGATTTCCGAACAAGGACGTACAGAAATGGCAGATTCAGTTTTTGAGAATCAGACCAAGGGAAAACCGTTATCAGTCTTCATTAGCAGCAATATCAAGAGATGACCCTACACTTTTTACAAACGCAATAAAAATTGAAGGTGTAAAAAATATTAAAGGCGGAAAAAATATAGAATTTTTACCATATGCAATTAGTACTCAGTCAGGTGCTATCTCCGATAATACAAATTCAGATTCTAAATTTGAAAACGAAAAAGTAAAAGGGGATTTTGGGTTTAATGCAAAATATGGAATAACATCGAACATAACTGCAGACATTTCCTATAATCCCGATTTTTCGCAGGTAGAATCGGATGCTGGAATAATTACCGCTAACAATACTTATGCTTTTTCTTATAACGAAAAGAGACCTTTCTTTCTCGAAGGTGCAAATATTTTTAATTCCGTTTTATTTGTCGTTTATACACGAGCTATAAATAATCCTTTATATGCGGTAAAACTTACAGGTAAAATCGGAAAAACTGAATTCGGATATCTGAATGCATATGATAAACAAACTCCGTTTATAGTTCCGTTTGCAGAGAGCAGTGATTTCCTGTTAACAAACAGGAAATCTCTTTCAAATATATTTCGCATTAAGCATACCCTGAAAGATGAATCATTCGTGGGTTTTATTTTTACCGACAGGCAGGTAAACAAAGACGGAGACAAGTTTTTAAATGTAGACGGTTATAACAGAACATTCGGAATCGACGGTAAATTAAAATTTCTTGATAATTNNGATTTCCAGTTTATGAAGTATATTACGAAAGAAATAAATTATCCCGACTATGAAAATTCAAATACGTTTGATAACGGTAAGTTTACTTCGGCTTTAGATGGTGAACAGTATTCAGGTTATCAGAATTATGCTCTTCTTACCCGAAGTGCACGAAGCTGGAATTATAACATATCGTACAGAGATATATCACCGACAGCAAGAAGAGATAATGGCTACTTAAGCAATAATGATTTCCGGGAAATCGCAACATGGCAGGGATATTTATTCTATCCTGATTCAAAAGTTTTTTTAAGAGTTCAACCCCAGTTTTCCGGATATGTTAGAAGTTATTATGACGGAAGACCCAGAGAACAATTTTTCAGACCCGAAATCTGGATGCAGCTCAATAATCAAATCAGTATTGATATGTATTTTAACGCAATCGATAATGAGCATTTTAACGGAGTGTTTAATGAAGGTGTTAGAAGAGGAACTATTTATGTTAATATAAACACAATAAATTTAATATCGTTAAGTGGCTATATAGAACTTGGAAGATACATAATTCGAAATGATAATCCCACGGTAGGATATGGAATGACTATTAGTTTATCATCTACATTTAAACCTGTGAGTAATATTTTAATGCAAAATAATTATGACTATTTTGAACTTGAAAATAACTACAAAGGGGAGAAAATATACGCAGGTTATATTTATAGAAATACAACTTCTTATAACATTAAAAAAGATATAACTTTCCGGTTGATTGCCGAATACAATTCATTTTCGGGAAGCTTTAATTTGAATCCTCTTGGCAGTTATAAGCCGAATCCGTTTACAATTTTTTATTTTGGTTTTACACACCAATATAATGATATAGATACACCGAACGGTTATCCGAAATACGTTCTTACAAACAGGCAGTTCTTCTTAAAATTTCAATATTTATTCAGAATATAATTTTTTTAATATAAATATTTAAAGGAGATATAAATGAAAAAGGCAATTATAGTAGGACTAATGCTGTGTTTCATAGCAATTTCCTGTAAAACGGTTGAAACGCANNAAAAAGGATGTAGTAAATATGAATTTCGTAAGCGGGGATTGCAAAATTATTAAGAGTGAAAGTGATAATATAAATGTGACGGTTTCTTACAGAATAAAAGATGAAAATTCTTTTGAACCTCAAATGAATGAATCGGATAATTCTCTTACACTCACCGAGCTTTTTAAAGTTTCAACCTCAGGTGAGATTAAATGGAAAATTTCTATACCTGCAGGTACGAAAATTAATTTTAATTCGGCATCAGGTGATTTTAAATTAAATGATTTATCTGCTGAAATAGTTGTGAATACTGCTTCCGGTGATGCTGTTATAGAAAATTCCGGAGGTAATATAAAAATCAATACTGCAAGCGGCGATATTAAATTATTAAACACTGATGGAAATTTGAAATTTAGTACGGCAAGCGGTGACATCGTGATAAATAATTCAAAGAGTAGTTTTAAAATAAGTACAGCAAGCGGTGATATAAAGGCTTCTAATGTTGCACTAACCGATAAGAGCTCATTTAATACTGCATCCGGTGATGTGGGTGTAGGACTCACTTCAAGTCCCGATTATGATATTTCAATCAACACTGCATCGGGTGATGCTATACTTAACTACAATGGAAACCCTATATCCGGTCATTTCGAATTAACTGTAGGAAGAAACAGCGGTGATATTGTAGCTCCTTTCAAGCTGGATAACGAAACAGAGACGGGTAATAACCATTCTAAGAAAGTAAAGAAAATAACGATTTATAAAGAAACGCCGATAATAAAAATCAGCTCTGCATCAGGAGATATTACTGTAAATAAATAATTAAGATATATTAATAATACATAATAAATAAATAATAATTTAACCACCATTCATTTGAAAATATGGATAGTGGTTATTTATTTCTTAATAAATATTCGATAGTAATTCGTTTCGTAAAGTAAATTATTCATCCTGTTTGTTAATTTATTATTTGATTAATTAATCGTAAATTACAAAATAAAATCATCAAACATATGAAAAATTTTTACTCTAAAAAGTTTTTCCTCTTTTCGGGTTATTTAGTTTCAATTATTTTATTATCATCCTGTTTTATATTCAGCCAGGAGAAAATCGATTCAGTACAAAAAGAAAATTTTTATACAAAAAGCCTGCACTACACAAATAACGGCATAAAATACTGGTATTCAAAAGAACAGGGAGGAGTCGAAAGGATAGCAGGCAAAACCGCCGATGAACTGAATTGCACGTCTGCAAAATGCCATGCATATACTTGCGATGCCTGTCATCTGGATGTTTCCAATGGAGTATCTTTTTATTCATTAAAGCCTCTCAAAAATAACGACATATGTAAAAAATGCCATAACTCTGATGAAGAAGGACCCGACGTGCATTTTCAAAAAGAAATGAAATGTATGGATTGTCATACAGCAAAAGAGATACATGGAGACGGAATTGCACACAATACATATTATGAACCGGGAATTTTCGATGTTCACTGTGAGAATTGTCATTCAAAAATAAGCGGCTCATTAAGTCACACGGTTCATAACGGTAAACTTGATTGCGGCACCTGCCATATAACTGAAACCTCTATATGTATCAACTGTCATTTTGATATTAAAAAACGAATACCTGCAATAAAAAATATGCTATTTTTAGTTAATAAAGATGATAAAGTTATTTTAGGGAATATATTAACTTTTATTTCAAAAAATAAAACTATGGTAACAGTTGCTCCGGGTTTTTCTCATTCCATCAGAAAAGACGGGAGAAAATGCGGGGAATGTCATAATACNNTGTTTATGATATTATGAACTGGAAAATTAATTTTTTTAATTATGAAAACGATAAATGGATTACAATGAAGAATCCCGATGAATTCTTTATAAATTATGTAGGTTATTGCACACCGTTAACTAAAGAACAATTTCAAAAATTATTAAAAGCACAGAAAAACAATTAATAAAATAAATTAAATGAAAACTATAGGAATGGTAGGCGGGACAGGCTGGGTTTCCACCCTTGAATATTATAAACTCATTAATCAACTTGTGAACGATAAATTGAAGGGACTGAATTCCGCGAGATGTATTCTTTATTCTCTGAATTTCGAAGATATCGATGATGTATTTAATAAGAAAAATGATATGGAAGGATTTTATAATATAGTGTTTGATGCTGTTAAAATAGTAGAGAAAACGGGTGCCGAATGTATTGTACTATGTGCGAATACTATGCATATGCTTGCAGATGCTCTGGAAAAAAATATTGAAATTCCAATAATACATATTGCAAGAGCTGCCGCAAAAGAAATAAAAAAGTTAAAGCTTTCAAAAGTAGGTTTACTCGGAACGAAAGCAACTATGGAAAAAGATTTTTACAGGAAAAATTTAATTAACGATAATATAGATGTTATCATACCGGAACATGAAGACAGGGAATTTATTAACAGGACAATATTCAACGAATTACTAAAAGACATTATGGATTTGAAAAGTAAGAAAAGACTGCTGGAAATTATTTATAAACTTAAATCGCAGGGTGCTGAAGGTATAGTATTAGGTTGTACGGAAATTCCTCTAATTATAAAACAGGAAGATGTTGATATTCCTTTAATTGATACGTTAACCTGTCATGTAAATGCAATAGTTGATTTTTCCATAGGTTAGTTATATTGATATTTAATGATAGATTTCATACTAATGCTTGTTTTAATTATGTTATTGAAATATACTTAACCATTATATATTTTATAATAGTGCGCAGTTATTCATTAATTTGATTATACTTTGTTTTAAAACAATTTATTTTAACATTTTGAGAATATATAATAAAAATATTTTAGTGTTGTATTTATACAGATTATTAAATAGTATCACTTCATGCGGAATTGGAATAACAATTTTAATTATATTAATCCCCGGTTCGATGTTTTCACAAACGCCTCATAATTTGAAAATAGAAGAATTATCATTCAATGTTCCGGAAGGGAACTGGACTATTAAACAGGAACCTGATAAAAAATGGGAAGTAATAATGTATAAAGAAAAAACATCTATTGTTAAAGTTGTTGGCTATTCGATAATAAAAGTAAACAAAGATTCATTAAAAATAGATTTTAGCAATATATCAAACAAAGAAATAGCTGATTCGGTATTTCATAATGAATATAGATTATTGTTGAATGAAGCAGGTCAGGGGAATTATGAGGTACTTGACACAAGCATTTCAAAAAAAGAAATTGCAGAAAAAGAGTTTTATTGCTTTAGTTTTAAAACTATTTTGCACAAAAAGCCGTTATTTAACGGGGAAAATATTTTATATTTATATTTCCCCGAGGATTTTACAGAAAGACACGTTTATTACAAATTCCTTCTGAATGAATACGTCGCAGATGCTACACTTTTCATTACTAACGATTTAGAGACGATAAATCCTGTACTGGAAAAAATTAAGATTGACATTAAAAAATAATCTAAAGCTTTTAATATATTAAACGTTCATCTCACTTATATAAAACTCCAGGACAAATTATTTAGCAATTTTAAGTTTGAATTAATATAAGCGAACTCTTATACCATGTCTCCTGTGCCATCTTGGACGAGCAACATACACTACATGTCTTCTATGGTAATGTCTTGGATAAACAACTACAACTCTGTGACGAGGCCTGAATCTGAAAAAGTCGTCATTAGTTTTCGATATCGCTTCCGATGTTTCTAAAACTATTGTAAAAGTTATAACAAGCAATATTATTTTTATGATTTTCATTTTTTATTTTTTTAATATAAATTCTTTTCTATTTTACTTTATAATTAGACATATCAATTTACAAAATGGTTTAGCTGCCGGTAATAAATTATTTTTTAATCTACTTCTTTTAACTAAAAAAGAAACAGATACAAAATGTTAAATTATCTTCACATGTTTATTATTAATTAAATGATTCATATATATAGTTAAACAATTGATAAATTTTTTTATATTAATAAACTGATAACATCTGAAAACCAAATTAATATTTAATGACAAAACAATTTTATATACCTGATATTTTTCAGAATACCAATTACGATTGCGGTGTAGAATGCGTTCAGGCAGTAATGGCATATTATGGCACTGATTATACTGAAACCGAATTGGAAAAAGAATTAGAAGTGAGCAAAAAATATGGCACAGCTACAAAATCTATTATTGGTTTTTTTAATAAGAGAGGTTTCAAAATTTTCGAAGGAAATATGAACATTGAAATTCTGAAAAAATATATTGACAGAAAGATACCTGTAATAATATTAATACAGGCCTGGGCAGAGCGGAATACAAATTACATTAAAACAAACAACTGGGGACATTACGTAGTAGTTTGCGGATATAATAAATCGGGACTTATACTTGAAGACCCGGCAATATTCGGGAAAGGGTATCTGTCATATTCACAGCTTAAAAAAAGATGGCATGGGCTCGACAATAAAATTCTTTATAATTATGGAATAGCAGTCTGGGGAAAAAATAAATACAATTATAAGAAATTATTCAAAATCAAATAAATCAATTTTACTTCTTTACCCCTCTCCTTGTAGGAGAGGGGGCAGGGGAGAGTTTGAAAATAAAATCAGTATATAGGAATATTCAAGGTCAAATCAATTTTATTTTTCTAAAAAAATAAAGCCCTAAAAATTTGTATTCTCAGGGCTTCATTGTTTCTTTTTGTTTTGTTCGCTGAAATTCTTTGAAGATATGTATTATTTTAACAAAGTCATTCTTTTTATATCCGTCATCTGATTGGTTTCGAGTTTATAAAAATATACTCCGCTCGATAAATAATTTGCATTAAATTCAATTTCATAATAGCCTGCATCTTTCTTTTCATTTAATAAAGTTGCTACTTCATTTCCAAGAATATCATATACTATTAGTTTTACATTACCTGCGGAACCTGTAGTAAAACTAATTTGTGTAGTTGGATTGAAAGGATTTGGATAATTTTGATTTAATCTGAAATATAAAGGTAAATTCTGATTAATAATTCCCGAAACATTTTTAACATAAATATGCATATTAGGTGCAAAAGCCCAGTTTCCTGAATGAGCAGCATCAACAGTAGCATATAAAGTATCCCATCCAATTGAAGTAGGTGCCGTGTAATTAAAACTTATTTGAATTGAACTTCCTGAGATACCGGCTATATGTGTCAATTCTCCGCTTGCTGACCTTAAATATGTTCCTCCTGAACCAACTGCTAAAGTTCCTCTTTGAACTGCGATGTCGCATCCCATTAAACCGCCGTTTGTGTGAGAAATGTTAATTGTGTAAGCAACCGTTGAACCGGCTAATACAGTATCAGGACCGGTTAAGGTTCCGGTTACTTGAGCTCCCTGAGTATGACAGGAACTGCAACCGGTTGTAATCGATTTTAATGTCCTCCCCGTTATTCCAGTCGGATAAGCAAATAATGTAGACGATAATACTGTAATTAAAAATATTACAACTACCGAGAGCAAAAGCTCTTTTTTAAAGTGAAGAAAATTTTTCATATAAATATATAAATTAAATTATTGGTCAAATTATTACAATTAATATGCCAAAATGTAATCAAAAAAAGTCAATAATAATTAGTTATTTACCTTTTTGTAGATTATTTGGACTTTTTATGTGGAAAAATGGTATACAAAAAATCATATTTTTAAAAAAATTTAAATATCTGATTATCAAATATATATAAAACGCATTTTAATTATTTTTGATAAGAAATTTTGAGAGAAAATAAATATATTTGTTAATGAACTTGAATTTAAAGTTACAAAATATTAAGTTTTTACAAAAATTATATTTATTTTTTATGATTTTCTCTGTTAAATACTTAATTCTATTAATATTAAGTACATTTTTGTTTCTTTTTTTAAATGTAAAAACATTCTCTCAAACTAAAACCGAATCTATTTCCGTCGATAATCTAAAGAGAACATATATTATCCATATACCCAAATCCGTAGATCCGGCTGATAAATTGCCGCTCGTAATAATTCTGCATGGACACGGAGGCTCAGGAAAACAAATTATGAAAAGTACTAATTTTAACAAATTATCAGATAAAGACAGATTTATTGCTGTTTATCCGGATGGAATAAACAAAGGATGGAACGACGGAAGGGAAGTTGAAGGTAATGATAAATATGATGATTTAAAGTTTATGTCATTATTAATTGACAGAATCAGAGATAATTATAATCCGGATACTAACAGGATTTTTGCTACGGGAATGTCCAATGGCGCGATATTTTCATTCTATCTCGCTCTTAAACTTTCAAACAGAATATTAGCGATTGCTCCGGTTGCTGCAAATATTCCCGAATTGCTCGTTAAAGATTATTATCCCGAAAATCCTGTATCATTGATGTTGATTAATGGTACAGCGGACCCTCTGATAAAATACGAGGGCGGAAAAGTAGGATTTAAAATTGGTAAAAGCCATGGGTGGACCATATCAACAGATAGTACTATAAATATTTTTAAAACACTGGATAAGTGTAATAACGAACCTGTAATAACAGAAATTCCTGATATAAATGTAGATGATGACTGTTTTGCAACAAAATATGAATTTGTAAATGGATTAAAAGATACGAAAGTGATATTAANNCCGAGGTTTCTTGTGGGAAACGTTTGCGGGGATTTTGATGCTGCAACCGTTATATGGGAGTTCTTCAAAACAACAAAATCAAGATAAAACATAAGTTATTTTAAATAAAATTGATTTTGAAAGTGAAATTTACCTTTATTTATAAAGCAAATTATTATATTTTGTAATTGCTTAAAAAAGTAATTATGTTAATAGTGTATTAAATTGAGCGAAAATAATAATAAAATATTAATAGATAAAAATTCGATAACGAAAATTGAAGAGTTTTTCGGGAATAAAATTACGTTTAACGGGGAATCATATTCTTTCAAAGTTAAAAGTATTAAAAGCAATTCAATACTTGGAATTGATATATTCCATGAGGAGAACAATGAAAATCTGGTTTCGGTCTATACTGAAAATTCCCATTTACAGCTTCAAAACTGCTCAGGTTTTATTATCAGCGAAATGCTCGAAGAAGTGATTTTTATTTCGGATACGGTAGATTTTATTTCAGGGTTAATTATTTCGAAGCAGGGGGATTGTTCCCTGTACTCCAATGTCCGAAAAAGTTTACTGAATAAGGATTTTATGAATTTAAGCTCGGAAAAACTGTTATCTGCAGTTGCTTTATCCGTTACTGAACAAAATTCCGATTTGTAATTTAAATGGGATGATATCTAAAATTGAATTTAAATTTTATTTTCAAAGAAAGTTTCTTAAATAGTGATTTTACTGAAATTGAATTGAAAAGATGTTGTAAGAAAGCATCAAAGTTAATAGCTTCAGATAATAAAATCATATTCGGAACAATAAATTTTCTGTTTTGTAATTCTAAAACACTAAAAGACTACAATAAAAAATATCTCTCCCGCAATTACGAAACTGATATAATTACTTTTGAGTATAAAGAAATAAAGGAAAATTTTGTTGACAGCGATATTATCATTTCAGTTAACACTGTTGCTAAAAATGCAGGATTTTTTAAAACAAATTTTAAGGAAGAATTATTGAGGGTAATAATTCATGGTATATTGCATTTATGCGGATTTAAAGATAAATTAGTAAGAGAAAAACGTATGATGAGAGAAACAGAAAATTATTATTTAAACAAATTAAAATTAAATGCAGGATAAAATCATCGAAATAATAGTATATATTCTTAACGAAGTTAAAGAAAGCAAAAAATTAAATGATATTGATTTTAGTTTTCTTGTTAACAGGGGATATTCGGATACTGAAATCAATACTGCATTCGCATGGATTTATTCCAAACTTGACCAGGGTGAAAAGATATTTAAAGAGGAAAATAAGAATGTTAAATCGAAAAGATTTTTACATAATGCGGAAAAAAGTATTTTATCAACTGAAGCATCGGGTTATTTAATAATGCTCAGAGAGCTGAATTTATTGTCAGATGCTGATGAAGAATTAATACTCGAGAGAATAATGTTCTCAGGTATGCAAAAAGTAGATTTAAAAGTTATGAAAAACTTCATAGCTTCTCTTATTTTCGATTTTGAAAATAAATCGGATATACTGGAAAGATTAGTAATTCAAAATAACGATACCATTCATTAAGGATATTTTCAAATAAATAAACCGTAATTTAATCACAAGAAAAAATATTTTTTATATAATGAACAAAAATTTAGTAATAGTAGAGTCACCTTCAAAAGCAAAAACGATAAAGAAATATTTAGGCGCTGATTTTGATGTTGAAGCAACGGTAGGTCACATAAAGAATTTACCGAAAAATAAGATTAGTATAGACATCGAAAATGGATTTGTTCCAACTTATACTTTTATAGAAGGAAAAGAAAAAATTGTAAAGAAAATAAAAGACTTCGCGAAACTTTCAAAAAATGTATTTATAGCGACTGACCCTGACAGGGAAGGTGAAGCAATAGCATCGGATATAGCCGAAGAAATNNCCTAAAGTAAATAAAAATATCAAAAGGGTTTTATTCAATGAAATAACCAAAACCGGTGTTGAAGAAGCAATGAAAAACCCGCGAGAGATTGACGAATATCTTGTATCATCTCAGATGGCACGAAGGGTTATGGACAGAATACTCGGTTATAAAGTGAGTCCGTTCCTCTGGAAATCTTTTTATTATGGTCTTTCAGCGGGAAGGGTTCAATCTGTAGCATTAAAATTAATATGTGAGAAAGAAGAAGAAATAAGGAATTTCAAAGCAAAAGAATATTGGTCAATTGAAGGAATCTTCTCAAAACCATCAGGAAATACTAAACCCTTCAATGCAAAATTATTTAAAATTAACGACGACGTTCTTAAATTTAATGGTGAAACACCGAATATAGGTAATATTGATGAAGCTCATAAAATTCTGGAAAATTTACGAAACAATAAATTCAAAGTTTTAGATATACAGCTTAAAGAAGTAAAACGTAATGCTCCTGCTCCTTTTACAACGAGTGTTCTTCAGCAAACGGCTTCTTCGCGGCTCGGTTTTTCACCTAAAAAAACTATGATGCTCGCTCAGAAATTATATGAAGGTGTTGAAGTGTCAAAAGGTGAAGGAAATGTCGGGTTAATAACGTATATGCGTACAGATTCAACAAGGGTGAGCCAGTATGCAATCGATGGTGCTTCAAAGTTCATAAAAGAAAATTATGGAAATGAATACCTTTCAGGTAATCAGAAAAATTTTCTGCCAAAAGGAAAAAATACACAGGATGCTCATGAAGCTATAAGACCAACGGATGTATTCAAAAAGCCGGAAGATTTAAAAAAACTTGATAAAAACCTGTTATCTCTTTATTCTCTTATATGGAAAAGATTTGTTGCTTCTCAAATGTCACAGGCTATCTTCGACCAGAAAACAGTTATAATAAAAGCTTTAAGTCCGAAAGGCGATACGTTTCAATATTTTTTCAAAGCGACCGGAAGTGAAGTCAGGTTCAGCGGGTTTTTGAAAGTTTATGAATTTACAAAAGAAGAAAACGGAAACGGTGATGAAGATGATTTATCGGTAATTCCGCCGGATTTACTGGTCGATGATTTGCTGAAAGCAATAAACATGATGAAAGAACAACATTTCACGAATCCTCCGCCGCGATACACAGAGAGCAGTCTTATTAAACAGCTTGATTCTCTGGGTATCGGAAGACCAAGTACATTTGCATCAATCGTGTCAACAGTTGTCGATAGAAAATATGTTGACCTCATCGAGAGGAAATTATTTGCTACAACATTAGGATTGTACGTGAATAAAATACTCGGAGAATATTTTCCTGATGTGATAAACACAAAGTTCACCGCCGAGATGGAAGAAGAACTCGATACAATTGCTAATGGTGAGTCGACTTACCTTAAAGTTCTCAACGATTTTTATATACCGTTCGATAAAGATCTGGTTATTGCAGAATCTTCTGCTGCGGATATTAAAAAAGAATTAATAGAAAAAACGGATATAATATGTCCCGATTGCGGCAGTGAAACAGGGGCTTTCATGCTGAAAAAATGGGGCAGGAACGGACAGTTCTTAACCTGTGAAAGATACCCGAAATGTAAAGCCACATTATCCGTCGAAGAAAATATTATAGAAAATAAACCTGCGATGGGAATAAAATGTGATTTGTGCGGAGCGGATATGCTTGAAAAGGTAGGGAAATTCGGAAGATTCTACGGTTGCTCGAACTACCCCAAATGTAAAGGAGTGAAACCTATTACACTTGGTATTAAATGTCCAAAATGTAAGGAAGGTGAAATATTACAAAGACGCAGCGGAAAAAGCAAAAGAATATTTTACGGCTGTACAAGATATCCGGATTGTGATTTTCTCGTAAACTTTGAACCGGTGATTCAAACCTGTACAAATTGCAATAACGAATATCTTTTGAAAAAGGAAACAAAAAAAGACGGAAAGTTTCTTGAATGTCCGCAATGCAAAACTAAATTTGAACTTGAATTAAAACCGGTTGCAGCAGAAGAATAAATATTATTCCGATTATTTAAACAAATATCTGGATTATTTAAAGTACTCAAAACATTATTCAGTTCATACATTAATATCTTACGAGAATGATTTAAGACAGTTCGGTATATTTTTATGGAAATCATTTGACCTTAAATCAGATGATTATAAAGATAGCGAATTGTTATTTCAAATCGATTTGAATAAAATAACTCTTCCTGATTTAAAATCCTTCGTTGCAGGTTTATTCGATGAAAAAAAAATCGATATTAAAAAAGTCAGTAAATTTAATTCACGTTCCATTTCGAGAAAAATTTCCGTCCTTAAATCATTTTTCAAATATTTTTATAAATATAACCTGATTTTAAAAAATCCGGCAAGCGGTTTAATATTTCCTAAAACAAGCAAAAAATTTCCGGTTTTCTTCTCACAGGATAACATCAGCGAACTTCTTGATAAAAAAGGCGGAACGGCATTAAAAATTCTCGACAAGGCTATAATAGAATTATTTTACAGCACAGGTATAAGGCTTTCGGAACTGATAAATTTAAAATATCAGGATATAGACAGAGGTGAGCGAACAATAAAAGTATTTGGTAAAGGTTCTAAAGAGAGAATAATTCCTTTCGGAAAAAAAGCAGACGAAGCTATGAATAACTATACGGAAATAAGAAACATATGCAACATAAATAAACTCGATAATTTTTTTGTAAGCAATAAAGGGAAAAAACTATACCCGATGCAGGTTTACAGGTTAATTAAAAAAGACTTCAGTGCCGTAAGCGAATTAAAGAAAAAATCTCCTCACATATTAAGACATACTTTTGCAACACATTTATTGGATAAAGGAGCAGATATCAGAGCAGTTAAAGATTTGTTAGGACACGAGAGCTTATCGACAACACAGGTTTATACTCACGTTACTGCTGAAAAACTGAAAAAAGTTTATAAGCAGGCTCACCCGAAAGCATAATTAAAAAGGAATGGTAAAAGTAAAATTCGCACCCGCGAAAAAGAAACTATTTTTATTATAAAATATGGTTCCGAAATAAATATACGATTCAAAAGTATCGTTAAAAGTACAATCTGCCCCAATATCAATTCTTTCTTCCACAGGAGTTTTCTTTGTTAAGTAACCTAAATTTTCTATAAAAAATGAAAGGTAATTACCGGCATATAATTCAGGTGAAATTTTGTAATACCAAATAGGGTAAGGATTCATTTTGAATCCATCCCAGCTTACTCCCAAATCACATGATATATCGGAATATTTACTTAATGTATTATAAAAATTCAAAACTGATTCAAAACCCGGATTTTTTGTTGTAAAATCGGGAGCACCGGCGTTTGGTATTGTTATCAATGTTGTTAATGCGATGCTTGGTATCATTTTTTTTTCTGCATTAATACCAAATTTAAGACCTGCTGTTATTTCTGAAAGACCTGTAATATCTTTTGTAATAGTTACCGGTTTTCCGTTTTTCAGAATTTGTCCTGTTTTTTCATTTAAAACAATTGCTCGATAACCGGTTATAAATTGAAATTCAAGATTTTTAACTACTCCATATCTTAACGTAATAGAAGGTGCGGCGTAATCGTTAGCTTTGGTATTTAAAATTGTATTTGCCAATTTTGTATTACCTCTGACTTTATCTAAAGTGAAGTCGGCTTCAATTTGTAATACATTTTTAGGAACTAAATCATAAACTTCTGCATTATTCTTTTCGATTTGGGCATAACTTTTTACACTTATTAATATATTAAAGAAAAACACTACAATTATTAAAACCCGGTGAGTACAATTCATAAATTATTCATAATTTAAAAGAAAATTAAAATACACAATTTAAATTTTGATAAAAATGAATTTAGTGCTATTTATTATATGTCTACGGAGATTATATATAAGTAATACAATGATTTAATTTGACGAAAAGAAGCATTTTCAAAATAATATTTACAAAGATAAAATTGTCAATTTAATAAGACCGTTATTTTTATTAAATTAAAATAAACAAAAGTAAACTATGAAAATTCGTTTAAAAGATATTTGCCACGGGCGTAGCGGAGATAAAGGAGATGCGGCTAATATAGGTCTGATTGCATACAACAAGGAAGACTATGAATTGATTAAAAAGGAAGTTACGGCTGAAAAAGTTAAGAAGTTTTTTACAGGAATATGCAAAGGGGAAGTGGAAAGATTCGAAATGCCGAATATAAATGCTTTAAATTTTGTCCTTCATGATACACTGGGAGGCGGCGGAACCGTCTCTTTAAAACTCGACGCACAGGGGAAAACACTTGCCTCTGCGCTTCTAAGAATGGAAATCGAAAAATAAGTTATAAATGTTAGATGTTAAATGTTAAAGCAAGATAATATAAAATTCACGAATTACAATAATTTTTTCCTCATTCCCAATCCCTGATTGGGAATGTAATCTGTTTTCTAAATTTATTTCCTCATTCCCAATCCCTGATTGGGAATGTAATCTGTTTTCTAAATTTTATAATTAAAATAATTTACAGATTAGCTAAAAGATTTTATAATAATACGAATGGTCTAAAATAAAACCCACGACTTTAGTCGTGGGAATAGAAATAATATATAATTGAACCGTTTTAACGGTTTAATGAATATATACACTAAATCTGAATAAATTTTACAAATTTTATAAATTAAGACATGTTTGAACAGCAAAAATATAAACTTAAAGAACCAGCGGAGAAATTAGAAACTCTAAGGAGGTTTCTTTGAAATTGACCAAAAGAAGAATAAAATAACAGAATTAGAAAAAAGTACAGAAATTCAGGATTTTTGGGAAAATAATAAATCCGCTCAGAAAATTTTACAGGAAATATCCAGCCTTAAAAAATGGGTCGAAGATTACAGTGTTGTTGAACATCGCATGACTGATATTCAGACTTTAATCGAGATGGGTGAAAGCGAAAATGATGAATCTGTAGCCTCAGAAATAGAGACCGAGATTACAAAATTCGAAAAAGAATTGGGTGAACTCGAATTCAAAAATATGCTCTCCGATAAAGATGATATCCGAAACGCAATACTTACTATTAATTCAGGTGCAGGTGGTACTGAAGCACAGGATTGGGCGGAAATGCTTCTCAGAATGTATCTTAAATACTGCGAGAAAAAGAAATTTAAGACTATACTGGTAGACAGACTCGATGGTGACGGAGCCGGAATTAAAAGTGCTACTATCGAAATTACAGGGGACTATACTTATGGATTTCTAAAAGCAGAAAATGGTGTTCATAGATTAGTTAGAATTTCTCCTTTCGATGCCAATAAAAAAAGGCATACTTCGTTCGCTGCTGTTTACGTTTCCCCTATAATAGATGATTCTATAGAGATTGAGATTAATCCGTCTGAAATCAAAATTGATACATTTCGTTCAGGCGGGGCAGGCGGTCAAAATGTAAATAAAGTAGAAACAGCAATCAGAATTACGCATATACCATCAGGTATTGTTGTTCAATGTCAGAATGAACGTTCCCAGTTGCAGAATAAAATGAATGCCATGAAGATGTTAAAGTCAAAGCTTTATATAATAGAAAAAGAGAAAGAAATGGAAAAGATTAATTTAATAGAAAAATCAAAGAAGAGAATAGAATGGGGAAGTCAGATAAGAAGCTACGTTTTCCATCCCTATAACATGGTTAAAGACCATAGAACTGATTTTGAAACTTCTGATACTCAGTCTGTAATGGATGGCGAACTGGATGACTTTATTAAAGCATATTTGTTAAGTTAATGTTAATTTATTCAAATAGAATTTTATTTATTATAATAGTTATAACTCTTTTTAAAATAAACTAAATACGTGGCTAACTTTAAGTATTATATAGCAAAAAGATATTTATTTTCAAAGAAAGAATCTAAATTTGTTTCTTTCATCACTTATATTGCTATAATAGGAATAACATTAGGAGTTGCTACGTTAATTATTGCAGTTTCTATATTAAACGGATTTGAAAAAGATATTAAAGACAAAGTGGCAGGTTTGGTGGCTCATATCCAAATTACTTCATTTTTACCCGAAGGAGTAGAGAATTATAAAGAAACAATAAAGAAAATTACAGATAGTATCTCCGAAGTCACAGGCATCTCTCCATTCGTACAGCGTGAAGCTGTGATTAGATTCAAAGAAAATATTGAAGGAATAATTTTAAAGGGTATCGTTCAGGAAACAGATATATCTACTGCACGGAATAAAATTATTAGTGGTGAATTCAATATTACACCGATTGATACTATCTATTCGAGGTTATTAGTAGGTGATAAATTAGCTCAGAAATTAAATTTGAAAGTTGGAAGCAAAGCAANNAGCAATCGTATTTGGTTTGCAGGGAATACCAAGTCCATTTAATCCTCCTAAAATTAAACAGTTCATTGTCAGCGGAATTTATGAGACAGGTCTAAGAGAGTATGATGATGTGATGATATATACGGATTTAAAAACCACTCAAAAAATGTTTAATTTCAAAAATGCCGTTACAGGAATAGAAATCAGGGTTAAAGATATAGATAATGTTGAAAAAATCGTTTTAAAATTAAAGAACTTACTTGATTATCCCGCGTACCCGAGGTCGTTATTTAAATTATATAAAGGTTTGTTCACATGGGTCGAATTACAGAAGGCACCTACACCGATTATATTAGGACTTATAATAATTGTAGCGACATTTAATATTGTTGGTCCACTATTGATGCTCATACTCGAAAAAACCCAATCTATCGGAATTCTTAAATCTCTGGGTGCAAACAGTAAAAATGTTATGACGATATTTTTATATGATGGTCTAATCATAGGAGTAATCGGAATTATTTTAGGAAATATACTTGGATTATCGTTATGTTTTTTGGAATTAAAGTATAAATTTTTTAAGCTTCCGGACATTTATTATATGAAAAATGTACCGATATTAATTCAACCTGAATATATAATTTTAATTTCTATAATTACAATTGTTCTTGTTTTCCTTGCCACTATCATTCCCTCATATCTTGCCTCCAGATTTGAACCTGTAAAATCACTTAGATTCTGATAATATAAGATGCAAAAATCAAAAGAGAAGATTGGGAAAATGTTCGATGAAATTTCAGAACATTATGATTTACTGAATCACTTATTTACATTAAATCTGGATAAAAAATGGCGTCGGAAAATTATAAGGGAAATTCAGAAAAAAAATTATCCCAAAGATAACATACTCGATATCGCTTCCGGGACAGGGGATTTAACGAAGGAATTAACAGCACTGAACCCGGTTAACCTATATTCCTGCGACATTTCAGAGAAAATGCTCGATGTTCAGAAAAAGAAAATTAATTATAACGGATTAAAAATAAAAGTTGCTGATGCCTCCGGTTTACCATACGAAGATAACTCAATTGATATCGTGACAATCGGATTCGGAGTTAGAAATTTTGAAAATCTTGAAAAGTCTTTGGCGGAAATTTACAGGGTTCTGAAGAAAGGCGGATATTTAATTGTACTCGAGATGTTCGGAGGCAAAGGATTTACAAGAAATATATTTGATGTTTATTTTGGAAAAGTAATGACGAAAATCGGTAATAAAATATCGCAAAGTAAGTATGCCTATGATTATTTATTCAATTCGGTGAAAAATTTTCATACGATTAAAGAATTTACAACCTTAACAGAAAATATCGGATTCAAGTTTATTAAAACAGATAACAATTTTCTTAATTTTGTTTATACTGCTTATTTTATAAAGAAATAGAGTCATATTTAATGAAAATTCTTCATCATTAAAGAAAATTTACAGAATTGAAATTTCATTTAAATTTATCTATATTTATTGATTATATAGAATAATATTTAAATTTTAATGAAAAAACAAAAAGCACAAGCGAATTACAAATTAACACAGCAAATAGCGGCGAAAAAGCAGCCCCAACAAAAAAAGAGGGATCCTTTTAAAGAGAGAGGAATAGATAGTTTTATAGATTTTAAAGATATCAAATTACTTACCAGGTTTCTTAATGAACAGGGAAAATTGCTTCCTGCAAGAATAACAGGCGCTTCAGCAAAGATGCAGAGGAAATTAACAACATCCGTTAAACGCGCAAGACATCTTGCGTTTTTACCATTCGTAAGCGAAGGTACACGATATTAATTTATATTGAATAAGAATTTTAAAGCTCCAATGTATTCATTTGCATTGGAGTTTTTTTTTAACTCCGGAGGAGTTATATATTTGTAGGAAATAATTTAACCAGTCAACCAACTCCGGAGGAGTTGAATTTTATAAACAAATTTATTTTTATTTTTAGGTCAGTTTTCAATATTAAATTAAGGAAGCATCACGAAATTTTCTTCAGCACTATCAATGTAATATCATCATATTGTTTTACATTTCTTGAAAATGTATGAACACTTTCCGTGAGGTCATTAAGAATAGCATCAGAATGTTTATGTGAATTGTCTTTAATTATTTTTTTTAAACATTCCTCCCCGAATTCTTCATTTTTAGCATTATTAGCTTCTGTTACTCCGTCGGTATAAAATACTATAACATCATTTGTATTTAATTTTACAGAGCCTGAATCAAAAGGAAAATCATTTGAAACCACACCGAGCATTAAACCTCCGTTTTCAAGCAAAGAAAAAGTACCCTTCTTTAAATGAAGAGGGGGGTTGTGACCTGCATTTACATACTCAAAAGTATTTTTTTCAGTATCAAGGATTCCCCAGAAAAAAGTTATGAATTTCTCACTCGATGTATTTTCATAAATTAAATCATTTATTTTTGATGTTACTGCAGATATGTCAAAATTATTTTCATCATAAAGTTTAAGGAAACAATGAACAGCGGATTGAATATTTGCCATTAATAGTGAAGCCGGTGCACCTTTGCCTGAAACGTCTGCAATTACAACCGCAAATTTTGTTTCGGTTAGTTTAATTATATCGTAATAGTCGCCCCCGATTTGTAAAGCGGGTATGTTTACTGCCGAAAACTGGTAATTGGTAACTTCAGGTATTTTTGATGGAAGCAGTGCCACCTGTATTTCTCTCGCTATTTTCAGTTCACCTTCTATTTTTTGTTTCTCGAGATATTGATTGAATAGTAATGTATTGTCTATGGATATTGTAGACAGATTAAATATAGATTCAAGGAATTGCAAATCATCTTCAGAATAATCGGTTTTATTCAGCTTATTTCCGATGCAGATTATTGTTTCAACTTTCTCCTGGTTCAGAATCGGTATTAGTATTTTAATTCCTTTATCATACAAATATTTTAAAAAATAACTTTCATTTTCACCTGATAATATTGTTCGACGGGTTATATTGTTGAGTTCTAAAAAATGACTGTCATTTAAACCGAAGTCCTTGCTTTGTTCAACAATAAAAAATGTTTCCGTTTTAAATTTCGATAAAATCAGTAAATCTGTTATTCCGAAATTACCAAGTAATGTATATTTTAATAATTTTACAATTTTATCTCTGTCCTGAAAACTTGTATTGAATTCTTTGCTAAGTTCGAATAGTGAAGTTAACTGCTGCAGTTGTGCGTTTAAATTAATATTTAGTTTTTTTATTTCAAGGTATCTCAAAGTATTTTCAATTGAAGGAGCTGATAAATTTAAGAGTGTTTCAATGAAAATTATCTCGGAATTTGTTAAGCGGGATTTATCAAATTTATTTCCCAAACACAGTATACCGAGCAATTTGTTTGTAAAATAAATTTTAAAATAAAACTCAAAATTATTTTCAGTAAATATATTATTTTTATCTTCTATATCATTTGAAAAAAATACGGATGTTTTCGGGAATTCAAACCGGACTATTTTTTCCTTTAAATTCAAATCAACGCCTTTAATTGCACTTATTTTATAATTTTCATCTTTACTGTTTTGTTCACGCAGTATTATCATTCCTTTTGAAATCATCATATTTCCCATAAGGCTTAATAAAATGTTACCTAATATGAACTCAAGGTCCTGGTTGCTCCCGATGAGCTGTGAAAACTCAATGAGGTAATTTAATTCAAACTGTTTATTTTTAAATTCGTCTTTTATCATCAGGTTGTTTTAAAAAATTATGATGAAGATTTGCCGGATAGAATCCGTTAAAAAGTCAGACATTCTTTATCAAAGTAAGAATATTATTATCCGGATTTTTATGAATGAATTCAATTTTATCCATAAATTTTTTCATCAGAGGAATGCCAAGTCCTCCGACTCTGTATTTTGAAAAATATTCTTTCATATCCGGATTATTGCGGGTATTCGGATCGAAACCGTCACCTTTGTATTTCAATATGACGATAAATTGTTCATCAGTATAATGATAACTTATTTCAATCGTATGCGAATCATCAAATTTGTAGGTATGTTTAATAATATTAGTGCAGGCTTCGTCAACAGAAAGTACGATTTGATTTATTATATCTACTGCGAACCCGGCAAGTTTAGCTTTATTTTCTATGAAATCTCTTACCTTGGCTAAATTTACGGTCGAACTTGTAATCAATATTTTAGAATTATTGTCCAATTTATCCTGACTTAATAATTATATTCTGTTTTGAAATTTATTCAAAGCCGATTGTTCTTGTTTAAAAATTTCAAATAACACCGGAAAACCGAGCATATCGAAGATATTAAATATTTTGTCGCTCATAGAACATAATTTAATATCACCTTTACTGTTTCTCATCGTCTCGATATATGCCATGAAAACACCAAGCCCTGCGCTGCTTATGTAAGTTAATTTTTCAAAATTAATTACAATTCTATTTTTACTTTCTTTAATCAGCTTCTCAAACGCACTTTCGAGTATACTGGAAGTATGTGCATCTAAAAATCCTTCAAGATATAAAATAGAAATATCTCCAATATGTTTTTCTTTAATATTAAATTCTTCCATCTCGTTTTGTTATTTTTTCCTAAAATCTGCAAAATTTATTTCAAAGTAAATGTAAATCTTATAGTTCTATTTATTATCTGCATAAGTCGCAAATATATATCATAGTGAGCATATTAACAGATTATTAGGAAAAATTCATTAAAATATTTTAATTTTATGTATTTAATTTATTTCTCAATTTTAAATTACGTATAAATACAGTTTGAATATTAAGAAAAATTCCAATCAAATTTCCGGTATATTTAAATCTTCAACAAATTATTATAAAATCGTTTTTTGCTTAACCAGTTTTTATAAACATATTTTACTATGTCCTCTAATAAAATATACTGTAAAACTCAAAATAAGTTACATTTTATGACATAGAATATAAAAATTAATTAATCTATATTTGCATTAATAAATGAATAATTTAGAAAAATTAATAAGAAAGAAGGAAAAGAAGGTAATTGGCGTACTTTCCGGCACTTCGGTGGATTCTGTAAGTATTGTTCTTGTAAATATCAGGGGAAAAGGCGAAAAATCTAAAATAAAAGTAATAGATTTTCAGTCTTTTAATATCGATAAACGATTAAAAAATCATATACTTAAAAACTCCAATATATCATCGAGCAGTGTTGAAGAAATTTGTAAGTTAAATTTCATTATTGGGAGTTTATTTGCATCATCAGTAAATAAATTTTTAAGAAAAAGGAAAATCAGTAATTCGGATATTGACCTCATTGGTTCCCATGGTCAGACCATCTATCATATACCTGAAGAGGAAAATTTATTCGGTTTCAGGATAAAATCTACGATGCAGATAGGAGAGCCATCCGTAATTGCTAATTCGACAGGTATAACAACTGTAGCTGATTTCAGGACAGCTGATGTTGCCGTAAAAGGAGACGGTGCTCCGCTTATTCCTTATCTGGATTATATTTTATTTAGTTGCAAAAATAAATCGAGAATATTATTAAATATAGGGGGAATCGCTAATTTCACATTTTTAAAACGTAATTGTACTCCTGAAGATATTATTGCTTTCGATTCAGGTCCGGGTAATATGCTTATAGACAATGCAATGCGGTATTATTTCAATAGAGATTTCGATAAAAACGGAGGGGTGGCACAAAAAGGTAAGTTTAACAAAAAACTCTTCGAAGAAATCTGTTCAAAAGATATCTATTATAAAAGGAAACCGCCGAAATCGACAGGACGGGAATATTATGAAGCTGTGATTTTCAAATTTATTATAGATAAATTTAATAAAATACCTCCGGAAGATATTGTAAAAACATTAACTGTATATACTGCATTTACAATAGCATATAATATAAATAATTTTCTTCCGACCGAAGCGATAAATTCGGAAATATTAATAAGCGGGGGTGGTTCTAAGAACTTATGTATATTAAAAATTCTGCAAGAACTATTACCATGTTTTAAATTAAAAATATTGGATGATAATGGAATAAATGCGGAAAATAAAGAAGCAATCTTATTTGCCGTGCTTGCAAACGAAGCAGTTAGCGGCAATAAAGCGAATGTAAGAACCGCTACGAATGCGATAAAGAGTGTTATACTCGGGAAAATTTGCCCGGTATAATTTTAAAGATATTAGATTCAAAATATTCTTAAGCTACAATTTTTACAATTAATCAATATTTTAAACAAATATGATTGAAAAAGTGGCGATTGTAACAGGGGGCACAGGAGCGCTTGGAAGATATATTGTGAACAAGTTCGCCGATGAAAATATAAAAGTATTCGTTCCTTCTCTGTCTTTAGAAAAATTTAATGAAGTTTTTGATAAATCCCGGGAAACATCGGAAAAATTCAGGTTAAGGAAAATATATTCTTTTATATGCGATGCTAATGACGAAAAATCAGTTTCTGATTTTGTGGAAAATGTAGCTTCTATCGGGAACGGGAAGATTGATTTTTTGATTAACACAGTCGGCGGATATCATCCTCCCAAAAATATCGATGAAATGAAAACGGATTTTTTAAATAAATACCTGAACATCAATTTTATTTCTACATTCAGATTTTCAAGGAATGTGTTAAGGATTATGAAGCAGAATGAATACGGCAGAATAATATCGATTGGTGCTATGGCAGGAACCGAAACGTCTCCCGGAAGATTTGCTTATGCGGTTTCCAAATCTGCTGTGATTAATCTTATGAATACTATTTCTTCAGAATTCAAAGATAAAAATATAAGGTGTAATACAATAATTCCGGGTACTATCGATACTCCTGCAAACAGGGAATGGGGAAGTGAAGAGGATATTAAAAATTGGGTAAAACCCGAAGATATTGCTGATATAATATTTGATTTGATATCAGATAAATACAAATCGGTTCGGGAAAGTTTAATAAAAATTTACGGAAGTTATTAAATAATATTTCTAAATTAATTTAAAATAAATGAAAGTTGTTATTACCGGAGGAGCCGGTTTTCTCGGCTATCACATCGCACAAAAAATAAATCAGATTACAAATTTTAAAGAAGCTGTATTTTTCGATATAGCAGATTTTCCAAAAGAAGATTATAACCCGGATATTAATTGCATATACGGTGATGTTCGTGATGAAAAACAAATGGACGAAATATTAAAGGGAGCCGATGTAGTTATACATTGCGCTGCAGCTCTTCCGTTATGGAAAAAGAAAGACATATTCGAAACGAATGTCGGAGGAATGGAAAATGTTTGTAATAGTTGTTTAAAATTAAATGTCGGACGATTGATATTTATTTCCTCAACATCTGTTTACGGCGTTCCGAAAGAACATCCTTTATACGAAACTAATGCAAGAATCGGTGTTGGACCATATGGTAAAAGCAAAATAATGGCAGAAAAAATATGCGAAGAATACAGGAAAAAAGGTTTGAAAGTTTGCATATTCCGTCCGAAAAGTTTTATCGGAACGGCGAGGCTTGGAGTATTCCAGATATTATATGATTGGGTTGAATCAGGTGTTAAAATTCCTATTATAGGAAACGGAAATAACAGGTACCAGCTTTTTGAAGTTGAAGATTTAGTAGATGCGATTAATTTAGCTGCCACTTTACCTGCAGAAAAAATAAATGATGTTTTTAATGTCGGGGCGAAAAGATTTGAAACGGTCAAAAAAGATGTAGGAGCCATGTGTGAATATGCTAAAACGGGATCAAGAGTTATGGGAACTCCTGCATGGTTTATAAAACCTGTTTTGAGATTTTTTGAAATATTAAACTTATCACCGCTTTATAAGTGGATTTACGGTACAGCTGATACTGATTCTTTTGTTTCTATAGAAAAAGCAGAAAAAACTCTCGGATGGGAACCAAAGTTTTCGAATGCAGATGCTTTGATACGTTCATACCAGTGGTACCTGGATAATAAGCATACAATTCAAAAGGGAACGGGGGTAACGCACAGGATAGCATGGAAACAGGGAATATTATCGTTATTTAAAAAAATATTATAAAAATTAGCATTAAAAATATAAAATAAATTTCTACAAATATGATGATGCGTCAGAAATTCATTATCGATCATAATCCTTCAACAGGAGAAACGATTGATAAAATCAAATGTTCATCTTCGGGAGAAGTTGCATCGGGAGTTAAACTTGCCCGTAAAGCTTATAAAACATGGGGTGAGGTATCACTAAAAAATCGAATTATTGCAATGCGAAAAATTGCAAAAGATATCTTTAAAGATAAAGTTACGATAGCTAAGACAATATCAAATGAAATGGGAAAGATTTTTAAAAGTTCTCAGAAAGAAGTTCAGGACGCATTTGAATTGATTGAAGAAAATATTAATTTATCTTCCAGAGCTTTCGAAACAGAAATATTCAGAAATAAAACACTGGTAACTGAAGTTCTCAGGGTTCCCATAGGTGTTGTAGCCATTATATCTCCATGGAATTATCCCGCGGAAATTCCGATATCATTGCTCGTTCCCGCGATACTCGCAGGAAATAGCACGGTTTTTAAACCTTCAGAATACACACCATTGACCGGTAAAGCAATTTATGAAATCTTTAACAGGCACTTACCAAAAGGAGTAATAAATATCGTTCAGGGAGCTGATGAAGTCGGGGAAATACTTTTACAGTCGGATATTGAAATGGTAACATTTGTTGGGTCTCAGGATGTCGGTAAAAAAGTTATGGCTGCCTGTTCGCAAAATCTGAACAGAATTATTCTTGAACTGGGAGGTAAAGACCCGATGATAGTTTTAAAAGATGCCGATTTAAAGAAAGCCGCTGCATTTGCGGTATCAGGTTCGTTGAGTAATTGCGGACAAATCTGTACTTCGATTGAAAGGATTTATGTTGAAGACCAGGTTGCATATGTATTTGAAAGACTTGTTCTCGATGAAATAAAAAAAATTAAAGTAGGGGATGCTTTTGATGAAGTAGATATGGGACCTATGGCAAACGAGCTTCAAAGAAATAAAGTAATATCACAAATCGATGAAGCAAAAAGAAAAGGTGCAAGAGTTTTATTCGGCGGAAATAAATTAAACGGTACGGGATTTTTCATGGAGCCGACATTAATGGTCGATGTATGCGATAAACATGATATAATGACCGATGAAACATTCGGACCTGTTGTAGCAATTCAACGTGTCAGAACGGGAGATGAAGCTATCGACAAAGCAAACAAAACAAATTATGGACTGGGTGCAACCGTATGGACTAAAAATAAAAAAAGAGCAATTGATATAGCTCATAAAATAGAAGCGGGTATGATAGGCATTAACAAAGGTATAGATGGTGTTGCAGGTACACCCTGGGTTGGAATAAAGCAAAGCGGTTTCGGTTTTCACGGTTCTATTGACGGCTTAAAGCAATTTACGCATCCGAAAAAGATTTCTTATAAAAATTAATTTGAAGATTGATTAATAATTAATATTTTTTTTCGTAAAATCATTTTCTTTATTTTTAAATAACTTCAGTTATTTAAAGAACCCATATAATATTCTCCATACTGATAACTTTATTATCCTAAAAAATTTATCTTATATAAAATATTTATTATTCTTTTTCATAAATTACATTTCTTACTTCGCATTTAAATATCTAAAAATACAAACCGTTAAATGCACTTTCATATATAAAAAACTGAACTATAAAAGTAATTTGATTGTTCGATAAAATGTTAATAAACAAAAAGGAGAACAAATATGAAAAAAATGTATTTAATTCTATTCTTGTTTTCAATAATGGGAATTTTTATTTTTTCTCAATGCTCAAAACAGGAAATAGACCAAAAAACAGCTCAAAAAATGTATTATGGGGGATTTGAGAATCAAATCAAATGGGGAGAACATCTTGTCACGATTATGGGGTGTAATGATTGTCATACACCAAAAAAAATGACACCGAACGGACCCGAACCTGACATGACACAAATGTTAGCCGGACATCCGTCGAATTTACCGGACCCGGACGTCAATCGGAAAGAAACTGAAAGTAAAGGGCTTGCAACCACCAATGATTTAACCGTATGGGTTGGTCCGTGGGGTGTTTCGTATGCAGCGAATTTAACACCTGATCCGACAGGAATTGGGAACTGGACAGAAGCGAATTTTTTCACTGCATTGAGAGATGGAAAATATAAAGGACTTGCAGCATCCAGACCTTTAATGCCGCCTATGCCCTGGGAGTTTTTCAAAAATATGTCTGATGATGAAATCAAAGCTATGTTTACTTATTTAAAATCAATTAAACCAATTCAAAATACCGTACCTGATTATAAACCTCCGCTTCAAATGACGAGTAAATAACAAAATTATATTTGAATGGAATTAAAAAAAAACAGGCTCATAAACAATGTTCGTGAGCCTGTTTTATAAAATTATGTGAATAAATTATTTCTGCAATATCATTTTCTTAACGTCACTGAAGTTTGCAGTTTCTAATTTATAAAAATANNGGATTAAAAGGATTCGGATAATTTTGTGAAAGCGAAAATGATTCCGGAACCGTGCTGCTGATTTCATTTATACCAATAGTTGCTGAATTCATTACCATATGTGCGCTTCGATAAAGTCCAAAGGAAGTCCAGCTGTCATTAATTTCAAAAATTGGAAATCTGTAATTACTCTTAAACCACCTCCAGGATGTATCGAGAGTAAACCCATTTGAGTGTGGTATTCCATTTTGAATAATAGTATCATAATGAATGTTCATTGACTTTACCCTCATAACGCTTGATGTTCCCGAAGGAAGTGATATGGTGCCATAACCGTCAACAATTGAAATTTCGTGACCTGATAAATGAACAGTGTCGGTAGTAAAATATCCTACACCCCGATAATCGGCACTAAATTGTTGATTATAAGTTATTGGATACTGACCTAAAACTTCGGGACCCGGAAATATATAAAAACCAGTGCTCGCAGCAAGTCCAATAATTTCATAAATACTGCTTGATGTAATATAATAAGTATAAGTTAATCCACTTTGTTCATATGATGCAAGTGTAGCACCAGGGTAATACCCGGCATAAGGGGTCGATGAAGGTGTAACATAATACGTGATTGTTGAATCACCAAGTAAACTTCTGCTTGAAAAATTCCAGTTTTGATTTGTTCCCGGAGCACCCGGATTCAAATTAAGTGTATCCACATCATACATTCTATGAACATTGCCCGGTACAGGATTGAAATAAGAATTAAATGTAAATTGTGCATTTGACGAATTATATATCAAAAATGCTGTAATAACTAATATTATTGTTTTCATAGTTGTTTTATTTATTTTGCATTGAAACAACTAAAGCTCTTTAAAAATTCTACAATAATATTAATTGGTAAAAATGATGAGAAATTACTTACTAATATAGGGAAACTGATAATATTTATTCTGTTATTATATTAATAATATATAACTATGATAATATGTTAAATCTTTGTTGTTAATTATTTCACAAATTTCAGATGTACCATATACATAATATTCAATACATCAGACATAAGCGTAGCGAGTCTTCCTTTCAAATGTAATTTATTCCTTATTTTTTTAAATATCGGGTATTCATTTAAAACCTGAATACGCCTATCCCACGACTGAATAACTTTAGTGCTGTCCACGCCCCATTTTAACATAGAATTCTCATCCATTCCTACTTCTTTAATTACTCTTTCATTCGCAGCTTTTAATCCGCGCTNNCAAACCACGAATCATCGAGGAAAGAGCAAACAATAGATTTTCTTCTGCCGCTGTCGTGAATAAATTCTTTTCTTAACATCATCACGTCGGGTAAATCAAGATCAAACCAATTGAGAATTCCGTTATCTACTCTGTCAAAAGTTGTATCGAGCCCGCAGCCTATATTTACAATCGTTGCGTCGGGATGAATAAATAAAAAATGAGAAATAGAAGAATCGATATTCAGGCTTCTTGCTATCCAGGTGAACTGAGTTAATTTATTTATTCTGTTTTCGAATACAGAAAAATCATAGTCAATATTATTTATTATCTCAACTGCAGTATCATCTTTCAGAAATGGTTTATCTCTTTTTGATTCATTTGCACGGCCCCAAAGCGGGAATAGAAGTGTCTTTTGAATATTACCGAGTTCTATCGAAATCTTTTCAGCCATTTTAATATCCTTCCTCAAAAATTTAAAAATGGTGTAACAGTGAATTCGAATTAATTAAAATACTATATATTCAAATATACATTATTTATTTTACTTTTTTCATTCCATTGATAGCCATTGTAATCGTGAATCCGGAGTTTATTGCAGCACTTAGATTTATTGCCGCATTAATAACATTTTCATCTATTCCAAATTCAAGAGCTTCCTTTATACGTGCAGCTGTGCAATCCGGNNTAGCCGCCGTTACTATGCAAATTAATCTTCTTTCTCTATCAGTTAAAAATTCGGATTTAACATCACCAAATAAATAATCTCCCGCTTCTTTCTGTGCTTTCATCATTGAGAAATCTTTGTATTCCATAATAACCCTCCAAATTAAATTATTTAATTACCATATGAATGGTATAAGTCTGTATTTAACTTTTTTTCTGTAATCTTCATAACCTTCAAGTTCACTCAATAGCATTTTTTCCTCGCCTATAATTCTTCCCGACAATAATAAAATTAGTGCAACACCAATTAGAATTCCGAACATAGAACCCATTAACATCGGAGCTCCTAAAAATAACATTGTTGCTCCAAGATACATCGGGTGTCTAACAAAACCATAAACACCTGTAGTTACAACTTTTTGTTTTCGTTCTGTCTGAATTCTGACTAAAGGTGATAAATATGTATTATCAGTGTAAGACCTGTACATGAAGAAAAACGAAATTATTAAGAATACACAACCGGCAATTTTTAACCAAAAAGGAAAATAAGTTGTCCAGCCGAATCTTTTTGCATCAAGAGGTGTAATTACGAAAAGCGCCAGAAACCCGAATGATATTCCGTAGACAACATATTCGTCCCAGCTTTTTTGGTTCGATTTGCCCGGCATATTGTACCGTTCTAAAAGAAGTGCCGGGTCTTTAAAATATAAATATAAAATTGAAGTTACACACAACACAATAAACCATATGCTAAAAATCCAGCCTTCAATCCAAAACCAATCTCCGGCAAGAATAAAAATTAAAGCAGGCACACTAAAAATAGTTATTATTGCAGCAATAATTTTTCCCGCTGTCATTTTTTTTCAGAATTCATTTAGTATATAGAAAAATTAAATCATTTTACATTTCTTGAAAATTGTAATTCCATTTTTAATCATCTGACGGATATCTTTTTCCAAATCTTTATCAAGATATTTTATATGGAAACAGGTTTTACCTTTCAGGAATTTTCGCAGGTTTGCAGACATATTGTCGAAAATTTTCGGATTTGTGTAAATAGGGAAAAAATAAAACCTTGCATCTTTTGGTTTCGGAACAAGAGTAGCAAAATAAATTCCATCAACTTTTTTCTTTCCCAGCATAGTTTCCTTTGTTCCCCAAACTTCAAATGCAGTCGCTGAATCTTTTCTGATTTTTAACGGCGGAACATATTTTTTTAAAATTGATTTAATAATTTCTGATATTTCAATTGGATTTGTAATCATATAATATTCATTTAATTAAACACTGTTAAAAGCAAGTGAGAGAGCGTAGGAACTATCTTATTTGCTCAATTACCACGACTTTTAAGTCGTGGGATACGATTTTTAAAAATTTGGGCTTTAGCCCGATATCCTTTACAATTATGGGCTAAAGCCCAAAAATGTATTTAATCATCCACGAGCTAAAGCTCGTG
>PNBM01000247.1 GCA_003135995.1 Ignavibacteriota bacterium | reverse complement strand
ACAACACATTTTTAATTATCTTTTTCGAATTCTCAAATTATAAAAATATTTTGCAAATAGGTATTATCTACTGGGTTTTATTCGTTATCTTTCTGATAATTATGCTCGCTCTTGATTTGGGTATATTTAATAGAAAATCCCATACGATTAACAGCAAAGAGGCATTGCTTTTCAGCGGCATCTGGATTACACTTGCAATAATTTTTAATATATGGGTGTTTTATTATTTCGGACATCAGCGCGGGCTGGAATTTCTGACGGGTTATTTGCTTGAATATTCTCTTAGTGTCGATAATATATTTGTATTCATANNTGGGGAATTATAGGTGCTTTCCTGATGCGGGGTGTATTAATTATTATCGGCGCAACTCTTATAATTACTTTTCACTGGATTATTATTATTTTCGGAGCATTCCTGGTAATATCAGGTTCAAGGATGGCTTTTCATAAAGAAGAAAAAGTTGAACCCAATAAAAATCCAATAGTTAAAATTGTTAAAAAATTATTTCCTGTAACCGAAAATTATGTCGGAGGTAAATTTTTCGTAAAATATAAAACCGGAATAATGGTAACTCCCCTCCTTATTGTTCTTGTGATTGTTGAAACAACCGATTTGATTTTCGCTCTTGATTCCATTCCTGCAATTCTCGCGATCACACAGGATACATTCATTGTCTTCACTTCCAATGCATTTGCGATANNATATTAGTTTTTATCGGATTTAAAATGTTGTTGAGTGATGTTTTTCATATCTCCACATCAATTTCATTAGTGGTATTGCTTTTAGTCCTTGCAATTTCTATGACCTTATCTTTTATAATAAAAAATAAGAAATCTTAAGTTTTCGTTTGCACGTATCCCCTATATGGAATTGCGGAGTTGACTGTAATGAAAGCTTTCGGGTCTATGGTTTCTATCAGATTTATTACTTCGCTGTGTCTCTTCCTTATTACAGTTGCCATTAATACTGTAACACCGCCACTTCCGCCTTCACCGGGCAGCATTGTAACTCCGATTTTATTTATACGCAACTCATCCGCAATTTTATCCGCAAAATTCATGGATATAATATGTAATGACAAATATCCCGAACCAAGTTTTTGTTCAATTGTGATTCCTATAATTGTTCCCAGGGCAAAACCCGATGAATATCCGAAAATGTTAAATACATTATCGAGGTTTTGCATAATATGCCTGATAGCANNAAGCAACAACCCAAATAGTAACTTCAAAAAAACCAATCATACCCGCAATATATTTTTTCCCCTGTACAGTCATTAACATCCGAATTGTTCCGAGAGAAACATCGATTATTCTGAGACACATAATCAGTAAAGCACTAAGTATTAAACTCTGATAATCACCCATATTAATAATATTAATTTAATGTTCTTAGTGCGTTCAGAAATGCCATATTTTCTTTTTCCGTTCCGACAGTTACCCTTATGCAGTGCGGCAGTCCGAAAGGCTTGAGCGGTCTTATTATCACGCCCTTTTGAAGCATATATTGATTCATAGAATTAACTGCTTCTTCAGTATTTAAATCAATCATTAAAAAATTCGCATAAGACGGAATAACTTTATAATTTAATGCATCCAGATCTTTTGTCAGTAATTTATATCCTGTTTGATTCAGCAATTTGGATTTTTCGATAAACTCATTATCATCCAATGCACCAATTGCTCCCGCCTGTGCTAAATTGCCCGGTTCGAATGGAAGTTTCACTTTCATTAATGTTTGAACAATTTCTTCGTCAGCAAAACCATATCCAATTCTGATTCCCGCAATTCCATAAATTTTTGAAAATGTTCTCAATGTGATAATATTATCATATCTGTATTTCAGCGAATCTGGATATTCGGGATGTTGTTCAGCATATTCAAAATAGGCTTCGTCCAAAATTATTAAAATATTCGATGGAATTTTAGAATAGATTAAATCAAATTCTTCTTTAGTAAAAATTGTTCCTGTAGGATTATTTGGATTGCAAAGATAAATTATTTTTGTTTTTTCATTTATGCTGTTGATTATTCTATCCAATTTGAATTTATAATCATTCGACATAGGTACCTCGATAAATTTGTTGTTTCTTCCGCGTGCCAGTACCTGAAATCCTATAAAAGTATTTTTTGATGT
Organism: Ignavibacteriota bacterium; assembly: GCA_003135995.1. Classification (GTDB taxonomy): domain Bacteria; phylum Bacteroidota; class Ignavibacteria; order Tepidaquicellales; family Tepidaquicellaceae; genus FEN-1257. The sequence continues at coordinate 3,340 of PNBM01000247.1, read as the reverse complement.
TATTATCTCATCTCCTTCACATAAAAAACATCTCAGTATATTCGCCATAATACCTTCACTTCCGCTTCCGACCGCAATATTATCGATGTTTACATTGAATTTATTTCCGATCTTTTCTCTCAAATCAATTGCCCCGANNGATGCGATTTTATAAATTTCCTTTAATCCAAATTCTTTTTGTATTTCCTCGATTGGTTTTCCGGGTATGTAAGGTTTTAAATTTTTTATATATTCGGGAGTAGTTATTATTGACATAAATATTATCTAATTTAAATTGTTTTATATTCAAAATTAATTGAATATATTTTTATTAGAAATGAAGATTAAAATGACAAATCAAANNTTTAATATTTATTTCGAATAAGATTTACTAAGTAATGTTCAAACATATGTGAAATAAAAATTGATTGTAGCCGAAAAATGAAAAGCCGTAAAAAAAAAATTCTCCTTACGGCTTATATTTTGAATCAAAAAAATATCTTACGCCCTACAAAATATTATTTATTTCACCAGCAATAACCTTTTACTATCAAACCTGATTCCATCTAAATAAAGCGCATATATATAAACTCCACTTGACAAATTATTTCCGTTAAAATTCACTTCATACGTTCCTGCATCTTTTCTGTCATTCACAAGTGTTTGAACTTCTTTACCTAAAATATCATAAACTTTTAAACTAATAAATCTGGAATTTTTAATATTAAATCTGATTATGGTATTCGGATTGAACGGGTTTGGAAAATTTTGGTCTAATCTAAACGATTCAGGAATATTATTGTTATTATTATTCACGTTTATAACAGTGCTGTTAGATAAAAGCAGACTTCCCGGACCACCGTACGCACCCATATCATTTCTAATTGTTCCTTTTGCAGGAAATTTACCGTAACCCGGATTACCGGAATCTTCTAAATCATTATAAACAGTGCTCGAATCACCTGCATCGATGCATGGCGAAGTATTTGCAAGAATATAATTCGTATCTGCAAAGATAGGATAAGCACTTATATTTCCTGCTCCGGTGTAACCATTCTGAACATCATTATAAGTCACAGCAACGCTTCCGCCACTAAGTAATATTTGCGTATTTCCGGGTGACGTATTTCCCCAGATAATATTGTTTCTTATAACAAAATTTGTCTGCTGACATAAAACACCGCCAGTTCCTGCTGCTGCAGAATTATGAATGATTGTATTATTTTCAATCACTTTTGTTGCATCAGTTAAACTACCGTACGACCAAAATGCAGAACCGGCATTATAACTATCGCTTTGTGAGTTGAAACAGATGATATTATTCCTGAACGTTCCTCCGGAATAATTCAGAACGATACCTGCACCATAATGACCCGTGTTATTCATAACAATATTATTTAATACTATCGCTTTTGAATCACCTATTCTTAATCCTCCGCCTCCCGTACTAGTTACTCCAGTAGTATTCATCACAAAATTATTTATTATAATATTATTTTTAACAACCGGCGAACATAATTCGATTAAAACACCGCCGCCTTCCCTGTAAACACCCGCTCCGTGAATATCCAGCCATTTAGTTCCTGTTCCACCCGTAATTGTAAATCCCTGTAATACCGTTGTTGAATCTTCACCCGTATGAAATACAACGCAACTGCCTGTATCCGGATAAACCGGCGTACTTCCGTTTATTATAGTCGAACTTATATAAGAAACGGCGTTGTTCTGATAAAACATACTTGTCACAACAATTTTCTTTCCTCGAAAATTAATATTTTCATAATATGTGCCGGGCATCACTAAAACAGTGTCGCCATTAATGCAAGAATTAATTGCAGATTGAATAGATGCATAACTTGTAGGTACAACTCTCATTGATGCACTTGCGAAGGTTGTAACACATAAAAGTAGAAATATCGTCAGTGTAATTTTTTTCATCATTTGTTCTCCTTTATATTATTCTTTTTTATTTAATTAAAATTAAATATTTCTTTAAACTCATCGTTATTTATTAATTTTCTTATATATTCGACAAAGTCAGGTGATTTTTGAAAAGGTAAATCAAGAAGCAGTTCACTCCCTTTTCTTTCGAAATAATCCGTGAATATTTCGACCTTTCGCCCGGCTACCTGTTTTATTCTGTAAATGTAGTTAGTATTAAATAACAATTTTTTCGGATTAATATATCCCGAATTAATCAAAGCTCTCGTTTTATTTGTGCAGTGACACGGATTTGATTTATTAATTAATCCGCATTTATTATTCATGAAATTAAATNNATCATATCTTGCGCGCGAAAGTTTTTTCCTGAAATTACTTTTTGTGATTTGCATAATTTCACTCCCTGCGTAATCCGGAATTCCAAATAGAGCTCCTAATATAAAAATAATTCTCTGTTCCCTGTCGAGACACATTAACATTCCAAAAATACAACTGAATTTTACTTCTTCTACTACAAGATTCATATCAAAATCATCGTCTTTGTTTACCTGTAATTCTATGTCCGGTGTTTTATCAATCGTCTCTCCGTATTGCTTAAAATTAGTTGAATGCATTTTTTCACCTTTGCTCTTTTTCATATTCAGCACATGATTGACTACTATTCTATAAACCCATGTTCTGAACTGACTTTTTCCTTTAAATGATGACAGGTTAGTTATAATTTTTATTAACACTTCCTGCGTTATGTCTTTAGCTTCATCTGAATAGAAAACCATATGTAATGCAATATTATAAATCCAGTCCTGATGCCTCGTAATGAGTTCTTCGAGTGCATCCTTATCTCCTTTTAATGCAGATTCAATCAGATTTAAATCTGTCTTATCTTCTGCATATTCTTTAGAAAAAGGATTATTCATTAATTTTCTTTCATTTTATACTATTAGACAACATTCAATCGGTTGTGTGACAATTTAAATATCCAAACTTTAAAAATATGTAAAAATTCCTATTATTATATAATATACTGCTAATTTTTAAACAAGTTACAATAAATTTTCAAGATAACTTAATTTAAAAACTTCAATATTAATTTAAAACATAACTTCCTGTTCCATGCAATCTATAAGCTGTGGTCACTATCAGTTTTTCCGTTTTCCATATAATTATTTTTTTCAGTCTTGACATTTATATCAAATACCCCTATTTTATTATGGCTTAAATAATTACAATGAACAGACAGGTATCGGAGGCAGTAGAAGTAATAGCATATTTCCATAATTTACATCTTGAAATATTAAGATTTAAATGGAAAGATGATGTGTTTAACGTAACCAAAATCAATTCCCAGTGGAGGATACCCGCACAGAATTCGTATGAATATCATTTTACTGTTACCTGCGACAAACAGAATATAGCGTGC
>PNBM01000020.1 GCA_003135995.1 Ignavibacteriota bacterium | reverse complement strand
ATTTCGTTATACCTCTTTTGATTGAATTTTTAGGATATAAAAATAAAGATGTAATTCCGGAGAAATATTATCCGGTTAAAGATATTTATTCAGGTAGAAGTAAAGCAACAACTACAAAAACATTAAACCAAAAACCCGATTATGTTATATGTCTTGAAGGTGATATATCAAATCCTAAATTTATTGTAGATAGTAAAAATTCAGATGAAAACATAGATGAATATTTAGATCAATTAAAATCTTATGCTATAGGAGTAAAAACAAATTTGTTATTGATTACAAATGGAATAACTATAAAAGCTTACGATGTGAATCACCCGATTTTTATTGCTGATGATTTAAAAGAATTAGATAAAAAATTCGATGAATTTTTTAAGATTTTCGGAAAACAACATCAAAAATTAAAAAGATTTGATGAAATCTATCAAGAAATTGATTTTAATATTGCGTTAAGTAAAAAAGAAAAACAAATCATCGAATCTGAAAAAGAAAAAAGAAAACTTGAATTATCGGATTTTAATACTTATTTAAATAGAATTATTGAAGATAATCAATGGCATTATTCAAACCACAATAATTTATTTACAGACTTTAATTTAAAGCAATTTGATCCTACCTTAATTCATTCATTTAAAATATATTTTGAATCATCGGATCCATTTATTAATAATAAAGAATATACTTATGATGAATTAATTAATAATTTTAATAATCGTATTAAATTAATAGTGGGTGAATCTGGAATAGGGAAAACGATATTATTGAAATATCTATTTTATAAAAATGCGGAAGATTGCCTGAAATTAATTAATACATCAATACCAATCTTTATAACATTAAGGAGTATATCAGATGAGCATACATTATATACATTAATTAAAAGAGAATTGCAAAATAATTATTACAAATATCCAATTGAAGATATTCATGAAATATTAATAAAAAATAAATTTATCATTTTGTTAGATGGGTATGATGAAGTTAACAAAAAACATCTCCATAGTTTAGATATTGATATTAATGATCTATTAAAATATGATAATTTAAAATTTATTCTTACTACGAGATATAATCGTATTTTAAATATCAAACCTCTTGATATATTAGAGTTATTAAAACTTAATTCAGAAAAAATAGAATTTATTGCGAAGGAATATCTTGGAAATTCTTATTTTAAATTCATTTCGGATATCCAACAAAAAGGATTAATAAATGAATCAAGTAATTTTTTGATTTTACTATTAATGATTTATATTTTTGATAAAGATGGTTTTGTACCTGATACTTTAACTAAAATTACAAAACGCTTGGTTGATAAAATTAAAGATTGGGAAAATAATAAGTTTAATAAGTTATCAATAGATATTACATGGGATTCAATTGATTTTTTGTTATCTGATTTAGCGCTTAGTATGTATGACTCTGAAAAAGATGAAATATGTATTTATGATTATGATAAAAAATTAATTGAAAATATAAAAATATTAGAAAATAATAGAGATATTCCTATTGGTTTTGATAAAAATAACATCATTGAATGCTTATGTTCAACAAATATTATTAATTTTTCTAGTAATAATATAAACTTTTGGCATCGCATATTCTTAAATTTTTATGCTTCATTAGGATTGTATAAAAAACTTAGTACCGATAACAATTATTTATTAACAATAAAAAATGATGTAAGATGGCTTAATATAATTGTTGGTTCAGCTGTTTTTTTTGAAAATTCAACAAATATATTAAAATTATTTATGGATAATTATGAATTATCAACCGCTTTTGCAGTTGAATCAAATAAAATCGATAATAATTATACGCTAAGTATTATAGATAGATTAGTGTTAAAGACTAATTCTCAAATTATAGGTGTGAGAGAGCAAGCTTTATCCTTTCTAAAAAAAATAAAATGTATTAATAAATATTCTATTTTATTAAAGTTATTTAATGAAAGTAAATTTGTTGATGTAAAAATGTTTTCACTTGAAGAAATGGCAGAAATTAATTCTAATAAAACTAAAAAGTTAATATATGAAAATATAAATTGGGACGAAAGACCCGATAGACTTGGTTCTAGTTCCTCTTCAAGTGTAATGATAGCTCTTTCCCATTATGGAGAAAATGAATTTCTTTTAATATTAGATTTATGGCAAAAAAAACCTGATATGTTTACTGCGGATATTTGCATTAATATTTTTAAAAAATTAATAAGGGAAAAAAGAATTACTGAAACAATTATTGAGGCTTTAGTTAAAATATATTTATCAACTTTAGAAAATGAACAAGATTTTGGATTTAAACGAGGTCATATTAAAGAAATTTTGTGTAATTATTCTTACGAAAAAGCGATTGATAATTTTATAGATTCTTTTAATATAATAGAGAAATATTCAATGCCACCAAATCTAAATACTGTAGATATATTATCTTCATACACTTCTTCAAACGCTATTGATAAAATATATTTTGCAATTCTTTCGGATACTAATGTTGCAAATATTAAAGAAGGATGTATTAAAGCATTATATCAATCAAAAGGATTTGTTCCTTTAGATTATTTTGTCCGTTTATCCAAAAATGAGAATGATTTTGTCAAATTTTATGCAATAAAAAGTCTTGGAAGATTTAATAATGTTGAAACAAAAGAATTAATATCTAAATTATTAAATTCACCTGAACCTAGGGAACAAAGGGCTGCGTTAGAAGCGGCTGAAGAAAATCGATTATTTTATAATTTAGTATCTGATGCTGATTTACCAAAATTAATCCATGGGGAAAATATAAGAATCTTATTGAATATTTTTAAGAAATTTAGATCATCGGATTCCCTTCCTATTATCAAAAAATTATTCGATAATTTTGAAAAAAAAGTAGATTATAATCTTAATCATATATCTATTTATTTAGATTTTGCAAATTTATTTTGTATGTTCGGGCAAGAAGGTATAGCAATAAATATGATAAATAAGCTTTATATTGAAAATAAATTATTGTTATTTGGATATGATTTATTATATTTATTAAAAATAGTTCCAGATTTTTCGTATAATTTTAGAAACAAATTGATTTCTGATATTTTTAATAAAATTAAAGAAGATAATGATAATGATTTTCTTTGGAATCAATTTTTAGAATTTATTGAAAAAATAAATGATTATTTTTTTATTGAAGAAGTTAAAGATATAATCATGTCTTATTTAGAATTATGTAAGCAAAATGAAGAAAAAAATAAAATAAAATTAGAAAGACCTTTAAGAACATTGAGTAAAATTGGTACTACAAGTGAAGAAATTTGGTTATTAGATATTTATGATAATTATTCTGAACTTCTCGAAAGATTCTCTTTGAATAGATTTATAAATTGTTTAGCAAATTTTGGAACGATAAAAAGTATTCAGTTAATAAAGAATGTTGCAAAACAAAATATTAAAACATCATATATATTAGATACTTGTTTTTATGCTTATAGAAAGATATTAATAAGAGAAGGAAAATATTTTGATTTTCAGGATGAAGATTTAATAGGAAATTAGAATAAATATTAATTTGAGATTGATAATATGTAAATTTTATGTTAATAATTTTATATCTTTATTATTTAATAAAAAATGCTCACTGACACAACATTAAAATCCAAAATAGATTCTCTCTGGGATAAATTCTGGTCGGGTGGAATTGCTAACCCGCTTACTGCTATTGAACAAATGTCTTATCTCATATTCCTGAAACGTCTTGAGGATAAAGATAATGCTAATAAAAAAACTGCTGAAAAAAGAAAAGTTGATTTTAAATCCCTTTTCGATAAAAAAGTCGGTGACCTCACATTAAAAGAAACAAAAGAATGCCGCTGGTCCTATTGGTCTCAGCTTCCGGGTGAAGAAATGCTTAAACACGTTCGTGATGTGGTTTTCCGTTTCCTCCGTTCTCTCGGAAGTGAAACAAGCTCATTCACACAGCATATGCAGGATGCAGTTTTTATTATTCCGAAAGCTTCATTGCTCCAGGAAGCAGTTAAAATTATTGACGATATGCATATATCACAGCAAAATGCAGACGTACAGGGTGATTTGTATGAATATTTATTGATGAATCTCACAACCGCAGGGAAAAACGGTCAGTTCAGAACTCCGCGACATATTATTAGGATGATGGTTAAGCTTGTTAATCCTAAAATCGGCGAACGAATCTGTGACCCTGCCGCCGGTACAGGTGGGTTTCTTGTTAATGCTTATGAATATATTCTTGAATCTAATACGAGTCCGGATATTCTCGAATATGATGAAGAGGGCAAAGCACATCATCTTATTGGTGATAAAATCACTGATAAAAAACTAATTAATTTTTTGAAAAGCACAGCAATTACAGGATATGATTTTGATACTACTATGACCCGTATCGGAGCTATGAATCTTATGCTTCATGGCATCGATAATCCGAATTTCAAGTATTCCGATACTCTCACAAAAGCATTCAAAGAAAAAGAATTATACGATGTCATAATCGCAAATCCGCCTTTTAAGGGAAGTATTGATAAAAGCGATATCAACGAACGCTTTAAAACTCAAACAACAAAAACCGAATTGCTTTTTGTTGAACTTATTTACGATATGCTCGTCATAGGAGGTCGTGCAGGTGTGATTTTACCTGATGGAGTTCTTTTCGGCTCAAGTAATGCACATAAATCCGTTCGAAAAATATTACTTGAAAAATGTAAACTCGAAGGTGTCATTTCAATGCCTTCGGGTGTATTTAAACCTTATGCAGGTGTTTCCACGGCAGTATTGATTTTCCAGAAGGGCGGAAAAACAGATAATGTCTGGTTTTACGATATGACTGCCGACGGTTTTTCCCTCGACGACAAAAGAGACAAAATTTCCGACAACGACATTCCCGATATCATCGAAAAATGGAATCTACGCTCTTCCCCCCTTCGAAGGGGGGTCAGGGGGGATGATGGTTATAATTATCAGATGGTTGCTGATGCACCAACCAAAAAATCAAATTCGTCAGATAAAAATATTAACGACCGAAAATCTAAATCCTTTTTCGTACCGGTGAAAGAAATCATCGAAAACAATTATGACCTTAGCATCAACCGTTACAAAGAAATCGTTTATGAAAATGTAAATTACGAAAAACCGGAAAATATTCTTAACAAAATTAATAATCTCGAACAGGAAATACGAAACGAATTGAAAAATCTTAAAAATATTTTATAATTTTATTTTGTTTTTATGAAAATTGAATATCTAATAATTAAAGATGAAAATCAAAGTTGCAATTCTTTAAAAACATTTAAATCATTTCTGAATTCTAATTCAGAATTTAGGGTAGCAGAAAAAATAATTAATTATAAAAAATTTGAAGTTTCCTATAAATTAAAAACTGAATTAATTAATGATCCCGAAAAAAAAGAAAGATATTTTTTATTAACAATTGAGAGGCAATCTTTGACGAAATTAATAAATAGCAAATCCAATAATCTTAATAAAATTAATATCGAAATAAACAATCTAATCGATTTAAAAAGAGCACTAACGAAAATGCTTAAAGAATCTAAATTTGGATTTTATGTGACAATTTTATGGGATGATACATCTTATTATTTTTCAAGAATATCGTATCCCTTTATAAACGAAATTGAAAACTTAATGAGAAAATTGATTTATAAATTTATGCTAATAAAAATAGGTAAAAATTGGTTATCAAAAGCATTGCCAAAAGAGTTGGAAAATGTTATTAAGAGAAATTCAGCAAGAGATAAAGAAGATGATAAAATTATTCAGGAAGGTTTATTTAAAGTTGATTTTATAGATCTCAATAAATTTTTATTTAATATCTATTACAACNNAACGCAAAAAAAATTACCGATTTAGAATTAAAAGTTATTAAAGAACTAATCCCAAAGTCTAATTGGGATAAGTATTTTTCAAAATATTTTAATATAGATAAACTTGAAGTAAAATGGGAAAAATTATACGAATTAAGAAATAAAGTTGCTCACAATAAATCAATCGATAGAGGAAATTATGAAGAAATTGTAAAACTTACTGGTGAGATTAAAATTGCACTGANNTACGGAATTTGGAAAAATTATATCAAATTATGTCGATGCTTATGTAAATAATTTGAGATTATTAAACAACAAAAATAATGAAAATATAAAAGGCGAAGATAAAAGCAAATAATATTTGTTTTTATTATTTTATATCATATGCGAATTATAATTCAAATTCACTTATAAGTAACAATGATAATCAATAAAATGTAATATTTATTATTAACTCTTTGAATACGTAGTGACTTTAACTTCA
>PNBM01000086.1 GCA_003135995.1 Ignavibacteriota bacterium | reverse complement strand
GCGTGAGAACGAAAATTTATTTAATTATAAAAAGCGTCTCAATCCGCCGCGGCTGATTGAATTACATTTTTTTCTTCTTCTTTGTTACAACGAGAACGATTGCAAAAACTGCGAGCATAAATAAAATTCCTCCGCCTGCAATTCTCGTTACATTTAATACATACTTTCTTCCCTGCGCATCATAGCTATAGCACAGGCTTACAACTTTAGAAATTGTGGAACCGGTTTTTCCTTCTGAAGCTTCAACCAGCGCCATTTTCAGGTCGAAAGGAAGAAAATCCGTTCCGTATAAATATCTCGTGATTTTTGCTCCGGGAGAAATAACCGTTATAACCGCCGGGTGAATAAAATCGCTGCCGTCTTTCAGATATCTGAATCCGATAGCATCCGTAAGTCGTGCAATGTTAATACTGTCACCCGTCAGAAATCTCCAGTCACCCTCAGCAAGAGTTTTTATTTTCATCGTCCTGAAATAATTATCTTTTTTCTCCGCCGCCATTATGTAATCTTCTTTTGTGTTGAAGCTAATCGTTAAAATCGTATAATCTTTTCCCGGAATTAGATCCAGCTTGTCGATTGTGTGTGCTAACCCTGTCAGCAAAGGACTGCAAATTCCCGGACATTGATAATAAACCATAGTTATTATCGCAGGTTTATTATTTATTAATTCTCCTAATTGAACAGTCTTTCCGTGTTCATCGAACAAAGTAATATCACCCGGCACAACCTGCCCGTATTTTTCATCGATTCCAACGGGGGAAGGTTTATCATCTCCCGCAAAAGTGACAAAGGGAATTAAAAGAAATATTATAACTAAAATGAGATTTTTCATAAATTTGAAATCAAAAACTATTTTAAATAATTATCCTAATTATCTAAATAATTGTTTTTAAATACTGATAAAGCAAAGACCACTGTTCAGAACTCAAATTAAATGCGTCGGGATTAAATCCTTTTTGAACAGGTGATGTCTCAACAAATTTAACAAACCGGCTTTCATTTTCATTCCATTTTGGATAGTTAATCAATGCCGTTATAGACTTATTTAAATCGTAACTTATATCTTTTAAAATCAGTGCGCCTTTATCGGTTTTATTGTTTTGGATTTTATCAACTATGCTTTTTATTTTTTCTGAAACAGGTGTGTTTTCGGTTATAATTTTTTCTACCGCCATAGTTACAGGAATTTGAGCCGTTTGTTTTACTCCGGATGATAAACTATAAGTTTTATCCAAATCTTTTAATTCGTTCTGGTCAATCGGGGGATAATCGGTTCGAAAAGTTCTTACATATAATATTAACGCAATCCTGTCTTCCGGTGGAATATTGCTGAACGACGCCATTGCACTCGGAGGTAATCCTTCCTGCAATGTTTTATAAATCTTTGAAAAGGCAGGTCCGTTTTTCCAGTTGCTCAGCTCGGTGAAATTTCGCGGAGGCGGATTTAAAGTTTTTCCTGCGACCCCATCACCTTTTCCTTCCGCTCCATGACACGAGGAACACGTGGTTTCGAATAATGTTTTCCCTTTTGCAATTTTATCCGGAGTAGAAACAGATTCTTTTAAAATATCAACCGGCGGTGTTGTGCTCGATTTCAAAACCTGCAAATCTGCGACAGGCTTTGTTGTATCTGCCATAAGCGGATTAAACTGTTCTCTTGTAAAAAAAGGCAACTGGTCTAAATACCACCATCCTGCCGTTATTAATATTATCAACACGATGATATAAAAAAGTCCGAAGAATCCGGACAGGACTTTTTTCTTCTCGTAAATTTCAAGATTAATATTATCTTTCATTACCAAGTTATAAAGTTTATCAAGTTTGTCAAGTTCATCAAGTTCATCAAGTTTGTCAAGTTTGTCAAGTTTATCAAGAAATATATTTTAATCTTATAAATCTTCAAATCTTATAAATTTTATAAATTTTACAAATTCATAAATGAAAATCCAATCCCCGTTGTAATTTCGGGTCGCCAATCGGAACCAAATTATATTTCTTTGCCTGTGCATAGAAAACCAGTATTATTACACCAACAATAAGTACAGGAAAACCAATTTCATAAAAACTAAAAATAATTCCCGGACTGTATGATGGCATTATCAGCCAGTAAGTATCGAATAAATGTGCGAATAAAATAAATATCGCGATTCGTTTTAAATTTTTCGGATTCATTTTTGAATTATATGATAGCAAACCCACATAAGGAATTGCAAATCTAACTAAAACCATACCGACGGATAAATATTTCCAGCTTCCTGTCCATCTCAATAAAAACCAGGTTGTTTCTTCGGGAATATTCGCATACCAGATTAACATAAACTGGCTGAATGCAATGTAAGCCCAGAAGTTAGTCATTGCAAAAAGTAGCGCTCCGTAGGAATAATAATGGTCTTCGCCAATCGAAGGATGCAGGTAACCTTTTTCATTTAATGTTACCGCAACATAAGTTGTAGCGGCAAGTCCCGCCAGTAATGTTGATGTTATAAAATAAAATCCGAAAATAGTCGAATACCAATGGGGGACAAGGCTCATCATCCAGTCGATTGCAAAAAGCGTTAATAGTATTGCACCAAGCGGCATGAAAGCTGCAGAAAATTTTAAATTAATTTTTGTCAGCCTCTGGTCTTTTGTTGTATCCTGCTTTCTTGAATTTCTGACAAAGATAACATAAAAGGAATAAAAAATTAAAAATATTACACCGAACCTTATCGCAATAAAAGGAACATTGAGATAAGCACTTTTGTGCTGTAACGCCAAATCATTTTTTACCAGTTCAGGCTGTGCCCATTGAAATAGATTATGAATATTTAAGAAAAGAGGAATTGCCAGAATTATCATAAACGGTAACGATGAAGCCAGAAATTCACTGACTCTTCTCATCGGCGTGCTCCATACCGCTCCGGCAAGATATTCCAGCGCAACGAGTATTAGCGCTCCGATTGCAATTCCGGAAAAGAATATCAGCGCAATAAGATTGTTATAGGATGTTCTTTGCACATCGACGAGATAGGATATAATAACGATCAGTAATCCCGCCAGTGTTAGTATCCAGCCAATCTTATTTATTTTTGTTGGTAATTCTTTCTTAATGTAATCCATATATTTTTCTAAACTTTTTTATATATCAATTTCCAAATTTTTGGGCTAAAGCCCGGTTTAGTTTTTTTCCCCCACGAGCTAAAGCTCGCGGCAATTGAGCAAGAAAAATCCTTCACTCATTTCACTTTTATAATTTCGTGTTTCACGTCTCACCTTTCACCTTTCACGCTCTTAAAACTTTTCAACCTTTTAACCTTCAAATCTTCAAACCTCCTAACTATTTCACGTCTCACCTTTCACGCTCTTAAAACTTTCCAACCTTCAAACCTTCAAACCTTCTAACTATTTCACCTCTCACTTTTCACGTTTTACCTGAGAAGTATCTATATCGCTGTCCTTCGCATTCAAAGAGCGCTGTAAAACCCGCACGTAATGTATTATCGCCCACCTGTCTTCGCGGGAAATTTGTTTTTCATAGCTTGGCATCACATTCTGACCATTTGTAATTACATTATAAATATTTCCATCAGGCCAGTTCCTGACTTTATCGCTGTGAAGCGTCGGTGGTTTTGGAAACTGGTCGTGAAGCCGGCTGTCGCTCTGACCGAAATAACCGTGACACGGACTGCAATACGTATCGAACCTCATTTTACCTTTTTCAATAATATCTTTCGTAAACGGCAGCGGATTCGAAATAAATTTTATAACAGAATCAGGCGCTCCTTTGTATTCATAAGGCAGATAACCTCTCGCTACAGTTCCTTCTACAGGCAGCCTCATTGAAAAACCATCATTATAAAAATTACTTTCCGATTGTGCTATCACTTTATCCTGCTCGCCCATCCACGTGAATGGCTGCATGTACAAAAGTTTATTTAAAACAAAATAAGTTGTCCCCGCAGTCACAATCGCCACGAGAACGAGAGTCATTATAAAGCGATAATCAAAAACTTTTATTTCTGCTTTTTTATCTTCCTCGTAAATTGTTTCTATTTCTTTTCCGCCAAGACCCTTAAAAAATTCTTTAATTTTATTTTCATCAAACAAAGGGTCGAGTGATGTGATATTCAGTCCGAATTTATCTGCGGATACTTTTTTCATATAATTTGTATCGTGCAGTGGATGAGCTGTATTTGGAAATCTGAACATCAAAGCAATTAAAACTCCGACAGTACCTATTGCAGCGGAAAGCACTGTTACTTCAAATGTAATCGGAACAAAAGCAGGCCACGAGAAAAATGGTTTTCCGCCAATCACAAGCGGATAATTATATATTGATACCCATGACATAAACAACATCGCAAAAGCCGCGCCCGATAATCCAAAGAATAAAGTTACGTAACCAAGATAAGAGGGTTTTAACTTCATCGCTTTTTCCATTCCATGAACCGGATATGGAGTATTAATATCGAATTTGGTATAACCCGCACCCGCCGTAGCTTTCGCCGCATCTGTAATTTCATCCGGCGTATCAAATAAAGCAGTAACGGTATATATTTTTTTATTTTCCATTAGTGTACCCCCTTATGGACAGGCTGCGCCCCGTCAACATGAGCCTTGACCTCAGCGATAGATACTACAGGTAATGTTCGTACAAAAAGTAAAGTCAGCGTAAAGAAAAGCCCGAACGACATCATTAAAATTGCAAGGTCGTAAACTGTCGGAACATACATATGCCAGCTCGATGGCAGATAATCTCTCGAAAGTGAAGTAACAATAATCACAAATCTTTCGAACCACATTCCCACGTTCACGAACACGCCTATGATGAACATAAAAAGTATTGACCTCCTGATTTTCTTAAACCAGAAAAGCTGCGGGAATATCACGTTGCAGGAAATCATTGTCCAGTAAGCCCATGCGTAAGGTCCAAGCGCCCTGTTTATAAATGTAAACATTTCAAACTGGTTTCCGCTATACCACGCCGTGAAAAATTCCGTTGCGTATGCATATCCAACAATTGAGCCCGTGAGAATCATAACCTGGTTCATTTTTTCCAGTGTGTTCAGTGTTATAATGTGCTGAAGTTTAAATGCCTGTCGTACAAATATCAAAACATTTTGTACCATTGCGAAACCTGAAAACACCGCACCTGCTACGAAGTACGGCGGGAAAATAGTTGTATGCCATCCCGGGATAACGGAAACTGCAAAATCAAAGCTTACAATTGTATGAACAGAAAGTACAAGCGGTGTTGCAAAACCCGCAAGTATAACGTAAGCTTTTTCATAGTGCTGCCAGTGTCTTGCGGAATGTCTCCAGCCAAGACTAAAAATCGAATAGGAAATTTTTTTCCATTTAGTTGTTGCCCTGTCGCGCAATGTTGCTAA
This sequence comes from Ignavibacteriota bacterium, assembly GCA_003135995.1. GTDB lineage: Bacteria > Bacteroidota > Ignavibacteria > Tepidaquicellales > Tepidaquicellaceae > FEN-1257. The sequence goes on along the minus strand of PNBM01000086.1, from coordinate 4,208 downwards.
GTCCGGAATTAACCCGATGTACCAGAAAATTAATGAAACTGTAAAATATGTTGAAACCGCAAACACATCCCAGAGCAGAGGTGAAATAAAATTCACCCAGATATGATTTGCATTTGGATAAGGAAATAAATATCCGTCAAGCCATGCTCTTCCGGTATGTATTGCAGGAAACAAGCCCGCGCACATAACCGCAAAAATTGTCATCGCTTCTGCAAACCTTGCAATACCCGTACGCCATTTTTGACGCAGTAAAAATAAAATTGCCGAAATGAGCGTACCTGCGTGACCAATACCAACCCAGAAAACAAAATTAACTATATCAAATCCCCAGCCGACGGGCTGATTATTTCCCCATAAACCTATACCGTAATAAAATGTTAATCCAAGTGCAACTGAACCGACAGTCAACATCGTCACCGTAATTGTAAAAAGTATTTTCCAGACTTTTCCTGGTTTCTGGTTTAAAGGAGCCGACACCATTTCGTCAATCGATGAGGCGGCAGGTTTGCCTTCTATTACAGGAATCTCATGTGTAAAATCAATCGTCGTCACTATTCTTTCTCCGGTTTTATGTTTCTTAGTTTAGCAATGTATGTTATGTTTGGTCTTACATTTATTTCCTCGAGTACGCGGTAACCCAAATCATGATTCGCGTATTTCAGAATTTCAGAATCTTTTTTATTTAAATTTCCGAATTTGATTGCATCAGCCGGACACGCTTCCTGGCAGGCTGTCTTCACGTTATCACCGTCTATCTCTCTTTTTTCCTGAATAGCTTTTTGTCTTTCATCCATAATTCTTTGAATGCAGAATGTGCATTTTTCCATGACGCCCCGCGAGCGCACTGTTACTTCGGGATTATATGATAAACTCATAGGCTGCTGCAGATAATAAGCATCGCCAAAATGGTCTCTGAAATTAAAATAATTAAATCGTCTTACTTTATACGGACAGTTGTTCGAACAATATCTTGTCCCAACGCATCTGTTATAAGTCATCTGATTCAAGCCGTCCGGACTGTGATTCGTAGCCGCAACCGGACAAACATTTTCGCAGGGCGCGTTGTCACAATGCTGACAAAGCATCGGCTGGAAATTTGCTTTCGGGTCATTTTCGTTTCCGGAATAATACCTGTCTATTCTAATCCATTGCATTTCCCTGTTCTTATCAACCTGGTCTTTTCCGACAACAGGAATATTATTTTCCACATTACATCCGGCAACGCATGCGTGACAACCGATACATTTATTCAGGTCGATAGACATTCCCCACTTCACACCTGTGTAATTCGGCTCATAATACATATTAAACAAATTCGGTTCGGGCTTCTCCTCTTTTAAAAATTTCGGGTTCTTTTTAAATTCTTCAAAAGTTCCTTCCTGTATAATATCTCTCCTTAATTGTATATCGTTATACCTGTCGTTATCGATTGGATAATGTTCCTGAGTTGTTTGTATTTTATATTTTCCCGTAGCCTTGCTTATTTTTCCGTCGGTATAAATCCAATCCGAAACTTTTGAATTTTTAGAAATCAAGGTGTTCGCATTAAATCCCGCATTGTTTCCGACTACTCCCGCTTTAGTTCTTCCGTAGCCGAGATAAATCGCAGCCTCGCCGTCAGCCATTCCGGGCTGGACGAATACAGGAAGAGTTAAAGTTTTTCCGCCTGCAGAAATTTCAACATTATCATTTGAATCAACGCCCAGACTCTNNGGAGAAACGGAAGCGTAATTATCCCAGACTGTTTTTGCAACAGGGTCGGGCAGTTCCTGAAGCCAGCCGTTGTTAGAAAATTTTCCGTCACCGAGGAAATAATTATCACGCAGGTAAATCACGAAATCGTTGCTTTGTTTTAAAACGGAAGCTATTCCGAGAAAAGCTTCTATTTTATAATTTCCGAAATCAGAAATCTTTTCATTGAATTTTACCACACCATCGTGCAATGCAAGGTTCCAGAAATATTTAAAATCAACGTTCTGATTAAGCGTCGGGTAAATATTTTTTTCCCAATTCGCTTTTATATAATTTAAATAAATATTTTCAACATAAGAATCTTTAGTTCCGTTCATCCAATTTAAAAGTACTGCTTCCTTCTGTCTCGTATTGTATATCGGCGAAATAACAGGCTGCTGCAAACTATAAATTCCCGAGCGCGTTTTAAAATCTCCCCAGCTTTCAAAATTATGATTTACCGGCAGAGCATAATTACCTGCATAAGATGTTTCATTTAATTCTTCGCTCATCGATACCACAAGTTCGACTTTATTTAAAGCATCCGGATAATTAAAATCTTTAGAATAATGATAAACAGGATTGCAATCGAAATGAATTACTATTCCGACTCCGCCCGATTGCATTTTTGAAATTAAATTTTCTATATCATTTTTAGTACTTAGCGGAATTACATTCTGCTTTATGCTTTCCTTAGAATATAATTTTGTGTTTCCTAAAATTTCATTTAGTAAATTCACTGCGAGGTGTGTGGATTCGGGAAGTTTCGAACCCGCTGTGATATATGAACTTCCCTGATTATCTTTTAAATCTTCAACAAGTGTTTTAACTACTTTTTCTGATAAATTATTTTTCTTTATAAAATCATCCAAGGAAAAATCTTTCAGGAAATTTGTAACAGCAGTATTGCCTGAATAAGATGATAATTTTTTCTTTACAATAAATTCATTCAAAAGACACATCGTGAACTCTTCAATTGCATCCGTTCTCAGTCTCAGCCTGTAGTCGGCATTTATGCCTGTTAAACTAAACGCACCTTCAACCATATAAAGACGATTAAAATCTTTTTTCGTCATTACGTCGCGGTTCTGAGTGAAAAGTCTTGCGGATTCTATGTAATTACCTTCGTTACCCAGAAAATCCGATTCAAGCGATAAAATAATTTTCGCCTCTTCTAATTTTACAACAGGTGAAAAATCTGTGTTATAGGATTTCTTAAAAGCATTTTTAAAATTCAGGTCATTCGTTAATTCATATGAATAAATTTTCGCAGTCGGATATTTTGCAGTGAACTCGTCGAATAATTTTTTTTGCGAAGGAGAAAGAACTGAATGAGTAATGATTGCAATTTCTTTCCCATTAATAGATTTCAGACTCGAAATAATTTTATCATCAGCGTCCTGCCAGGATATTGCTGAAGTATATCCGCTTTTATTTACAAGTACTGGTTCTTTTAACCTGTTCGGGTCATAGAGATTTAAAATGTTTGCCTGACCTTTAGCGCAGATTTTTCCTTTATTTACGGGATGGTCGGGGTTTCCATCGATTTTAATGGGTCTGCCTTCACGGGTTTTGATTAAAATTCCGCAGGCATTTTGACAGGCAGTGCAGGTTGAAGCATAAAAATTCGGAACGCCGGGTGTGATTTCTTCGGGCTTTTTATTGTAAGGTACTATGGCGCCCTTGTCCCTGTAGTCAGAGCAACCCGCCGCGGCAAATGCGGCAGATGCGGCGAATAAAGCGAGAAATTTTCTTCTTGAAATGCCGTTTAAAATGGGAAGCTTCGAAGCATCTTCAGAAAATTCATCTTCCTTTGCTTTTTCAAATGCCGGGTCCTTATATAATTCCTCAAACCCTCTCCAGTAATTTATGTCTTTATCTTCTTCCAATAAATCTCCTTTGTGTTTTAAATTCTAACAGGGTATTGCTATTACCTTACAAGATGTCGCAACTACGTCGCTATAAAATAACACGAATATCTTTCTACCAAGATTTCGCGACTACGTCGCTTTGCTCTTAACTTTATTAAATACTCTTCTCAGTTTTCTCTGTGCCTCTGTGGTAAAACGCTTTTTCACTATTTCACACTTCACTATTTCGCTATCTTTTTCGCAGTCTAAAGCCTGCGGCTACATTTTTCTGGGAACTGCTTTCGGATTGATACTTATCTTCACCTCTCCATCAATTTTCTCCACCCCCTCTTCTGGCGGATTACTTTTCCTCAGCAATTTAAATGGAAATCTAAACAAAGCAATTAATCCAAACAGAGTTACGCCTGTATAAACCAAAAAATTTTTCCTGTCAACTTTTTTCGACTTAAATTGATTTATTATAGTCATCTTAAATTCTTTTTAATTTGCTCTAAGCTCTTTTAATTTAACATTTAACATTCTTTTATCTTGCTCATGTAATTTTTTATTCAACATTTAGCATTCAACATTTTTTTATCTTGCTCTTTTAATTTAACATTTAACATT
>PNBM01000161.1:6510-32757 GCA_003135995.1 Ignavibacteriota bacterium | reverse complement strand
GGCCAGATTCGAACTGGCGACCTTCCCGACACGTCGGGACGCGCTATGTTGTCATTTCGGAAATGATTTTTATCAAATAATTTTTGTTTTTAGTGTTTTTTAATTTCAATTCGAACTTTACAGCATCGCTTCTTGATAAAAATTCTTTTTTGAAAACTAATTTCCAGGGTCCTTTGTATTTTGTAGATTTACTTTGATTGGAATTGTGTTCGTATAAACGTCTCTCAAGATTTTCGGTATGACCAATATAATATTTTTCCGAGCTTAAAGATTGTAATACATAGGTGTAATACATCCTTAATAATTTAATTTGTCGGGATGGCCAGATTCGAACTGGCGACCNNTCCCGAACGAAGCGCGCTACCGGGCTACGCTACATCCCGAATCTTATAAAAACTTAATATAACATTCAAAAATCAAACTTTTTAGTCATCTTTTCAGGTTTTTTGAAAAATCCCTGCCTTTTAAAAACCTCAAAAAACGGTCTAAATTGACCTCAGTGTTTCTGCTTTTGCACAAAATTAGCACAAAAAAAGCACAAAAACCGTCAATGATTGTTATAATATTTTTCAAAAAACTTATATTAATTTATGAAAATATTAATTAAAAAAGGAGTCAAAATGTTTATCTCAGAAAACAGAATAGTATTTTTACTATCATAAAAAGAAAGGATTTTAATTGAATTCATTTGAAAATTCAAATAACATCGATGACCTTAAATTGTTATCTATCAACGAAGCAAGAAAATTACTTAAAATAAGACATGAGGTAGTAAAGAAATTGATTAACGAAGGGATGATTAAAGTAATTGTAATCGGTAATCGAATAAAAATTCCAATGATTAGCCTGAAAAAATTTATAGAAGAAAATTCTAAGAGATTAAATGAAGAAGCAAATGAACAATATAAGTTAAAAAGAATTGACTACATAGAAAATCAAATTAATTTGATAATTAAAAAACATACGCGGAGAATTTAAATCAGAAATCTTTTTTGGTATAACTCACATGCAAATTTTATTTCTTTATGTAAGCATTCAAACCAATTACAACTTTCTTGCCATCGATTACACATTCTGTTGGCACGTTTCCGTGTGTAGTTGCTATCACTAGAGTTTTACCGGATGCACTGGGAGTTGGCTCCTGTAAATCAATAACGATGATAAGCTTTCCATCTCTATTTTGACTTCCATTGTAATTTACCCTTATTTAGTTATCTCGAAATTGAGCGATTCAATTTATAAAATCAAGTAAATATTTTCAATTTTCTTATTCGATTTTTAATTAATAAAAGCTTGAAGTAAAAACTCCTAGCATTTAATATTGACTTATAACAAATTATACTTTTTTTTAAAATCACCCTTTTTGGTCTGATATGTTCTGAAAAAGTAAAATTAAAAGGATAATAATTCTTTATCAATTATTTTTCTGTCTTTATAAATATACACATAGTATATCATACGCTCTCTATCAAAATCATATATATATGGAATTTTCATTTTCAGTTCACTATTATTAAATTCTACTTCTATTAGATCATTTCTGGTACCAAACCTTTCAGAGATCCAATAATCTATCTCTGATTTTAATGATATTACCCTGAAAAAGGCAGCGGACCCGGCAGCCTCTTCAATAAGAATAATTACATCATTTTCTTCATTATTAAATATATTTTTAATATATAAAGAAAATATTTCTTCATCTTTAAATATTTCTGAACCATTAAACACAATTAAATCAGAAGAATATGGAGAATACGTTATAATTTTTATAACTCCATAAGATGTTTGGATCGATTCTCTGATTTTTTGAGAATGTAAATTACAATAAAATAATAAAATTATTGCAATAAAAATGAATTTTATATGATTCATAGAAGAAATATTGCTTAAATTTTAAAAACAATTTTATAACTCTAACATTAAATTAAAATCGGATAATTTTCCTTATTTTTAACTAATTAATAATTCTGTAATTTCAATTCAACAAAGCTATTTAAAAACACAAAATATTTAAAAGAATTGCCTTATAAAATTATTTTCTCTTGTACTTCCCCAAATAATTCCTTACAAACTCACCGTACGTTGCTCTCCAACAGGAAAATAAAATACCTCTAAATATTTTAAAAAGTCTTGTATAACAAAAGAGTCAATTCAATTTTAATTTTCAAGCCTTGTTGTTTTTGTCATCTATGGCGAAAGGGCTCCAGTTATAATATCCAAAATATTAATTAAATAATAATTCCGGTCTATACTCAGAATGCATAGTATCATAATGATACCACTTTGCGCCCCAGATAAATCCATGCTTTTCGAAAACCTCTGCAACTTCAAAAGGAATTCTGTTTTTATACTTCATCGATTTATCCCACTGCCAGTAATCAGAATATTCCGTATTAATATCAATCGCTATTCCAAAAGCATGGGCATTATAACGATCTGTACCGAAAATTTTTCTGTAGTTAAATGTACCCGCTGTCTTTTTAAAATACTTGTGATACTTCTCAAGGAGCTTCTCAAGATCTTCCATCACTGCTTTGAATTTCTTATCAACTTCATTTATTGTACTGACTTGTACACTTGTTCCGAACCAGTTGATCGTTGTGAGATTACTTGTAACAGCAGACTGTGAGTTACCGTACATTTTCTCAAAGAATGGTTCATATCTTATTCTTCCCGGTTCAAAGTTTTTTGCAGGAGGTTCACTCCATTTTGCTCCCATTACATATTCCTGTGAAATCATATCTTCGATATCCGCATTTTCAAGTTTCTCTTCGTGTGTTTTTTCCTTACCATCGTCATAAATCATTGTTGCTCCGTCTTTCCAGTATAATTTGTTGCCATCAGCTTTATCAAGAAAATTTGGATATGCTTTAAGAAGTTTTTGTAAACCCGTTAATGTTGTTTTAGTTGAGTCTTTCTTTTGTTTGGATGCTGTAATATTTTCACTTTTTGTTTCCTTGTTCTTTGATTCGTTACACTGAAACGAAAAGAGCATTGGAATCACAAACGCTAATAAAAGTATTATTTTAGTTTTATTCATTATCTGTTTTCTTTTTTAATTATAAAATTTAATTATACGAAACCATAATAAATAATTTAAGTTGATCGTTTGTAATGAATCATTGAAAATTTCTTAAAATCCAGTCCACGATTTTAGTCATGAGTGAAAATAATTTTAATTTTCTAACCGTTTTAATTGAAAATCCTCAGCGGTTGACGGTTTTTGCATTATAATGGTCAACTTAAGTAAATAATTTAGAACAAAAAACTTTCAAACTTATCCCCTGGTGTCAGATATAGTTCTTTTTCGTATTCATTTTGTAGATACATCGTTCTGCTTAAATGCATCATAAACAATTCAGTATAGTGCAACTTTGAATTCACTGCCCGGTATCAAATAAAGTGATTTAATTTGTTCTCTCACTTTAATAAAATAAATCCCGTTAGGTAGTAAAAACGTGAAGAAAATACTTCCATGATTTACGATATAATTACAAATCCACTTGCCGGCAAAGGAATATAATTCAATTATTGCCTTATTTTGATTCTGCAACTTAAAAGAGAAGCTATCTCCATACCCTTTCGCTTGGCTATACTTAATAATAATTAATCTAGTAGTGTTATCATGAAGAAATCCTCCTTGAATCGGTCCCTTTGCATCTAACTTTTCTTGTCCCAAAGCATTTGAGAAAAGAACCATAAAGAATATTATCCTCAAAACGGTTTTTGTCTTTTTCATTATAATCTAATATATTAGTTTAAAAAAACAATTTAATTTACTTGTTTTCTGCAGTCTCCTCAATAAACGATTCAGGTGTATAAGTCACCCTTGCAAAGTTTTTTGTTATTAATTCGGTGCTAACAATCTTCCCGCTATTAGATTTTAATATCTTTTCTCTCCATATCTCGTTTTTTCTGTAGAAAGCTCCATTTACTTTTACAAACTGATGCTCTTTTTCCATCACATTGTATTCATAATCCAGATCTGTGTCAATCCGAATTTCACCTTCTAAATATTTCTCTGTCAACCATAGATTGATTTGGAAAGTATGGTCTGTGTTGTTTGTAAATTGATAGTCATGATAATTATAGAATACTGTTGCCCCGCTTCCAAAAGGTAATACACGCTCATCGTCAGGAAAAGGATCATAAGAATGAGGATAAATTTCAGTAACCGTTAAAGGACTATGAATTACTAACCAATTAATCATGTTCGATATCTGGCAAACCCCACCTCCTATTCCTGATTTCACTTCGCCAAATGATAACTCCATACCATCTAAATAGCCCTTTCTTTTCGTCTGCAATCCGACAAGTTTACAGAATGAAAATGTTTCCCCTGGCCTTATTAAAATACCATCAATATTCTTAACCGCAATTTTCAAATTAGATACTTTATTAATTTGTAATTGCATATCACTATCACCAAGTTTCTTCAGTAAGACAGATTGATGTTTCTTTACATGAAATGGCAACTTCTCATTACTGAAACTGTATGCATAATTTTTTCTATCAAAATACCAGTCATAATATCTTCTTAACCGTTTTATCCAGACAGCTAAGAAATATATGTATTCGCTTCTTTGGCTTAGAAGTTTCTTTTGCTTCAATAATATTTTAATTTTAGATGTTTATCTTTACACCATCTACCTGTTTTGATTTACATATTCTAACTTGTAGGTTGATTGATGTTATTTTTTCAATATCGTAAATTCTACTCTTCTGTTTAATTGTTTACCTTCTTCTGAATCATTTGAAGCAATTGGCTTTGATTCTCCGTATCCTTTTGCAATTATTCTGTTTTGTGATATTCCTTTAGATACTATGAAAGCTACTACAGAATTTGCTCTTTCAAGTGAAAGGTTTAAATTATATTCATCTGCTCCTACATTATCCGTATGACCGGCTATTTCAATTTCAATAGTAGGATTATCCTTCATCAGTTTAACAACTCTGTCTAATTCCTGAAACGATTCTGGCCTGAGAACAGACTTATTGAAATCAAAAAATATATTATTTAGCCTGACTGTTTCTCCAATCTCAATCGGCTTCATTTCAACATTAAAATCCATTTCCTTGTATTCGCTTATTGTTGTTAAATCAAGATAGTTGGATATTGAATAATAGCCGTCAACAGTAGCAATAAAGGAATATTGTTTTCCATATGGCAAAACAATTTTATAAGAACCATCAGAAGGATTTGTTCTTGCTATTCCTGCCTCAATTCCCTCCGGTAAAGTATAATAAGTTATTGCAGCTTCTAACGGCTGATTATTTTTGGGGTTCAGCACTTTTCCTGAAATAAGAACCACAGGATTTGGTTTTACCTTTTCGGGTAGTTTTATTCTGAAGATATCTTCATTGCCATAACCGTTTGATGAAGAAACAAGGTATGCATAATCTCCTTTTGCCGAAATTGAATAATAAGCATCCCAACCGCTTGTATTTATACTCTTACCTAAGTTTTCAGGCTGCGACCATTTTAACCAGGAATCATCTAACCTTCTTGACATATATATATCATTATTTCCATATCCACCTTTTCTATCGCTTGAAAAATATAATGTAACATCATCTGATGCAATAAATGGAGTTGAATTACCATATTCACCTTCATTTACATTAATTGGATATGGTAATAACCGTGGTTCACTCCACGTACCATTTTTATTTAAGAAACTAATATACAAAGATTGAAAATAACTATTTTTACTTTTACAAAAATACATTATTAATGTTTTACCGCTGTTCGATAAAAATGCTCCCGTATATACGGAGTTAGTTAAATAATTTTTATAATTAATAATATTTAGTCTTTCAGGCGCACTCCATCCGTTAAATGTTTTATTGGAAAAATAAAGACCATTTTTATTATCATTAATATCGTTATTTCCTTGATATATTAAAAGATTATTTCCATCCGGAGTAATTGACAATACATTATTTACTTCGAGATTTCCGAAAGGCTCGTTCATTTTATTTGCGGGTAACCAATTTCCACTATTATCAATAATTGAGTACCATGCTTCTTGAAAAAAATTACTGCCTACTTGTTTGCTTTTTACGAAATATAACGTATTACCATCCGGGGATATAATAGGTCCTAATTCACTTATGTCAGAATTAACATTCCGCCCCAAATTTTCTAACTGTTGGGCACTCGCTATAGTTGCTTGAAAGAACAATATAAAAGCAAAAACTAAGTGGTAAAGTTTTGTAAGTTTCATATGTTAAATTTTTCTAAATAGTTTATAAAAAATTTTAAATTTATAACTGATATTAAAATTTTGTTTTCCATTTGACCCTTCGAACACGTATTGTCTTAACCGAAATATCTTATCTTTAACCCTAAAAATCTCTTTCTTTAATTTGTGTAATAAGTCAAATTTAGTGATAATAATATTCTTCAACCATTTGTCATTCCTTTATGTTTCTAAAAGTAATCGTGGATATCTTTTCCCTTCTCTGTGATTTCTGTGTGTCCGCCGCGGCGGATGGTGAATAATCTCTAATACTCATTTCTAATCCCCAAAGCAATACAACCAACCGTCTTTCGATGCAACATATATTTTCCCATTATATACTATTGGTGTAGCCTCAAAATAATAACCCTTTTTCTCAAGTAAGGTGAAATTATAATCTTTATCAAACTCAAACAAATACATCCCACCATACCCGCAGGCTATAAGTTTGTCTTTAAACATTATTGGTGAAGAAATAGACGATCCTACTTTATATTTGAAAATTAATTCTGGTTTATCCACTATAGTTTTCCCGTCAAAACTCTTTGCCGTTCCATCAATAGATTTATAGTCAATAACGTATAAATATCCATCTATTCCAATAAATGCCGAGAGTGGTTTTGTTTCCTTTAATTTATATTTATCGTTCACGCAAGCACTTCCAATTACGCCGCCATCCCATGAAAGTAAATGAAAATTTCCAACAGGATAGTACCAGACAAGTGCAATTTCAGGTGATTTGTTTGGATTAAGCTTAAGTAAGCCACCATTACCTGCAATGTATTGTTTCTCAACAGGTATAAGTAAACAACTATCATCCGTAACAACCGGTGAACCGTTTAAGTCAGCACCTATAAAATATTCCCAGTCTATTTCTCCGCTTTCAATATTATACCCGTAAACATAACCTGAACCAGCAGTAATGTAAACTTTGTGATTAAAAAGAGATGGTGACGATTCCGTAATAATATTCCCGCCTATTCTCGAAATATCTTTTGTAGTAAATAAATTTAATTCATTAAATAATTCTGGTTCATAAAATTTACCGTTTACTGATGCATAATCATCATTAGGATTAAACACTTTGAAAATCCCGTTTTCAAGCCCTATGTAAGCCGTATCTCCTACTATTAACGCAGAACCGTCAACATCACGGCTGTTACTGCGTGTGCGTACAACTTTCGTTCTGAAAAGTTCTTCTCCGTTTATGGCAGAAATTCCTCTGTAATTATATTCTGATTTTGCGGACTGCCTGCTGCCCTGTAGAATAACAAGTTTATTCTCTTTACTCAAGCTTTTTTTATTGTAAAATAATGTACCTGTTCCTTTCACTGCATCGTCGAATAAATATTTCCAAACAACTTCACCGGTTAAAGCATCTATTTTTCTGAGATTATAATCATAAGAGCCTTGCAATAAATAAATATTATCTTTTTCTCTGAATAAAAGTGGTTGACCTGTCCATCCCGCGCCATATCTCATATTATGNNTTATAAGGCATATGAGAAGGAGCTCCTCCAAGCCAGCATTTCCAGATGAGATTTAATGAAGAAGGAGGATCATCACCGTAAAAACATCTTTTGCTATCTCCCAGAAAAGAGCCGATAATAATTTCATAGTCATCTATTTGTTTTACTGTATCTACTACCACAGGTTTTGGAATTGTTTCAACCTCATGTTTCTTTTCTTCGTCCTTACAAGAAATTAGTGTTGTCACATAAATGATAAATATTATTAGTAGGTATTTCATATACTTTTATTCTCTCCGTATATAAAATCTATTTACAGCATATTAGAAATCGCATATTTATAATTTTTCAGTTTTCGCATTTAAACTTGAGTACATCAAACATATTTAGAATAATTTACTAAGATATTCAGGATGTTTAATGCGAATATCTTCTAACAATTGAATAGGAATAATAGTATAATCTACACTTTTGCTACTACTTGCCCGATTAATATAATATTCATTTGTTTTGTAAAATTCAAAGTTAACAACGCCATCGTTTGATTCAGAAAATTGCTTATAAGGCTCAATATGTGACAATAAATTTTCTATTTCATCGCATACATTTTTGCTCCATGTATTGACGTCAATTGTTACTAATTTATTTTTATAAAACCATCCGGTTACATTCTCGCCCTCATATATTTCAATATATGAATATATGCTCTCAATCTGACCATCTTTTTCCCAAAAACCATTTTTCTGCTCACTCAAACTTTTCCCAAAAGAAACTTTCTTTCCAAATAATTCGAGTGTCTGCCCTACCGAAAAAGAAAAAGGCAATAACAGAAAAAACATTATTGCTAAATATTTATATTTCATACTTTTCTATATTTAATTTTAATAAAATTCATAGCTGTAAACTCCTTTCAATATACCCTCCTCAGTATAGCTACTTTCGAAAGTTGTTTCTTTAATCAATCCATTTTCAAAATATTCTATTGATTTCTTTGAATAAAATTTAACAGAATTTGTTCTGCAATTTTTTTCTAATTCTTCAATTTGGAATACATTATCCCCCGAATAAATATATTTGGTTTGAATAATATCCTCAGTCTGTTGATTACATAGATTTTCTTTTGAAATTAATTTACCGTTTTCATATACATTGTCATATTCAATATAGTATGGTGGGTCTGATGTTGGTTCATCTCGACCGTATTGAATTTGAATTAAATTCCCCAGATTATCATATTTGTAAAATTCTTCACCCCCATCACTTCCAACGGATTTTTTCTTTATTATATTTCCAGATTTATCATAAAAGAAAGACGTTGTAACACCATCACCACTTTCATAACCATAATACGACTCTTCTATCATATTTCCATTATTATCATACTTATAATTAACAATACTAGATTCAACATTATTATAATATCCTTTTATTTCTATCGGTTTCCCACCTTTATCATATTTTGTAATATTTTTACTACCATCACTGTTAACAATTATTTCCGTTTTTACTTTATTACTTTTGTATAAAGTGCGTTCTTTATCAAGCTCTATCTTCGATTGCGAATAACCTTGTAATGCAAAACACGTTATTGCGATGAATATTAAATTTAATTTAATCATATTATTAAAGTTTTTTTAATTTAAAATTCATATATAAAATGATATTGCAATAATTTATTGCAGTATTTATTATAAAATTATTTATTTAAGCAAATTTTTAAAACAGCAGTTTCAAAATTAAAATATTCTGCTTTTAAATCGTCTTTATGATAATAATCAGAACTTATAGTTCCAACATCCTCGTCTTTCTCAGTTACAGTTTTATCAAATTGAAATTGCTTTAATGTTGCATCGATTAATCTCATGTATTCTACCGTTTGCCAACCATTCAGTTCAAGACAAATTAGTTTATTATTTTTAAATTTAGCTGTAATCCAATAATTATCGAACGAATTGGAATAATTTGTTTCGTACTTGTAACTCAAGTCGGTTCCATCTTTAGAATCAAATTTGAATTCATTAAATATCGAAATAAATTCATCAGAACTCATTCCAAATATTATCTCTTTATTGAATAATTTAATTGAATTATCGGTGGTTTTACTTACGAATTCACTTTCAATTGTATTATATGAATATATATTCCATTTGCTTTCTAAATCTTTATTTGATTGACCGAATAATGGAATTGTCAATAAAATTGTTAATAATAAAAGTGTTGTTTTCATAAATTAAGTATTTAATAATTAGCTAAATAAATTTTTTAATAAAATTCATATTCGTATCTTAATCCAAAAACCCTTCCGCCATTTTGGAAATCATAAGAAGATTCTTCTTTTTCCAATAAACCATTAGAATTATAATAGTATTTGCCAAAACTAACCGTAGAAGTACCCGGAGTATAAAATTTGTATTCAATTAATTACCCTTTTGAATTATAAAATAATAACTGTCTTGCATATTCATTGGAATTGAACATTTTCACTTTGATTTTTATTTCGCATTGTATTTTCAATATTACTGTTTCTTGTATGCATACAACATATAGTCTTCCATCACTAACCCATCAGCTTTAACATTTTTACCATCGTGACTATAAGTGGCTTTTACGAACCTGAAATTTCTATTTCCGAAATTATCAGGAATATCATTAATTGTAAATTTTCCTTCGTTAACTTTAATTCCTTTATGAATTGTTGAGTCATAACCCCAATTTTCTCCTCCGTCCTCGGAACCACCATAAATGAAAACAATCTCCAACTCATCTCCTTGAACAGACATAATGAAAGAATAACTTGATTCATAACTCTCGGAACCGGCAATATAGCAGCCTTGGTAATTAGTAAGATTTTCTTGAACATTTGTTTTAAAATTGGTTGAATTAAAATACATACCCTCATCTGCTATGAAATACTCTTGTGAATATATCGTTTGAGAAATGAATAGAGTGATTAATATTATAATAAAGGTAAATAATGTTTTCATAATTAAATTTATTTTAATATTTTAAATTCTACTCTTCTGTTTAGCTGTCTACCTTCATCAGTATCGTTCGTAGCAACCGGATTTGACTTACCATATCCTTTAGAAATAATTCTACTTGAATTAATTCCTTTAGATACAAGATATTCTTTTACAGAATTTGCCCGGGCATTTGAAAGAGTAATGTTATATTCATCTGCACCAATATTATCTGTATGCCCAGAAATTTCAACATTAATATCAGAATTATCATTTAAAAATTTGTATAACCTATCTAATTCAGGATATGATTCTGGCTGAAGTTCTGATTTGTTAAAATCAAAGAATATATTGTTTATTCTAATCGAAAGTTGTTGATTCTTCATTTCTTCATAAGATACTATTGTAATATTATCTTTATGATTTAGATTTTGTTTTAACGAAGTAAAATCAACTACTCTTGATATCGGATAAAAATCCTTTGAATCAATATAATAGCTGTAAATTTTTCCTGAAGGAAGAACAATACAATAATAACCATTTGAGGTTATACCGCATCTTCCAACAGGCAATCTAGTATTCATATCCTCAAAAACAATATATCCGCTTATATTTTTACTGCAACCGCAACTAATACTTCCTGAAACAGTTACAAAATTCTGATAATTATTAGAGGTTATATATACTAATGCTTCATTCATAAGAGAAACGGCATCAAAATATAAAACATTATCTAAAGGAAAATCTTTTAATAATTCCAGAACCAAAATATATTTTCCTTCATTAAATGCTTTTTGAGCGTCTGTAAAAATTTGTGATTCTTTATTATTTATTGAGAACTGAGAAAATTTAATTGTAAGGAAATCCATTTTTGTCTTATTAATAAAAATACAACCTGTAATGTATAAATTATTTTGTTTGTCTAAAACAACCGAACGAGCTCTTATTAAATTGTGGTCAGTATCATCATGAGAAAAGTTAGTAATTTCATTTCCGAAAGTATCATATTTTACAGTTAAAAAACCATCACCTGTTATGTAAATATTATTGTCACTATCAATATTTAAACAACATGCATAACATTTTTTACCCGTATCAAACTTTTTTAACCATTGCTCAATACCATTATTATTATATTTTATTAAAATAAACGTGTTTTTATTTTCAATTTCTTCGTTTCCTAATATATAAACATTTCCATTCTTATCAACCAAAATATTATTGTTCGCTAAAATACCTGTTGAACCATCCTTTTTTTTATAAAATTGCGCCCATTGCTGTTTGCCATTTTTATCATATTTTAAAGTAATATATGCATAGGTCTGATTCCAACCCCTTACAAAAACGTTACCAAAGTCATCCACATCTATCCCATCTGCTCTGTTGTAACCATTTCCAGTCTCATTATAAGTATTCATCCACAATTTATTACCTTTATCATCGTATTTAATAGTGAAGAAATTTTGAATCATTGTTTCCATTTTTTCAGCATTATGTCCAGTAATATAAATATTATTCTTATTATCAATTTTCATTTTTTGTGGATATGCCCCTGGATATTTAACTACCCATTGATTAATTCCAAGATTGTTATATTTAATAGTTATACATTCTATGTTTTTTTCATCATATGAACATCCAGTTATATAAACATTTCCTTTCATATCTATCATTAAATCAGATACATAATCAGTATTATAATTATTGTCAAATCTTTGTTCCCATTCAATTTTTCCGTTATCATTTATTTTTAAAGTAGCAAAATCATATTCTGATTTTTCCCCTTTGCTAAATCCAGTTACATAAATGTTATCACTTAAATCAATTACCATTTTTGTTGCTCTATCCGTATCATTTGCAGGACCGTTATAAGTGGTTCTCCATTGTTCAATCCCTAAATTATTGTATTTAATTATTAAATAATCGAAACTTGAACTAGAATTATATTCTGAACCACATACTATTACATCACCCTTACTATTTAAAATAATTGAATTTGCAAGGCTGATTCCCTCAGCATTATTTCCAATTGCCCATTCTTCTTTCACAGTTTGTGCAATCAATATATTTGATAATAATATTGTTATAAATGTGAACAAATATATAATTTTTTTCATAATATTAATTTAAAAGATTTTATAATAAATTATTTTATAAATAATCTTAATGCATTTTAAAGTTAATTGAATATTTACCCGTTTTAAATTTTTTATATTATTGCATTTCTTCATTAGATTTTTCAAGATTCCATGTAAAGGAACCATTATCCGTATACCTGTACCAATCCCCGTTCATTTTATTTCCATTATCAGAAACTGTCCCAATAAATTTTCCCGAACCCTTCGCATTCTTATCTTCATAAATTATTACTTGTCCGGATTGTGAGTCATAAGTTCCATTAAATTTTGTTTTGAATCCATCGGGAGTTGATTTCCAGTAGACTATATCAAATCCATTAAAGTTATCTCCGTTAAAATTAGATATATAAACGTACCAGCGAGTACCATCTTTAATTGAACCCCAATACGGTCCCGAAATATCATATTTTTTCTTTTCGTTAACCTGCGATTTTTGTTCAATTTGTTTCTCTTTTTCTTTTAGCTCGGTTTCTTTTTTATCGAGCATTTCTTTTTCTTTAAGCTGAAGTTCTTTTTCTTTAAGTTCGAGTTCTTTTTTCTTTAAATTGTCAGAGTCGTTTTGTTTGTCTGTTTTATTGCAAGAAATAGTAAAAAGAGCAATAAAGATAATTAAAACTATTAATTTTGTTTTCATTAATTGAAGTTTAATTTTAATGTATATTTTCCATTTATTTATGAAAATTTCATTTCATCGGTTTACTGTTTTATTCACCACAGAAGAAGTCTATTTTTTTTACAGTTTCTTTGCGTATGTTGCCTGAAAAAGCGACAGCAGATATAATCAATGGCATGCATCCAATATCATTTATAACAAATTCAATTGTTTTGCTTTTATTTTCATTCGCATTAATCTTATCCGCAATTTTTTTTCTTATTTTGAATTTTGATTTTCCGCTCATTTCTGTTTCCTCTTTAACGGATATCTCATAATTTGCTTCAACATTGCTGAAATTTTCAACTTTTATACGAACAGAGTTGCCTGCGGGCAAATTTTTATTTTTATATGATCCCTCCCCTATTATGACATTAAATAAATTGAAGTCTTTATTGTCAACAAGGTTCATTGATTCCTGCTTATTATCAGAAATAAAAAAAGCTGATATAACAAGGGGTTTAATTTCAATATTTACAACGCTGTCTGTTTTATTAACCACTAGTTTTTGCTGTTCTAGCTCTTTTTCCTTTAGCTGAAGTTCTTTTTCCTTTAGTTCCAGTTCTTTCTTTTTTAAGTCATCTGCTGAGTTTTGATTTTCAGTTTTATTGCATCCTAAAGTAAATAATATTGTGCAAAGAAAGATTATTATTAATATTTTACATTTCATAAATTAGTTTTTTTGTTAATTAGAAAACAATAAATTGATTTTAAGTTATTTGAAAATATATTCTGCATTATTGTTCGGATTTATAACAACAATATCATAATATTCCCATCCTGTAAGATTGTAATTAAATTTTTTCTTAGCTCTGACTAATGCTTTTGTATAATTTTTCTTAAATTCAACAGCATCTGCAAACGGAACATTTACATCAGCAGTTTTAAATGCTATTGTAATAGGGAATGTCTCTTTATCAGCATCATAATTTCCAATTTTATCTATATGCAAAACTGTGTCTTTTATTGATTCTTCAATTTTCTTTTGTTTTTCATCTTGTACCTGATTTATAAATCCTGTAATTTCAGATTCCTTTTGCTGTTTTAATTCTTTTAATTTTTGTAAATATTTTTCTTCAATTGCTTTTTTTCCAATGTTTGCCTCTGAAATCCTTGTATTGTAGGCTTCAGTTGTTTCGAATTCACCCTTTGCTTTAAACTTTTCGTCAAGCAATTTAATCTCTGCTTCTTTTTCTTTATTAATATTATTTTCAAGTCCGATATTGAGCTCGTATTCCTTTATATAAGAATTAAAATCTTCATTTAGATTTGATACATCCAAAAGTCTTATAGTTCCATCATCACTTCCTGATACTAAATATTTTCCGTTTTTTGAAAAGGCAACGCAATTCACATCATTTGTATGTCCTTTTAAGACCTTGATTGTTTTCCCACTTTCAATATCCCAAATTCTTATAGTTTCATCTTTGCTTGCACTAGCTAAATACTTGGAATTTGGATATACACATATCTGATAAACTTGTTTTTCGTGACCTTTTAAGATTTTTATTCTTTTTCCGGTTTCAAAAGAATAAACAGGAATCTCATTAATATTATCAGATAACTCTTTAGAAATAATTCCAAATATATAATTACCGTCTGGTGAGAATTCGAAAGAACTTAGATATTCAGTTTCGATAGATTTTATGAAACTGTTATCAGTTGTTTTAAAAAAACAGATTTCATAGATTCCTAAAACACCTTGTTTTTTATGAATATTTGCTATGGCATAATAATTTTTATCTGGTGAAAAAGTTATGGGCTCAAAACTTTCATAATTACCACCATAATCTTTACCATTAGTTTTATTCCGCATATCGTAAGACCAATTATTTGACTTTATAAATATTTCATCTAAATTTCCTGTTTCCGTATTATATTTATTTAATTTGTATTCTTCATAACCTTCCGTCGAATTGCTTTTCACATAATAATTAAAATTACCTGTAAGTTTACATAAGGCTATTAAATCACCATCTTGACTTACTGAAAAATAAGGGCCATAAATGGGATATTCATATTCATAAATTTTTTTGCCGTTCGTTATATCTATTACAGATAATGCATTATATGCTTTGTCTTGGCCATTATTTGAAACCACAGCAAATCTATTTGTTTTACCTAGAAATAATATTTTTTTAATATCGGTGCCCTTTATTTCAATTCTTTTCAATATAGAATAATTTTCAGTANNATTAAATCATTATTTGAGCCACCACTAATTAAATAATCACAATTAAAAGAATAAGATAGTGAAAGAACATTTCCCTTATGACCTTTTAATACTTTACACTCTTGAGAAAAAACGGGGTGGGATAATAATAAAAAAATAATGCTAATAATAAAATAAGATAATAGTTTTTTCATATGAAATTAATAATTTATAATAATAAATAATTATGTTATTGTTATGCTTTAAACGATTAATATTTTAATTCTAGATTTATTATTTTGATAATTTTCTTTCCTTTTAATACCTCATAAATCATTACTATTTTTTAAAATCCAATAAATCCTTATTTTGTTTTTACTTAAAAATATTTTTTTAGGTAATCTGGGTGTACAGTTCTAATATTTTCTAACATTTTAATAGGCACAATTGTGTAGTCTATATTCGTAATTTTATTTTCCTTACTAATGAAAAAATCACTTGTCTGATATATCTCAATTTGAATTTCGCCTTCTTTATTTTCAGTATATTGATTATATGGTTTTATATTTATCAATAGACTCTCGATTTCATCACAAACATTTTTGTTATAAGTACTAACGTAAAGAGTGATTAAATGATTTTTATAGAAGCAGCCATTTACATTATCACCTTCGTAAATCTCAATGTACGAATACTCACTTTCGAGTTGACCTCCTTCTTGCCAAAAGTTGTTTTTCTGTTCACTGAAACTTGTTCCAAAAGTAGCTTTTTTTCCATACAATTCGAGTGTTTGAGCTGTAATAAATGTTGAAGGACATAATATTAATAACGTTATCATTAAATATTTGTTTATCATTTTATTTTATATTTTAATTTTTATAGTTTTATTTTTTTTTCAATCAACAAAAAACCAAAATGACCACTACAATAATTTAGTTTAATATCTCCTTTTTCAAACAATTCGGTTTTAACATTTGGATATTGATTGTTGATAAAATCTAATTTTTCTCCAACGTTTTTAAATCCAAAACTTATGGGATTAAAATCACCTAAAAAACCTGACCATAATTCATCGCTAATGTAGGCACTATATAAAGATTCTTTATAAAACTTTACAATTATATAGACACCATCTTCTGTGTACTTATAATAATATTGTCCAACATCATCCGGAAATTCTTCATCAATATATTCATCTCCTTGAAATAATGGATATTTTGAATAAAACATTTCGANNATTCGATCTTGGGAATGGACATTGTTTAATGAAAATAGAATTATAGAAATAAATAAGAATATGGTTTTCATCGTCATTTAGTTTGTTTTGAAAATTATTAGAATTACATACTAAACAGAAAATATATATCCCAGCCTTTGTCAATCCCCTTGCATGACATAAAGCAGTTCTTCATTTACGAGTAGACCCAAAAATCCACTGAGAATATCAGAATCTATTTCACATTTCAGTTTGACAAATCTTGCATTAAACTCCTTACCAGATGAATCAAGTGCAGATATCTTATTTTTGATAATAGTAATGTTCGATAATGTCGAATGTTCATTTGCTGTCTGACTTTCAAAAAACTCTTCAATATTACAAATACCATTACGAAACGTAAAACTGTATGTATGTTGTCCCGANNGTTGTCCCGAATGAAAAAATGAAAAAGCACCTTCGTATTCAATTGGATCTATCTCTAACCAATCTTCAATACAATTAATTGTTGTTTGTCTTTCATAACCCATTACTTTAATTTCTTGAGCATGACTCACATTAATTAATATTAGCAATAATAAAATAATGCAAAAATATTTCATATTTGTATTTTATTTGTGTTTAATAAATAAATTAATTTTATTAAATCTATTTCTTCAATATTGTAAACTCTACTCTTCTGTTAAATTGTCTTCCNNGCAACAGGTTTTGATTTACCATAACCTTTTGATACTATTCTATTTGAATTAATACCCATTGATACAAGATATTCTTTTACCGAGTTTGCTCTTGAATTAGAAAGAGTGATGTTATAGTCGTCAGATCCTTTATTATCGGTATGTCCTGAAATCTCTACATTTATTTCGGGATTATCATTTAAATATTTATATAACCTATCTAATTCAAGACAAGATTCGGGTTTTAATATTGCTTCATTAAAATCAAAGAAAATATTATTTATTCTTACTGATAATTGCTGCTCTTTCATTTCTTCGTAAGAAACTATTGTAATATTATCTTTGAAATTAGGCAGTTGCTTTGAAGATGTAAAATCAATTACTCGTGATATTGGATAAAAATCTTTTGAATCAATATAATAACTATAAATTTTCCCGGATGGTAGAACTATGCAATAGTAACCATCCGAAGTTATTCTGCATTTACCTACATTTAATTTTGTATTTATATCTTCAAAAACAACATATCCACTAATTGCTTTACTACAACCGCAATTAATACTTCCGGAAACCGTTACAAAGTTCTGATTAGTGTTTGAGGATAAATATGCTAATGCCTTATTCATTAGAGAAACGGCATCAGAATATAAAGGATCATCTACAGGGAAATCTTTTAATAATTCCAGTACTAACAAATATTTTCCTTCAGAAAACGCTTTTTGTGCATCTTGAAGTGTTTGAATTGTGTTTCCGTTAATATGGTCATCCCAATATTCTGTTCCGTTCTTATCAATATAAAACTGTTTACCGTTTAGTTCAACTAGCGCAATTCCTTCGTTGAAAAAATATGCATTGTCATACTTTATTGGAATAATTTCTTTACCTTCTTTATTAATAAAACCCCACATTCCATTTAATTGTACTGTCGCAAGACCTTCGCTAAAATATCTTTCATTATTATAGATAATTTGTATCACTTCTTTACCGTTTTTATCAATAAATCCCCATTTATCTTTTAATTTTACTTGAGCTAACCCTTCTCGGAAAGAACCCGAACTTTCATATTTTGAAAGGATTATTTGTTTATTTTCTTTATTAATATATCCAAAGTTACCGTTTTTTCTAACTGAAGCAAGACCTTCACTGAAGCCACTTGCATTTTCGTATATAATTGGAATAATTATTTTATCATCTTTATTGATAAATCCCCACTTTCCGTTTAATTGTACCGCTGCAAGACCTTCTTCGAAATTTTTTGCTTCATCATATTTAATTTTAATAATTTCTTTACCTTCTTTGTCAACAAATCCATTCTTTCTATTTAACAAAACTCTTGAAAGCCCTTCACTGAATAAATGAGCGTAGTCATATTTTAATGGAATAATTTCCTGACCTTCTTTATTGATAAATCCCCACTTTCCATTTAGTCTTATGGAGCATAGCCCTTCACTAAAAATATTTCCAGCTTCATAGTCGTAATGGCTAATATTTTTATCATCTTTATTAATATATCCAATCCTTCCATTTAATCTTATGAGTGCAATACCATCAGTAAACCAACTTAGAACTTCATATTTGAATGGAATAACTTCCTGACCATCTTTATTAATTGAGCCATATTTTCCATTTAATTTAACAGAAGATAATCCTTCTTCAAATTTTGATACTTCATCATAAACTACAGGAATAATTATTTTCTTTTCTTTATTACAAAAACCCCATTTGTCTCCACTTCGATAAGGTATTAAATCCGGAAGTTGTGAGAATGAGTCAATTTTTGATGAATTATTCGAATTGTATAATATTTGAACTTCATTGAAGTTTAAACTTCTATTATAAATTCTAATTTCATCTAATTTTCCATTCAAATACTCTACTGCTGAAGGAGCGTCCTTGCCAAATATTAATGGATTATTATCACTAATAATATTATCTGTACTTACTTTTTTAGCAATTTGGATACCATTAACATAATAAATACATTTTGAACCATCCCAAGTAAATGTAATAAGATACCATTTGTTTAATTCGAAATTGTAATTGACTGATAAATAATTATTATTAAAAAGAACTTCAAATTGTTTTACATAATCATCAAATTTCCTGGAAGTTGATAAGTTTAATAATTGGAAAGCGTACATTCCAAATGACGAATTGTTTGATTTACATATTAAGGGTGCCCAAATATTATTATACCATTCTCTGACGTAAACCCAAGCACTGATAGATAAACTTTTAGTTGTAGAATTAAGAATCTTTGAAGAAGGAATTTCAATATAACTATTCTCCCCATTAAAATTAAATGCTGAATTTTCGATTTCATTTCTATCAGTTGTTATTGTTGCATTTACTATTTTCCCATTATTTTTATTACCGCTTTCGTCATTTGCATTTCCATTAAAAGGATAGTAGGCTATAAGTCCACTATCAATATTTTGCGAATGAGAAAGAGTAGATATAATAAAAATTAATAATACGAGAAACAGTTTTGTTCGCATTTTTCTAATATTTGTTTTCATAAAATGTTCGAATTGTAAATACTATTTTTTGAATGACATTCCATTAAAATTTTTTAGCTCTTAATCCAGCCTTTATTATCTGACTTTATCGCCCTTGTTGTGCTAATTCTTGAAGGAAAGGGTGTATTTTTTAATATCCCATTTTTTAAATCCCTTGTATAATCTGAATCTACCCATTCATATTTTCGGGTATATTTAATTTCAGCACTCTTATCTATTATCGTAATATCCCGAATTTCATAATCAACTATTTTAGAGAATTTAAATTTATACCCAAGCGGTATGCCACCATAAGTTTCTAGAGGAGATATATTTGGATCCCTATTAAAATATTCTAACCCGTTTGGAGTAAATTGACCATCAAAATCAATTCTTGTTCCACCTGTTCTATACGTATTATACGTTACATTTTTACTTGTAACATATTTCTTTTCGTATAACCAATTTACAAATTCAATCTCCAATTGCTCAGATTGAGAACCGGCAATATATAGCGAGTAATTACCTCCCGGGGGAATCATTTTTTTTATTTCAATAGTAAAAGCCGGTGTTTGATAATCATAAAAGCCTTTATCAACCTCTTCAACAATCTCCTTAGCCCGGTTCTTTGATAATCCACAACCATAAAGAGAAACAGAGAATAAAAATATAGCAAATAAAAGTAACAAATTGTTTTTTTTCATTTTTTTATTATTTATTTTTAATAATAGGTATATTTAGAAATCATCAAATATTCAAATAAATTAATTAATCTTTCACGCAACGCACAGAGAACCCACCCCTCTTATAGAAGCTGGTGCGGAACACATCTGAATAGTTGAATCTCAGATTGCGGGTCCACGCGCCGTCGCTCCTGCTCTCCGACGATGACCAGAAGTATCCGAGCTCGCCAATGCCGTCTAAAGCCCATCGTCGTCGCGGATGCCTCCGGGAAACGCCGTAAAGCCGCTTTCGTTTGATGCTCCAGTGTTTGGACTTTCCCATAATGTTGTAGCTTTTAGTTTACCTCCAGCTACTTCTTCTCCGCCTAAATAGCTTGTCAGTTTTGTATAATCTGCATCGCTTGGAATATGCCATCCTTTTGGCGCTAATCCACGAGGATCATTAACTGCGTACCAATTATAAAGTTTACCGAATGATTTCCCATTCTCTGGATTATTTTCTTGATAACACCAAGCACCCGTTGTTAATAATTTCCACTGATTTTCGTCTTGTATCTGTGGAATTATATCGCCATTACAATAATGTTCAACGTTAAGGTTTTCTGCTATCCATTCTTGATTATCAATTAATACGGTTTTATATATATTTCCTTCTATATCAGTGACTTGTGAGAAAGATTTGTTGTTATTAAAAGAGAAAATTATTACGACAATTAATATTTTAAACAAAACTTTGTTTTTATGTTTCATTATGTTTTTCTTTAAGTTTAAATTATATAATTATTACATTGGGAAATAAAGTGTTTCTGTGAAATACCATTTACCATTTTTGAATTCGAATTTTGCTAATTCACAACAATCACCTCCTTCAGCCGCAAAAACAAATGCGATGTTTTCAGAATGTATTCTTAATGTTGATGTATCACATCTGGGGCCTTCTTCAGGGACAAATTCGTTTGTAAAATCGTCTACGACAACATTATATGGTTTATTTGTAAACTCAGCGAGTATTGTTTTATTTTTTTCTTTTAATCCTTTTGCAAATTCAGATATAGTTTCTTTTATACTATGAGGATTGTCGTTTTTAAAATTAAACATAACATTTCCAATACAAGCATGGTTGTTTCTTTTCGAACCCTCATAGTCTTCCCAAGTTATTTTTGTTTTAACTATTATAATTTTAAGCCAAATAATGCCGGACTGTAAATTATTAATGTTTGATTTTAAGTGTAGTGGTTTATTTATTTCATATGAATCATCCTTTTTTTCTTCGTCATTTAATGAAGCTACTAAGTTAGTGTCAACATATAACTCCAAATTAAATTTAGTTGGTCTTAAATAATCCATATCTGTTTCGAGATTTTCATTTCCGTTATTATTGCGATAGAAGGATGAAATGTAAACTTCCAATTCACTAATGTCTTTTATGCTACCACCTTCACCCATATATATAGCAACCCACTCACCAATTCCACCGGTTTTGGAACCATCGACCCAAGCAGTGTTTTCTTTGAAGTCGAGTATATTTGCTGCGAAATAATTTACCTGTCTATTTCCATTAAAAGTTTTTGTTTCTAAGGTTGAGGAAGCTTTGACAGGATTATCTTTACTAATAGGAATATTTAGCATAACAGTTTTATTTTGATCTGATTGTTCATTGTTATTAGTTTCTGATTTTCCAATTTGTTTGCAATAAAAACCAAATAATAATATGGAAGAAAGAATAATGTACAAAACTTTTGTAATCATTTTGTAAAATATATTTAAAGTTATTAAAAGCTATTTCTTGATTATTTTAAATTCAACTCTTCTGTTAAATTGTCTTCCTTCATCAGTTCATTTGTTGCAACAGGTTTTGATTTACCATATCCTTTTGAAATTATTCTATTAGAGCGGATACCTCTCATCGGTTATGAAATAACCTGTGAATATATCGTTTGATGAACGAACGATGTGATTAATACTATAAAAAATGAAATAATATTTTTCATAATCGTTATATTTAATTATTAATGGTTTTTTCAATTTCAAGAAAACCTCTACGGGCTCCTGCGAATTTTATTGTAATATCACCCTTTTTAAAAAATTCATTTATATAATTAGCTTTAAACTGGTTATCCGAAGGCTCAATTTCTTCACCGGTTTTTATGAAACCGAAATTAAGCGGGTCGAAATCAGTAAAAATATTAGACCAGAATGGATCATTTATTGAAACGTAATATAAATTATTTCTGAAGAATCGAACAGAAATATATGTTTCGTTCTCAGTAATCTCATATTCATATTGTATAACATCATTTGGAAGTTGGCTGTCTATGCTATTAGCTTTTTGAAATTCGGGATATTTAATTAAGAAACTTTCGGAAGTCTCTCCAATTTGGAAAACATAATTACCAACCTTTATTATGTCCTGAGAATATATTTGACTTCCAAAGAAAAACATTAAAAGGACTAAATATGATTTCATATTATTTTGGATTTAAGTTCATAAAAATATAAATTAAATGTTTCCATTATATTGTTTCTAAATTAAATTTTTTCAACAAAATTCATTTAATAATCCTTCTATAAACACCACCGTCATATGAATAAAAAATGTATTTATTATTTACAGCTAGAGAACCCCATATATTACCATCAAGAAGATTCTTAAGCCCATCGCTGAAATCTGTCCAATTCTTGTAGTCATCTTTTGATAAATAAACTTTACAACCAATGCTAACTATTATATTACCGCTATGTGATATAATATCACCAAAGTTACAAGGTTCATTACAATTAATATTAATACTTTTTTTATTCCATGTCTTTCCATCAGTTGTTGAAATATACAACCCGCTTGAGGAGTAAGCATATATGTTGTTTCCATTAGTAAAAAACTTAAAATCTGGTTCATTAAGGTTTGAATTACTAAATGTTTTTCCATTATTATTGGAATAGAAAACTACATTATTAAATGTTGCCACAGAAATAATATTATTAAATTCTATGATTTCAGGATATTCATTATCGGTGAATTCGTCAGAAATATTTAGAGTTTTTCCTTTTGGTGTCATATAAGATACATTATTTAAGGGCTCCCAATTCATTCCACTTTTCATATATTTGTAATAACCCGAAACCGATGCTTTTGCATATACATCGTCTCCAATAAAAAATATATCATATTGAGAAAAATCAGGTAACGTCGTAGCTGTAAAACTATCACCATTGTCCTCAGTTATGAATATATCATGCATACCGTATTGTGATTGATCATTTGACCTACCAAGACATGAAAACAAGATTATCGCTTGCATAAATTTTTGTTAGGGAGCTGTTTTTCTTAATTTGCACCTATTTAGCATTACATTTAATACTGATGAATACTAAAAACATTAAAATTATAATCTTTTTCATAATCGTTAAATTATATTATCTATTTAAATATATTTTTAAAACTGTTGTCTCAAAGCTAAAACATTCTGCTTTCAAATCGTCTTTAT
Organism: Ignavibacteriota bacterium; assembly: GCA_003135995.1. Classification (GTDB taxonomy): domain Bacteria; phylum Bacteroidota; class Ignavibacteria; order Tepidaquicellales; family Tepidaquicellaceae; genus FEN-1257. The sequence goes on along the minus strand of PNBM01000161.1, from coordinate 8,585 downwards.
GGTAATAATCTGTTTTCGTATCTCCAACCTCTTCATCTTTTTCAATAATGGTTTTGTCAAATTTCAATTGCTTTATTGTAGCTTTTATTATTTTCATATATTCTTCTGTCTGCCAGCCACTTAGTTCTAGAAATACAAGTTTGTTATCTGTAAATTTAACCGTAATCCAATAATTATCAAATGAATTGGAATAATTTGTCTCATATTTGTAACTTATTTCGTTACCTTCTTTAGAGTCAAGTTTAAATTCATCAAATCGTTCTATAAATTCATTAGAACTCATACCAAATTGCACCTCTTTATTAAATAATGTAATCGCATTAAACGTGAGTATAGTCTTGCTTTCATTACCAGTCACATTATTTGTATATAATTCTCTTTTGTTTCCTATATTTGATTTACCATATATAGGTATAATCATCAAGATTGCGATTAGCAGTAAAATCGTTTTCAATGTTTTCATAATATTATTATTTTAATATCTTAAATTCTACTCTTCTGTTTAACTGTCTTCCTTCATCAGTTTCATTTGTAGCAACAGGTTTTGATTTACCGTAACCCTTTGATACTATTCTATTTAAATTTATTCCTTTTGAAACCAAATATTCTTTAACTGCATTTGCTCTCGCATAAGATAAAGTTATATTATATTCTTCCGTACCAACATTGTCAGTATGTCCAGAAATTTCTACATTTATTTCGGGATTATCATTTAAATATTTATATAACCTATCTAATTCAAGATAAGATTCGGGTTTTAGTATTGATTCGTTAAAATCAAAGAATATATTATTTATTCTAACCGATAATTGTTGTTCTTTCATTTCTTCATAAGAAGTTAAAGTAAAATTATCCTTATAATTTTGAGATTGGTTTTGAGAAGTAAAATCTATTGATCTTGACAATGGATAAAAATCTTTCGAATCGATATAATAACTGTAAAGTTTACCGGAAGGCAGAACAGTGCAATAATAACCATCAGAAGTTATTCTACATCTTCCAACATATAATTTTGTATTCATATCTTCGAAGATTACATAACCATAAATTGGTTTTTTGCAACTACAAGTAATTCTACCTGATACCGTTACGAAATTTTGAACACTGTTTGAGGAAATATATTCTAATGCCTTATTCATTAAAGTAACTGCATCAAAATACAAAGCATTATCGATAGGAAAATCTCTTAATAATTCGAGAACTAATAAATATTTTCCTTCATTAAATGCTTTTTGTGCATCGAAAAGTTTTTGTTCGAGAGAATTATTATCTGCTGAAGGAGAATTTTTAATGATCTCATATACAACCCTAAAATTTAATTTCCCATATTCATTTGTCCTTTCCCATTTTACTAAATTATCATTTTTGTAAAAGTATTTGTAATCTTCAAAATTAATTCCACTATTTACCCACTTTATTTCAATGAGTTTATTTCTTTCGTCATATTTATAACTTTTTTTGTAATTTTGATAATTATCTTTATTTTTGTCATCTAAAGAATTAAGAGAGCATGTTTCTTCAGTAATATTATGATTTATATCATAATTTAAGGAAATAACCTTTACCGTGTGTGACGGATAAGACATCTTAATTTTACTACAATTATCTCCAACGAATAAATAATCTGTAACATAATTATTATCTTCATCTTTAATTTGTATTAATTTATTTTTCGAATTGTATTTTAAAAATTTAGTTGATAGCAAATTGTCAAATCGACCTTTGTCCTGAATACTGATCAGTTTGTTATTGCTGTATTCAAATAAAGAGTAGTATGACAAAAAATCATTCTTATAATATTTTTCTGTGTTTTTATTACCTTTCTCATCGTATGTAAAAGTTATTTTATTAAAACTCTCATCCACTGGTAAAATAACATTAATCAGCAGTCCTTTATCATTAAATTCATAAATTTGAGTTGATACCAGCGAGGCGGTTGAATCGTCAATAATATATTTTTTTTCCACTAGTTGCTTAATTCCCTCAATTTTAAAATATTTTGATAGATTAATATCATATTGTGAATAAGCATTATTTACTATAATTATTAAAATTAATAATATTATTTTTTTCAT
>PNBM01000161.1:2197-6487 GCA_003135995.1 Ignavibacteriota bacterium | reverse complement strand
GAAGTCATGAAAATAAATTTTGTATGAACCGGCATTTATTTTAACAATTGGAATAATATTCTTAATCTTATATCCTAACATTAATCCTCCCCCTACAAATATAAAACCTTGATTCAAAGAATCCGGACCTGAAAGCAAATATTCATTGTTGTTAATATTGTAAAAAGAATTCATTTGGGAAAGGTTGCTTCCTTTTGATAACATATATAATGCACTTACAGACCAGCCTGCATAAATCGAAATATCCCTACTTTTACCAAAAGCAAATAACTTTGGATATAGTCCAATATTAAACCCTAATGAATTGACAGTTTTTGCGCCTGCATCATTTATACTAAAAAGAAATTTTATAGAATAACTTCCTTTATCCATAGCCGATTCGTAAAAATTTTTGTTGGTATTCGTATTACTATTGTTTTCTGTAATTTGACTTTTACTAACTTTAGCATTTTTATTATCATCTGCAATATAATATTTTACAGGAATTTCAATTTTTTGATTATCAGATAGCTCTGTGCGATTCAAATATAATTTTGAAATCGGTTTCTCAATAGAATAAACTAAAAGGGCAGATGTAATATTTGTTAAATCATCCTTGAGTATTTTATAAACATTTTCAGGATAGATTTTATTATTGCCATTATCTAAATAGAAGCCTGATAAATTACCATACCACTCAAAAGGTTCACCGACAGGATTGATAGTAACATAAATTTTTAATGTTGATTTAGATGAATTCGTATTTCCCCACAAACACGTATCTATTTTTATTTTAAAATCAGCTTGAGAATATAAGTTTTGATAAAATAGGATTACTATTAATAAGTAAATTGTTTTCATTTTTTAATAAATTTAATTTTTAATTCATAGTTACATTAAATAAAATATAATCCGGGGTTGTTTTCCACTCATACTTTTTGACCACATAAATATTATAAAATCCAGGGTCGAAATAATGAAATGTTATTCTAATATTCTGAAAGTCATTCTGTGTCAATGTAAAAGATGCAGGTTCAATACTGACCCATTTTATATTTGGATATATTTCACATTCAATTTTTTCAGTATTTGATGGGAAATATGGATTAGAAATACAACCATTATTCCAAGAATTAGTATTAATACCATTGTATATTAAACTATCATTAAATACTATCGAATCACCTGGATTTAGAGAAATATTATTAGTAGTCACATTCTCTGTAGGAGTAGATGTAACAAATATCGTAAGTTTAATATCATCCCAATAATTATTCAAATCTCGTATACGAGAAGAAAAGGATCCTTCCACAATAGGCGCTGTAAATTCGAACGACATGGGAATTACTTCATCACAACCATGCGATGTAAAATTATTATTTGATAGATTTAACCATCCCATATCAGGATACTCGCAGAAATTCCCATTTGCACTTCCAGAATTTGTCCAGCAATATATATTTCTGGTAAATTTAATACCCGGAAGTAATTGTGTTGTGTAATTATTTTGTGAAGTAAACTCGGTACTTTCTCGTTTCCAATCTACAACATCATTACATCCATAAAATGAAATCAATATTATGGTAAAAATAAAATATTTCAATATTTCTCCGTTTAGTTTATTAAATTTTTAAATTAAAATAAATAAATTAGTTTAATATTATTTGAATAGTTAAATTATATAATATTATTGCAATTCATCTTCTTATTTTTCAAGATTCCAAGTGAAGGCACAATTATCCGAATATCTATACCAATTGCCAGTCATATTGTTCCCATAATCTGNNAAATTTAACTGAACCTATTGTATTTTTATCTTCATTTTCATATATAAATATTAATACTAACACCACTCAAATCAGATATATAAACATATTATCGAGTTCCAACTTTTAAGAACTATAATAAGAAAAGGAAATATTATATATATTTGATTAATTACTTTGAGATTTTTGCTCAAACTGAATCTCTTTTTCCTTTAACTCAGATTCATTCTTGTCAAACAACTCATTCTCTTGAAGTTGCAATTCTTTTACTTTTTATTTTAGCTTTTTTTAATTAAGTTCGTTTGTATCTGTTTATTTAGCAACCATTCATAGAAAATAATAATAATATTAAAATCAATACAATTTATATATTAATATGATATTAATTATTTCTCATTAATCTCCAAGCATTTCAGTCACTTTATATTTATTTCCGGCTAATTCTATTAAACCATCAGCAACCCCAAAATTGCTAAAAAATATTTGATTTTCGACTTTGTTATATGTAATACCATCAATTATTCCATTTTTTTGTAAGTGTACAATAATTGGATTAAACAAACCATTTGAATTTCCTTCGAAAATAACAAGGTTATAGATATAACCTTTAGGATGATATGGATTTTGAGATTTATCTGAAAAAACAAACACGAGCATAAAATCCTGAAACGAATCTTTATTAAAATCACCCCAAGCTGCGTAACGATATTGCATTAAACCGGAATTCATATAACTTTCTATATCTTCATCTAAATTTGTATAATCGTCATCAAGCAATAATGTCAAATTACTATTAGATTTAAGAAAATCATTAATAGCGTTATTTTGCAATTCGGAAAATACCAAGTTATATTTTCCATTGCTTATTTTTATAGAAGAAGGATAGTCCTGGGAAAAGCAATTTAAATTTATGAAAAAAATAAATAGTAATATTAAATATTTCATTTTATTATTTGATTATTTTGAACGTTCTATAGTTAGTTGATAAAATCCTCCGATAAATTCAGATGCAGTCAATTTTCCTTTTTTATAAGTTTCCATAATATCTCCCACTTCTTCCTCATCGGCAACTTTTACAGGTATATGTTTAAATTGTTTTAAAATACTTTTTATGTATTGTTCATCCGAAAAACTAGCACAATTTGATTTCATCTCAAACCTTTTTAACCCTGAATTATCAAAATATACATTATAAGTTATCTCACACCCTTTTTGCTTTGACGTATACGACGCTCCTGATTCGATACCTTTCTTCAATTCGTTATTCACTTTAAATTCCGTATATAAGCTGAGGAAATTTTCGAGATTTGTGCCAAATACAATTTCTTTGTTCATAAAGGAAAAACTTTCTCCTTTTACTTTTTTAAGAGCAACTACCCCACTTTTCTCTGTTTCCAATATCATAGCTTTATGCCAGTAAGTCAAAATATCCGCACCAGTATTCTCAAGTTCAACAAGCAAATCACCTTTTTTCATGTCACTTTTCATTGCCGCTTCATAAAACTTATCAAATATTATTTTAGCCCTGTTACCTTCTATTACCACATTGCCTTTCATTGGTAAGGTTGTCTGGAAACCAAAAACATCAAAGATTGCTGAGTAGCCATTTTGCTCTTTGCTTATTCTTAAATCAAAATGCCATTCATGATTTTTATCTTCTTTAACTGTGTAACTATAATCACCTTCCCATTTATAATTACTAAGTTTATCAACGGAATCCTTTAAATATCTTGCTTTATCTATGCTATCAAGCGTTTTTTCTTTTAATTCCAATTCTTTCTTTTTCAAATCGTCCGATGATAATTGTGCTTCTTTTTTACCACAAGACGAAATAAGTATTGAAATAAATAATAATGTAATTAGTATTTTCATATTGATAAATAAATTATTAATGAAATTGAAAAGTGTATACATTAACAAAAATATTATAGCTTAATTTAATTCGCACATCAGATATTTGGAGATAGTTAAAAAAATAATAAAATTTCGTCATGTAGAAAGGACATTAGTTTTACAAATTATTATTAAAAAAATCTAAAATAATTACGAGATAGCTATTTCTATAACAATAGATATTACTTAGAATAAAATTGTATTTCTTTACAATAACTAATTATGTGTAAATCTAATAATGATCAACGAATGGAGAGTTGGAAATAGAAATATTCGCTAAAGGAATTTCGTTAATTTATTTATTAAATTCAAGTAACTATTTTTATTATATATTTTAGATTAATAATTTAAAATTTAGTGCTACTTAAAATTAAAGTAAATTATTAATTTATATTTCCTATTGCTCCAATTTTTATTACCCACTTCTTAAACATCGTTTCTGCTCTTCGATTCCTATTACAGTTGCTTCTATCTGTCCTTCATTTAATTTATTCTCATGAAACAAGTGCTGCTTCGTACTTACTAATATTTGTTCACTTACTTTCGGAGAGAGTTCCAAAGAATATAATAAGTCATATATGAACTCCCCTTAAAAGTCTTTCCTTTTTCCTTCAATTTCTAAGTGCTTCCTTTGGTTCATTTTCCTATCTCT
>PNBM01000161.1:0-2136 GCA_003135995.1 Ignavibacteriota bacterium | reverse complement strand
CGGATTCGGATAATTCTGATACAGTTCATATTTATAGGGTATTTCATTGTTAGTATTAGTGATTTTAGTAGTCGCTGTATCCGAAATGAACAATGTATCATCAATAGTCCCGTTGTTGCCTATATCCACAAATATTTTTACGGGTTTAGTTTTGATACTATCCCAAATAGGAACAATAATATGTGTAGAATTTTCTGCAATGTAAATATTGGGATTATAAAAAGTTTTATTACCTAAAGTATCGACATAATTTAATCTTAGAGTATAAATTTTGGAAGCACCGGTACTTTTAAGGACTAAATTATCATTATTTTTTTTGATAAAAACAGTATCATATTGCATCATTTTAAAATTACCAATATCAAAAGTCTTCTCTTTTTTTGACCCAAGATTTTCCGTGATTATAGATAACATATTTATTTTTTTCTGTGAAGGATTAGTATTCACGAATGAAAAATAACCGTTATCTATTAAGAATATGTCGCTTTGATTTGATTGAATAGAATCAGTTCGTTCAATTTTGTAAGACGTTGTAGAATCAATGTCAAACGATAAAAATGATGTTCTCCCCGATGAGACAAAATCTTTTAAAATTACTTTTAAATAATTTGTAAATGGGATTTTATAGTAAATCGGAGGATTCGCTCTTCCATCTGTCATTGGTGAGAAGCCCAAATTTTTATTCCCTACAAATGAACTATCTGTAATACGGTATCCAGAAATTGTATCCCCATTTGTATTTAAATAAAACGTGGAACTATATATCGAGTTGAAAAATAAAATTGAATCGTTTAACATATTCTTGTTTGAATAAGATTTTTGAATTTCTTTTTCAAATGTTTGTTCTCCCAGAAATGATTCCAAACTTCCGACTAAGAACATACGTTTAATTTGACAGTTATTTATATTATAGATACAAGAATTTGATATTGTATTAATAGTCAAATGGGCAGTATCGTTTCCAGGATGCTCGTTATCGTAAATATATAAATATTTTATTGAATCATTAATATTTTCTATTGCATAAGGGACCACTGCATGACCTCCTCTTCCTTCATAATATATTGCTAAAATTTCATTTAATTTACCTGAGGATATTGTTTTAGAAAATCTGGATTCAATGTTATTAAGAACTATTACTGGGGTTTGTCCTGCTGAATCAACAGGTAAACAATATCTCCCTGCTGTACCATCAAAATATTGTGTTTGATGTAACCAGTTTACAATTTTACTTATTCCGCTTGAGGGCGAAAGATCATATATATTGTCAACATTATTTATTATTGGAAATTGATTATAAAATGATGCGTTTTTATAAAATGCCAATAATGAAGATGCAGCCATTCCAAAACATGCCCCCCGCCATCTCGAGGGAACAGGATTATAAATAATATCTCTCCATTTCTTAACGCTTTTACGAATAAAAGAAGAATCCAAAATATTACCTGCCTTTAAATAATAATGGTAACATTTGTTTCTTCCATAAACATTTGTAAATAAAGGCCAATCAGGATAATCCGAGGAATTATAAAAAAAGAAAGATAATGGATATGGGGGATAAGAATAATAAAATTGAGAATACCAGGAAGGGGTCCATAAAATTGGTTCTCCATTAATCGATTCTTCATTCCCAAATCTGAAGCCGTTTCTTTTTACTTTAAATGATTCAATAGTATCAGNNTACAGAATCGCATTTCGCTGTATCACCAATAGTACTTATTGCTGCAACTTTATAATAATTAAATCCGCTTGTTTGAATGTTGTAATAATTTTGATTTGAATTCAACATTCCCCCGCTATCTGCTACTGATTTCCATATATTATCGTTTCCTTTTTTATAAACTAAATAATTAGCAACATTGGATGAAGGGCTTAGAGTCCATACAAGACGGTTATTAATTGTATCATAAGTGAGGTTAGATGGAGCTTGAAATGAATTAAAATCCGAAAGAGGTCTTTTCCAAACGGAATTGTTAGAAGTTCCTCCAAAGATGTAATTGTTCGCATTTAATAGTGATATGACTGATGGTATAATATTAAATCCTTGATTTATAATTGTCCAGCTTGTTCCACTATTCGTGGAAAGATAAACGCCATTACCAAATGTCCCCGTAAAGAGGTTTGTTCCTGATACAG
>PNBM01000149.1:3009-3997 GCA_003135995.1 Ignavibacteriota bacterium | reverse complement strand
CTAATGAGATACCATGGCTATTGAATCCAATTTTACAAGATATTGCGGACATCGTAATTGGTTCAAGATTTCTAAACAATTTAAGTAAAATGCCCAGTTATCGCAAATTTGGCATAATTGTCATAAATTTTCTCTGGAATATCGGTTCAAAAGTTAAAGTTACTGATTCGCAGAGTGGCTTTCGAGCTTACAACAAAAATGTGATCGGGAAAATGTACCTCTCAGAGAAAGGAATGAGCGCAAGTATTGAGATAATTGAGAAAACCAGAAAAATGCATTTCAACGTTAAAGAGGTCCCTATTTCCTGTTCATATGAAAACGACGGATCAATTTTCAGGTTTAAGGTACTAAAACAGGGAATTGGAGTTGCTATTTCGGTACTTAAAATCCGTTTAAAGTATGCTTTCCCCAGAAAAGCCAGCAACATTTTAAGCGAAAAAACTAATTGAGAAACAGCTAATTTTGGTGGAAAAGTGTTACAAAGTAATTACCCATATATCGATATAAACTTAGGTTTAATGATATTTCCGGCCAGAAACCCTGACAAGGAACATCAGGTACTAATCTTGCCGTTGATAGATCTCCTTTCTCCTTTAGTTAAACAACTTTTAATATTAACCGGTAACTTATACATCAATCTTCCTTATAATAACGTGAAAGTATTCAATGTCAAAGCTCCTGTCATACGAGTAGATAAGCGAAATGAATCGGTACTATCCAAAATATCTCGCTTCTTAAGAGCCCAATATACTCTTTGTCTAACCTTGATTCAAAAGTGTAACAAAGTAAACATTATAATTTGTTATTTAAGTCCAGGATTGCTGACTTTGCCCATATTTCTATCCCGTATTAAAGGAAAGAAGGTTGTAATAATCACAACCGGATCGGGCTCTCAAAGCCTGCGTCAAACTTATCCGGGATGGCGAGGAGCAATATTGGCAGGAATAGCGCGTGAATTCGAAGATATTGAGTATCGGCTCGCAAATAA
>PNBM01000149.1:0-2984 GCA_003135995.1 Ignavibacteriota bacterium | reverse complement strand
GATTATATTAAACAGGCAAAAGGATCTTAAGTTCATCATCGTGGGAGATGGACATTTAAGACAAGAAATTGAAAGATACTTGAACGATGAGAAATTAACAGACAAAGTAAAGCTCATAAAATTTGTTCCACATGAGGAAGTCTCGAATTACTTGAATGAGCTTAAGTTACTTTTATTACCTTCTTATACGGAAGGACTTCCGAATATTATGCTGGAGTCTATGGCATGTGGGACGCCTGTGCTAGCAACTGAGGTCGGAGGGATACCGGATTTTATAGCTGATGGGGAATGTGGTTTTATTATGGAGAGTAATTCGCCCGACTATATAGCTCGTAATGTGATCCGGGTTTTAGATGATTCAAGGCTTGAGCAAGTCGCCTTTAATGCCTACAATCTGGTCAAGAGGGAATTTACTCGCGATCAGGCACTAAAGGGATACAGGGATATTTTAATGGAATTATCTGCTTAAAGGTTGATGCATGAGCATAAAGAAAATTGGTATAGTTACATTTCCAATTGGCGAGGCTGGGGTCATTCCATTGCGAAATTTAGTTCGAATTATGACTGCAGCTAACGCAGAGTTATATTTGGTTACTGGAAATGCCGCACTGAATGCTTTTTCAAACAATGAAAATGTTCATGTTATTGGCGTTCGCCATAATTTAGGGTCTAATTTGCTAACCAAAATACTGAATTATTCGAATACACAATTCAAAATTTTACTCGATGTAATAAAAATATCAAAAAAAATAAAAATATATGTATTTTTTATAGATGGGTCATTTTTAACTCCATCAATATTAGCGCTAAAACTATTAAGAAAAAAGGTCATATTAGCTTTACCTAGCTCTGTTTTTCAAGATATCGGGGTATTTACTATCCCCGCGGCATTTATATCTCGGATTAGCATAAAGCTGTCCGATCAAATCGTTGTCTATTCTGAATCACTTATAACCGAATATAAAATATCAAAATATAAAACCAAAATATCAATTGCCCACGAACATTTTTTAGACTTTGATAAATTTAAATCTAAAAATCCGGTACAAGACAGAGATTCCGTTGTCGGGTATGTCGGACGTTTTAGTGAAGAAAAAGGTATTACTAATTTCTCTAAAGCGATCCCTGAAATATTAAAGGAACAAGATGGCATTCATTTTCTTATTGGGGGAGGCGGGTTATTGCAAGATGAGATAACCAGCTATATTAAACAAGAACAATTAAATAATAGAGTAACATTCACTGGTTGGGTTCAAGATGAGGATATTATCGCAGTGTTGAACCAATTGAAATTACTTGTTGTACCGTCTTACACGGAAGGGCTTCCAAATATCATGTTAGAAGCGATGGCTTGCGGCACTCCGGTTTTGATAACTCCGGTAGGGGCCATTCCAGGCGTAATCAAAGATGGGGAAACAGGATTCATTATGGAGAATAATTCTCCTGAAGTTATTGCCAGAAATGTGATGAGAGCTTTAAATCATCCGGATTTACAGCAAATCGCAAATAAGGCACGAAAATTTGTTGAGCAAGAATTTACGTTCGAGAAAGCAATGCAGGGATATCAGACCATATTTTCCAAGTTTAATTAGGATAATCTGCAACAGCAAAATATTGAGTTTAAAAAAGTAAATAATAAAAACAGTATAAAAAGGAACTAGAAATGGAAAATATACCATTATTTAAAATATATTGGGATGAGCGGGACCTAGAACGTGTAAATGCAGTAATCCGTAAAGGGATGTATTGGGCTATCGGACCTGAAATCAAAGAGTTCGAATCTGTGGTCGCACAATTTAACCAGGTCAAGTATGCTTTAGCAGTTAATTCTGGCACTTCGGCTTTACATGTGATTCTTGCAGCGCACGGTATAGGTAAAGGTGATGAAGTAATTGTGCCGTCTTTCACCTTTATAGCCACCACTAACGCTCCTCTTTTTGTAGGTGCTAAACCGGTATTTGCGGAAATTGAAAATAAGACTTACGGACTCGACCCCGAGGATGTGGAAAGAAAAATAACAGCCAGGACAAAGGCTATTTTGCCCGTACATGTGGGAGGTTCCCCCTGTAATATTCAGGATTTGGCTACCATAGCCAGGAAACACAACCTGATCCTGATTGAAGATGCTGCCGAGTCTATAGGTGCTTCAATAAACAATAAAAAAGTAGGGAGCTTCGGTGATTCCGCCATTCTTAGTTTCTGCGGCCCCAAGATTGTTACTACAGGAGAAGGAGGAGTAGTCTTGACTAACTCCCGGGACCTGTATGAAAAGGCAAGGTTGATATATAATCACGGACGCGTTGAAACAACTGACTATTTCTCCTCCACGGAGCAAATGCAATACGTGACTTTAGGCTACAATTTCAGAATGTCAACGATGACTGCGGCTCTTGGAATAGCCCAGATGGAAAAAATCGATGACATTATCCGTATGAGGAGACAAAATGCGGAAAGGTATACTAATGGCCTATCGAAAATACCAGGCATAATAACCCCGACAATTTCAAATGGATATTTTCAGGTATATCAGATTTATACGATCAGATTAGAGGCCGCAGATGGCACGCGTGACAGGCTAAAAAATCATCTTGCCCGGCACGGTATTATGTCAAAAGTATATTTTGACCCTGTTCATCTGACTAAATTCTATCGCGAGCAGCTTGGTCATAAAGAGGGAGAATTACCTGAAACCGAGAAAATATCTAAACAGGTTTTAACGCTGCCAATGTATCCCGAGCTGAAAAGAGAAGAAATAGATTACATAGTAAAACAAATAGCGGATTTCATGAAAAATGAATGAGNNCCGGTGTGCTCGAGCAGAATGCCAATGAAGTTAGATTGATAGATGCTGTTGCTCAACGATGGGATAAGCAAAAAGTCCTTCAGGACGTATTAGAATTTGCCCCGCAGCTTATAGTTGTTGACAGCAATTTTTCCAGTTTAACAAATGATATAGAAGTAGCTAGTTTATTAAAGAGTAAAAC
>PNBM01000265.1 GCA_003135995.1 Ignavibacteriota bacterium | reverse complement strand
ATTTCAAAATTCTGCATGTTATGTGCTGTTGGGGTCCAGCGTGCCGCTTCGAGTATTTTTTGTAAATCCTTCTTTTCTATTTTATGTTTATCATCAAACGGCATTCTGGAAGATTGTCTGTCCTGCATTAGTTTTAATAGTTCGTTCATAATTTTAAATTTTAAATTAAAGANNACCTCACCCCCATCCCCTCTCCTGAAAGGAGAGGGGGGAGTGTTAATTTTATTAACGCGTTAATCCATTTTTAATACTGACCTGAATCGTACTTTTGCCGACATCATTTTTTCAAAAGCCAATGCCGCCTGTTCCAATGGAAAAACTTCTACCATAGGAATAATGTTTGTTAACACTGTGAAATCAAGAGCATCTTTGATATTTCCCGAAACAAATCCTTTTACGGAACGTTGCTCTCCCAATAAAACCAAAGGATTTATCTGCATAATATCTGCTGCGCCCGTAACTATGATTGCTTGCCCGTTTCGACCGAGTCCGGGAATCAATTCTGCAATTGCTTTACCACTTGGAGCTGTGCATAATATCACACGCGCTCCGCCTAATTGCATTAACTGCTTTGCCGCATCACCATTATCAGTATCGATATAAAAGTGAGCGCCCAGTTTATAAGCAAGTTCTTCTTTATCCTTGCCGCGTGAAAGCACAACTGTTTTATAACCTAACTTAACTGAGTATTGTACTGCAAAATGTCCCAATCCTCCGAGCCCGTGAATTGCAACAAGGTCGCCGCCCTTAGCACCGCTATTTATTAAAGCACCGAATGTAGTTCTTCCGGCACATATAATAGGCGCGGCATCTACGGAACTTAATTCATCCGGAATACTAACAACTGCCTCCGGTCGTGCAATCATATATTCTGCATAACCACCATCAAGATGAATGCCGGTCGTCAGGGCTTTTTCACACGCACCGAAATCACCTCTCCGGCACTCCTCGCATTGATTGCAATGACCTCCATGCCAGCCGACACCGACTCTTTGTCCGGCTTTCCATTTTGTAATCGACTTTCCGGTTTTATCAACTAATCCTACAACTTCATGCCCGGGGACAATCGGATATTTGATTCCCGGATAATGTCCTTCTTTTGCAACAATATCTCCGTGACATATTCCGCACGCTTCAACTTTAATTAATATTTCGTTGTCACCGGGAACGGGAATTTCTTTTTGAACTAACTCAAAATCTGCGCCGGGTGAACTTACCTGAACTGCTTTCATTAACTTCATAAGATTATTTTATAAATATTATTTAGTAAATCATTCGTATTAATTTTTAAAAATATATCAATTCTTTTTTAATATCAAGTTTCATATTGTATGGCTAATATTTTGAAAAATGCATTAGCACTTGGAAAGAATTAAAACAATATATATTTTTGCATTACATTATGAAAAGAATATTAATAACAGGTGCGGCAGGAAACCTTGGTGGTTTACTCGCAGAATATTTAATCACTCACAATCAGGAGGATACAAATTATTCTGATGATTTATTCCTTCACTTATTAATCCATAATAAAGATGTTAATCCGGATTTAAAAAATCATGAGAATGTAAAAATCTTCAAAGCGGATTTATTAAAAAAAGAAACGCTCGATTCGGCTCTGGAAAATGTTGATGTAATTGTTCATTTTGCAGGAGTGCTTTTTAAAAATAATCCCGAAAAATTTCTTCCGGTTACAAATATTCAATATTTTAAAAACCTTCTGGTGAAAGCTGTTGAGCATAATATTAAAAGAATTATACTCATCAGTTTTCCCCACGTCGAAGGTGAAACAAGCCCTGAACATCCTTCAACGGATAAGCTTGATGGGAAACCAGTTTCTGTTCATGCCCAAACCCGGCTTGAAGAGGAAAAATTACTTTTTGAAACGGGAAATAAATACGGAATTGAAGCTGNNAAAGGTATTTTGATGATTGATGCAGCACTTTGGTTTGCCAGGCATTATCTTCTCGGAATATGGAAAAAGCCGACAGGTATCCATTTGATTTCTAAAATTGATTTTCTTGAATCGACAAGGATTGCAATCTTAAAAGAAGGAATTAGTGGAATATATAATATTGGTGACGAAGGAATACAAACCTTACAGGAATTTCTTGATAACATCACGCAATACTATGGTTATAAAAAACCCTGGAGAATGCCGGTAGGATTGATTTTGTTTGCGGCAAGAGTGTTTGAATTTTTTTCGATGATATTCGGAACGAGAAGCCCGCTTACAAAAGATTTTATTAAAATCGGAATGGTGTCATATTACGGTGATACAAATCGAATGAGGAAAGAATTGTTACCTGAATTGAAATATAAGACTTATAAAGACGGATTGAAAACGTTTTATTAGAACAAAAAAATCACTTCAAAATTACAGATAAATAATCTTTCTGTTACAAAATCATAAAAAATTAAATTCTTCTTTAACATTGAATATAATTAATAAAATTCTAAAGTTACATTAGACGTTCCTAAAAAAAATTATAATTCAATTCTAAAATTAAAAAAGGAGAAATTTTGTTCGTAAGTTGTTCGAAATTCGTAATTATACTGATGTCATTTAGTCTTGTTTTATCGCAGGGTTTATTTGCTCAGAATAATAATAAAATTGCACCACAAACTGAAATTTATTATTCAGCTTCAAGTTCGACCGATGATATACAGTCGCTGACAAAAGAACAACCGCAGAAATCTAAGATTACTGCTGAGAAACAAAACCTCTTGAACCAACTTGAAGAGGCTAGGACTACAAACAATATCGCTGAAAAAGAAAAAATAGAAACACTTCTTGATAATATGAACGGTAGTACTCCGGTTCCGCTTATAGAAAATCCTGATGTCCGCGGCGGAGCTGTAACCGGTGTTAACGATGGACCTACAGATGATTATCAAACCAGCTTGGTTATGTCGGGTGCTATGTGGTCTTCTGCAACACAAACTTCACCAGGTAATTTTCCAAATCCCGGTACAATCTGGGTCGCCGGAAATATGTATTCTGGCTCAGGCGCTGATACGTGTAAAATATTTTTATCCACAAACGGCGGACAAAACTGGACTTTTGCATACTGGTACTATTTCAATACCAATATGGATTTCAGAGCACATGAGCTCGATATAGAATTAATGTACGACGGAAGCGTTGTCTGGATTTATGGTGTTGCCGGCTATCTTGATTTAAATTCGAACAGAACATATTCACTTCTATTCAGATTTAATACTACAACGAATGTTTTTAACGGTTATACACTCACCTGGCCCGGCTCTGCAAATACGGGTAATATGTATTACAATCCGAGATTAACAAGTGATAATTCATATTATACAACTTCTTCATATGTATATCTATTGTGTGCATTCGATTCAGCTTACGGTACAAGCGGTCACTTCAACCGCCAAAAATTTGCACACCTGGCTAATCCTTTTGCAGCAACTCCTACAATAACTTATTCCCAGCCGAGCACAAATGGCGGATTTTACTGGAATACTGCTACCGCACCTGCAAATTCTTTCCTCTGGTCAGATATTGCATACTTCAAAACTGCAGCTAATTATGATAGAATCATAACAGTTTATAATGCTTCCGGTGCCGGTAATTACAACCTGTATTTAGCCTGGAGTGATGATTATGGAGCGAGTATTACAGGAAACCAGGTTTTACTTGAAGCAAATGTAGATTATGGAGCAAAGTTAGCTTTTAATGGAGGTCCATCCAATTTAAACGGTATGATTACCTATGTCAGACAATTTTCCTCAACCGACTGGGACCCATATTGCAGATCTACAACGGATGGCGGGACGAATTGGGTAAGCGGATATATTGATGGCAGCACTAACAGAGCTCGCACAATAGATATCTATGCGCCAAGAGGTGCAAATAATGTTTTCAAGGTCGCATATAATCAGGATAGCACTTCAGGTAACTATGCTTATTACACAGGCGGAAGTAATGGTTCGTGGAATTCGCCGTACCCGACAGTGATTTCACCTACCGGAACAGATACTATATTTTCCAGAACAATTGCAGGTTCTAAAATCGGCGGTGGTGACGAATGCTTTGCTCTATTTTCTTCCGGTTCCGGTGCTAATATTTATGCATCACGTTTATGCCAGAATTCAATCGGAATTCATAACATAAACAGCGAAGTTCCGAACGCATATTCATTATCACAGAATTATCCAAACCCTTTCAATCCGACAACAAGCATAAACTTCAGCTTGCCTAAAAAAGGAATGGTGAAGTTAATTATATATGGTATTCTCGGTAATGAAGTTGAAACACTTGAAAACGGAACGATGGAAGCCGGAAATTATATTGTTGATTTCAATGCTTCGTCTTTATCAAGCGGAGTTTATTTTTATAAATTGACAGCAGGTGATTTTACAAGCACGAAGAAAATGCTGCTGATAAAGTAATATCACTGATTTATCTGATTACTCTGATTTCATTGATTAGATGTAGTGATTAATCGAAATCCCCCCTCTCCTTTCAGGAGAGGGGGCAGGGGTGAGGTTTTTGCTTTATGTTATCATTTAAAAATTATATTGGGGCTTGGTAACGAAAGTTTAAACAAATTTGAAAAATATCCTCAACATAAATGTTGAGTTATAAAAGACTACTTTTAAAATCAATTAGGAATTAAACACTATTATTAATCTTCCTTTTCCAGAACATATAAAATGGAATTCCGATTAGAACAAGTCCGAGACCGATTCCGGCGTCGCGCGGATTTTGAATTATTGTTACTACTACAAGAGCTATGCAGAATAAAACGAAAATTCCCGGAATAACAGGATAACCGAATACTTTATAAGGTCGCACTTCATCTTTCATTTTTCTGCGAAGCACAAATACTCCGAATGCTCCCGAGCCGTAAAATATAAACGATGCGAAAATTAACATATCGGTTAACTGGTCGAATGTTCCGGTAAGAACAAGCATCGAAGCCCAAAAACCCTGTATCAGCAGTGATATGTGAGGTGTCCTGAATTTTTCGTGATGCTTTCCGGCGGATTTGAAAAACAAATTATCCCTTCCCATTGCAAAATAAATTCTTGATGATGCAAGTATTGTCCCGTTAGTCGTTCCGAAAGTCGAGACCATAATCAGAATCGAAATAAAAATTGCTCCGCCGTAACCAAGAAATTTTCTCATCACCTCGATTGCAATAATGCTGTTCTCAGATTTGGCAACACTAATAATTTCATTCACGGGCATCACATAAATGAATGCAAAATTAATTGCAACATAAAGAACAATTACAAGAATAACACCGCCGTATAGTGCGAGTGGAATATTTTTTTTTGGATTTTTTATTTCACCTCCTAAATACCCGATATTGTTCCAGCCGTCGTAAGCCCAGAACGCAGCAAGCATTGCCGCAAACATAGCACCGAATAAACCTAAAGAAGTGTGATATTCGAATCCGGATTTAGCAAGTAACGGCGTCGCGTTATCAAAACTTCCGCCGCCGATTGCGAAACCTAAAAATATAATAATTATAATTCCCACTACCTTTAATACTGTGAAGAAATTTGTAATGGAAGCACCGAAAACCACTCCGAGATAATTTGCTGATGTCAGAAAAATTATTGTAAATATTGTTAAAGCTTTCACACCAAAACTTTGCAGTGGATTGAATATTCCGAAAAGCGTGAATTGTTCAAGTGCCGGGCTCAGATGAGGNNCAGCGAATACATAAGCAATTGATGCGATTGATGCCGATTGTATAACAGAAAAACAAGACCATCCGTATAAAAATGCGAATGCATCTCCGTACATTTTTTTAAAATAAACGTATTGTCCTCCCGGTTCTGCAATCATTCCGGCAATTTCTGCATTAGTGGCGGCACCAAGCAAAGAGATTATTCCGGGAATCAGCCAGCAAAGAAGGATTAAACCCGGAGAACCAAGCTCAACGGACATCGGAGCGATTTTTTTGAAAACACCCGAGCCGACCATGGAGCTGATGACAA
>PNBM01000252.1:22577-23413 GCA_003135995.1 Ignavibacteriota bacterium | reverse complement strand
CGGCACCTCCAATTTCGCATAAGATAATAGCTTCGATAAGAAACTGATGGAGAATGGTTTTACTTTTTGCACCAATGGCTTTTCTTATTCCAATTTCTTTTGTTCTTTCAGTTACGGAGACGAGCATAATATTCATAATCCCTATGCCTGCGGCGAGCAAAGCGATGAAGGAAATGAACCCTGCACCATATTTAAAATATTTTGTAAAACTATTAACCGAACTTATAAGTGATTCATTCGAATAAATCTCAAAATTATTATCCTCACCGGGTTTTACATTTCTGATAACTCTCATTACACTCGTTACATTTTCAACGCAAGCATCATAAGTTTGTTTGCTTGGAGCCTGCACGGCAATGTTAATTGACCTGTCGGTTTTACCGTAAATTGCCTGCATTCTTGTTATCGGAATAAGGGCGAGATTATCCTGACTTTGTCCGAAAATTTCTCCTTTAGATTCAAGCACACCTACAATACTGAATTCGTTTTTATCGAGAATAATATTTTTACCCAACGGGTTTTCTTTCGGAAATAGTTTATTGACTACTTCCATTCCGACGACGCAGACATTTGAAGCAATATCAACTTCGTTTTGTGTGAAAAATCGACCTAACAATACATTGTAGTTATTGCAGGGAAGATAATCGGGAAGTGCACCCACAATAGACATAGTCGGGTTAGTTGAATATTGTCCGTATTTAAAAACTCTGCTGCTTTTATAATCTTCGAGGGAAATATATTTATAAACAGTAGCTTTTTCAATTAAGCGAATTCCCTGTTCATAAGATATATCAGGTCTGTTTCTGTATTTTGCCATAGCACCCGGACCGCCAAAT
>PNBM01000252.1:0-22548 GCA_003135995.1 Ignavibacteriota bacterium | reverse complement strand
TAAATGTTAAAGTAAGAACAAATAATTCTTTTTTGTTTATAAACATTTGCCAACTATTAAAATCTTACTAATCAATAAAAATTTTAACCTCTCCCCCATCTCCTCTCCTAAGAGGAGAGGGGGGNNATAGCACCCGGACCGCCAAACTGCATCGCGGGAAATTTTTGCACCTGGAAAGTATTGCTTCCAAGCTGGCTCAGACCACCTTCTATGCCTGACTGTAAAGCATCGAGCAAAGTCATAATTGCAATGATGGAAAATACTCCGATTGCAATACCTGCTAAAGTAAGTATCGAACGAAGTTTGTTACTTCTGATTGTATTTACCGATAATATTATTGTTTCTGCGAAAACCACTTTTCCAATGTTAAATGTTAAATGTTANNCCTCTCCTAAGAGGAGAGGGGGGAAAAAATTATTATTCATATCTCAGGGAATCGACCGGGTCCATTTTTGCTGCATTAAACGCAGGGAAAAACCCAGATAAGACTCCGAAAAACAGCGAAATAAAAATTCCTAAAAATACCACCCACAAAGGCATTGCCGTGGGCATAACATACGCATCAATAATCAGGCTAATCGGGAATGCGATTGCCAATCCGATAACACCACCGNNTTGCTTTTCGAATTCCAATTTCTTTTGTCCTCTCTTTAACGGAAACGAACATAATATTTGCAATGCCAACCGAACCCACTACTAACGAAAGTGAAGTAATTAACAGACCAATTATTTTAATCAACGATGTAAGCTGGTCATAAGTATCTCTGAAAGCAGACTGCTGGTTTACACCAAAGTCATCTTTACCGCCCAATGGTATTCTTCTTGCTTTCCTCATTATAGAGGCAACTTCTTCCTTGGTTTCATCCATGCTTTTTACATCGTGTGCTTTTACATTAATTGAAAGACTTCTTTTTGTTCCAAATAATTTAAAGAATCTTTCTATCGGAATAATTACTCTGTTATCCAGACTAAATAAACCAAGCATACTCCCCTGCTTTTCAACAACTCCGATGACTCTAAAAGAAAATGTACCTACTTTTATTGTTTTACCAATCGGGTCAAGATTTTGGAAAAAAGCATTTTTAACATCCATACCGATAACGCAAACAGGATAACCGCTTTCAGATTCTTTTTGTGAATAAAATCTACCGTCATCCATGTTAAGGCTCAATGTTTTCTGATATTCCTCATCCGTACCAATTACAAATACATTTTCAAGATTTAAATTTCCGAATTGCAGTGTTTGCATGGAGCCTGCGGAAGGACATATTGCATCTGCGGACTGACAATATTTTTTTAAGAATTCGAAATTCTGCATCGTAATATCCTTTCTGTTCCTGTAGTAATCAAAATCTTCTTTTCCGAACCATTCAAATTTCTGTACATATAAAACATCTGCGCCTATAGAAGATATACTGCTCTCAAATGCCCTGTTTATGCCTTCTATAGCAGTTTGCATTAATGTAACCGCTGTTATACCGATTACTATTCCGAGTGTGGCAAGAATGGAGCGCATTTTATGAGCAGTGATTGCATTGAATGCTATTATAATACTTTCTTTTATTTCTACGAATAAATTCAAATTATATATTTTTTTTAATAATTATCGCTACCAATCCTGAAACAATCCTGAAACAATCCTGATATTCATCAGGATAAAGTTCACAAGGAGTTTGGTAACAAGTGTGTCTATTTTATGATATATTACTCTGGTCGGATTCAATCATTCCATCCCTGATTTTAACAACCCTGTGGGCTTTTTTAGCAATATCTTCTTCATGAGTTACCAGAATAATTGTATTACCTTTTTTGTTCAACTCTTCAAGCAAATTCATTATTTCGTCTCCTGTTTTCGTATCGAGATTTCCTGTTGGTTCGTCTGCAAGAATAATAGAAGGTTTATTGACTAAAGCTCTTGCAACAGCAACACGCTGTCTTTGACCGCCGGATAACTCGTTTGGTTTATGTTTCATCCTGTCTCCGAGTCCGACGTTCTCCAGCGACTCTTCGGCTCTGCGGACCCTTTCAGACCGTGCGACACCGGAATAAATCAGAGGTAATTCCACATTATGAAGAGCATCACTTCTTGGCAACAAATTAAATGTCTGAAACACGAAGCCGATTTCTTTATTCCTGATGCTTGCAAGTTCATCATCATCCATATCGTGCACATCTTTTCCGTTTAATTTATAATCTCCCGATGTTGGTGTATCCAGGCAACCGATGATATTCATAAGAGTAGATTTTCCCGAGCCTGAAGGACCCATAATAGCCACGTATTCGTTTTTTCTGATATGCAAATCAACTCCACGCAATGCGTAAAGTTTCTCTGAACCCATTTCGTAAACTTTAGTTATTTTATTTATTTCAATTAGATTGTCCATTAATAAATTTTAATCCATTTTTAATTTCTTCTTTTCGTTATCGATTTTTATTTTCACACCATCCTCAAGGTCTTTATTAATTGCTTTGAAGCTTCCTTTTACAACTTCATCACCTTCATTTAATCCTTCGGTTATTTCAATATATGTATCATTACTAATTCCTGTTTTCACTTCTTTCTTTTTTGCTACCCCGTTTTCAATAACAAATACGACTTCTTTAGGTTTAATTTTCTTAAGAGATTTTGTTTCTTTCGAATTAGTCAAATTATCAGGAGCTTTATCTTTATCATTTCCGCCTGCAAATGATTTAACCGTATCTTCTTCGCGGGTCGTGACGGATTGAATAGGTACTGAAATGACGTTATCTTTTTTATCTACTTCAATATCGACCGTACAACTCATACCCGGTCTTAAATCCTGACCTTCATTAAATATTCTTATTTTGACTACAAAATTGACAACTTCTTCCTGGGTTCCGACTCCTTTTGCAGTTGCCGTATTCGCAATTTCATAAACATAACCGATAAATACTTTATCCGGAAATGCATCTATCTGAATTTTTGCAGTATCTCCCAAACTGATTAAAGCTACATCGGTTTCTCCAACATCAACCTGGCATTCCATTTTAGATAAATCAGATACAGTCATGATTTGATTACCCATATTAAAACTTGTACCAAGCACTTTTTCACCTAATTCATTATTAAGCTGAGTCACCGTTCCTGACATTGGTGCATAAATCGTAGTCTTGGAAATGTCATATTCAACCGAAGAAACGGCGGCTTTTTGCTGATTAATCTGGGCTTTTGCAGTTTGTATCTGTGCAAGCATTACATCATAACTTGCCTGGGAATTGTCGAGGTCACTTTGTGAAGCCAATCCTTTTTTATGAAGTTCTTTTATTCTGTTCAAATCGAGTTCATTCTTTTTTAAATTTACTTCCTGAAGCTGTAAATTACTTTCCTGCACCTTTACTCCCGCAGTTTGTTGCTTCAACTGCGGATAATACGCGTCCGGTCTAATCTTCACAAGTAATTCACCTTTTTTTACATCATCACCCTCTTTAAAAGGAAGGGCGATAATTTCACCACTGACTTCAGCGCTTATGTTTACTTTTGTTTCTGACTGCACTTTACCGGTTGCAGTGACGACCTGTGTGATATTTTGTTTTTTGATTTTTTCAGTTTGAACTTCAATTATTTTTTCTTTTTTACCTGAAACAATCACTGAGATTACTATAATTGCCACCAATACTAAGGATATAATCCATAGCATTTTTTTCTTTTTGTTTTTCTTTTTTTTAACCGCCGATATTACCGGTTTCGGATTAATTTTTTCGTCTGCCATATAATATTTTAATTTGCAATTATTTATTTATATATTAATAGTTCAATTGACCTGAGAGATATTCGATTTGTTTTTTAGCAAAAAGGAAATTATAAATAGCTGTAATTCTGCTGATGTATAAACCGTTTAAATTTGTCACTGCTGTTTGAACGTCCAGTAAAGTCCCTAAACCTATTCTGAAATTCTCCTGTGACAATAAAACATCCTGTTCTGCCGATTTAATATTTGCTTCAAGAATTTCTGCTTGTTTGTATGATGTTTGCAAATCCAGAATTGCTTTCTTTAAATCACTTCTTATTTGCTGTTCCAGTTGTGCTATATCCTGTTGCTTCTGTTTTATATTTACCTCTGCAATCTGAACGATTACGTCATATCTAAATCCCTGGAAAATCGGGTAACTTAATGTCAGTCCGAATGAGATTGCTCTGTTATCAGTTACATTTTGCAGAGCAGTACCATTATAATTATAATTTCCGAACGCGGACAAAGTAGGATAAAAGAAATTTTTATTAGCAATACTTAGTCTTATCTGGTCGAGTTTTATATCCTGCATAGCACTCTTGTAATCGTATCTGGAATCAACTGCTGTTTTTACAAGCCCGTCGACATTGGATGACTGGTCAACAATGCTTTTCAATTCCGGCATTGTATAATCCNNTTTAGAATCTATTGTATACTGTTTGTTTATGTTATCATTCATTGTAAATAAAAGAGTAACCTTTGCTTTTTCGAAATCATTATTTGATTGTTCGAGAGCAAGTTCATTTTGTGCTACGAGGACATCCTGTTTATATACATCCGATATAGTTTTTTTCCCGACATTAACAAATTCCTGAATCTGATTCAACTGGTCCTGGGATGTTTTTAAATTTTCACGGTTAACGCCTATAATCTTTTCCTTTTTTACTGCGTCAAAAAATGCCGAGTAAATACTTATAATAAGATCCCTTTTACTTTTTTCAAAATTCAATCTAATAGAAAGATCTGTTTGCTTTTCAAGTTCAACACTTTGATAATTAGAGAACCCATTAAATAAAAGAAGTTGAGAATTTAATCCCAAATTAAAATTATCTGATGTATTTTTTGATGCCGGATATGAGTAAGGAATTCCGTTCTGATAAATTATTCCTCCGGAATTATTAGTAATATTTCTTGTCCAACCTCCCGAAAATAAAAGATCCGGATACAAATTACCTTTAGCGCTCAGAATATTATATTGTTCTATGGAAATGTTGTTTCTGAATGTTGCCAGGGTCGGATTATTACTAATTGCTATTTGTAAAGCTTTATTTAAATCAATGGCTTCCTGTGCTTTTAACGTAATACTAAAACAGCACATTAGCAGTACGAGACAAATGAGTTTTTTCATTATTGGTTTTTTAATTAGAGCTTATATTTTAATTAACGTATTTTAATATAATTAGTTTCAAATTAATCAAATATGATAAAAAAATTCTATTTTTAAATAATTATTATTATTCGTTTTGAATACTAATTTTTATATTTATATCATATTTTAATGTAATATCTAAAAAAGTTCAAACTAAGCTAAAAAATTTCATTTTTAAGTTATAAGGTATTTAGACAATTTTAATTAAAACAGTATGATATATATAACAAGAAAAGAGCATTTTTCGTCCTCACATATACTTGAAAACAAATTATTATCTTCAAAAAGGAATGTACAGTTATTCGGAAAGTGCAATAATTTTCACGGGCATAATTATTATATAGAGGTTACACTATGCGGCACAGCGGAAAAAGACAGCGGATATGTAATGGATTTGAAAAAATTAAAACTGATAATTGAAAAAGAGATTCTCGATAAAGTCGATCATAAATTTTTAAATGATATAGACATTTTTAAAGGAATAATTCCGACTACGGAAAATATGGGGGTTAAATTCTGGGAAATATTAGAGCCAAAAGTTAAGAAGAAAAATGTAAAACTTTATTCAATTAAGCTTTATGAAACTGATAAAAATTTTGTGGAATACAGAGGGTAAATTTATTCAGAAATATGAATATTAATGATTTAAAATATATCGGTAAACTAAAACAAAAAAAATACAGAGACTCTGAGAAGTTATTTATTATTGAAGGGAAGCACTTAATAGAGGAATGTTTAAATTCCGAATACTTCTCCGATAAATTACAAAAAATTATATTAAGAAATGATTTCGATGATAAAATATTTCTGGAAAAAATAACAGAATTTTCGATTGAAACGTTGAGCGGTGTTGATTTTAGAAAATTAACCGAAACTGTAAATTCACAGGGAATTATCGGAATAGTAAAAATGCCAGAACAGCCGCAAAATGTGATTAGAAAAGAATCTGCATCGAAAGTAGTTGTAGCATTGGAAAACGTCAATGACCCGGGTAACCTTGGTACAATTTTAAGAACCTGTTATTGGTTCGGTGTTAATGAAATAATTATAAGTGAAAATTCAGTTGATTTATATAATTCCAAAGTGATAAGGGCATCTCAGGGAGCAATTTTCAATGTAAATATTTATTGTGATGTGAACTTGCCTTTTGAACTGGAAAATTACAGAAAATCCGGATATGAAATATTTTTTACAAAGCTCGATTCGCACATTTTATTAAACGAAAATATTTTTTCAAAAGAAAAAAAATATTTGTTTGTTTTCGGGAATGAAGCTAATGGTATTTCCGTAAATCTTAAAAAATCAGTTGTGCATTCGGGTATCAGAATTAAATCTTATTCGAAGTGTGAATCTCTCAATTTAGCTACGTCTGTCGGGATAGTTTTATATGAAATGAATAAAACTATGACTTAGAAGTACATACCTGTTTTACATTAAACGAAAATTTTTAATATAAAAAAAAGATTCCATCCCAATCAGGATGGAATCTTTTTTATATACTTAATATTTATTCGAAAAAATATTTTATTTAATTAATATCATCGATTTCGTATCTTTAAAATCACCGGCTTCTATTTTATAGAAATACACTCCTGAGGATAAATTATCACCATTAAATATGAAATTATGTTTACCGACTTCCTGTTTTCCAAGATTCAATTCGGTAACTCTTCTACCTGAAATATCAAAGATAGTAAACTTAACATCAGTTGGATTCATAATTGAATAATATATCTTCGTCGTCGGATTAAACGGATTCGGATAATTTTGATAGAGATTCCATTTGTCAGGAAGTTCGTTCGTTGTTATTACACCTGAGACAGTATTACCAACAATTATGGTTGCTGCTCTTACGTGAACAGGAGTACCGTTAGGTCCATTTGTTACAACATTTAACGTATAAGTACCCGGAGAAACTCCACCCGCCGCCTGAAGCCTGATTCTTAATGAATCCGGGAAATGTGCGAGTGACTGACCATTAGGATAAGTTATCGTAATGGTCCCTGTTGCGGGAGTTGGTGTAATAGTTGCAGAAATAAGCACAGTATCAGAATATAATTTTACAGATGGAACAACCATTTTAATATTTATATCTCCGCCGGTGGCTCTTAATGAGTCAGTGGCAGGGCTTAACTTCACAGCATAATCCGGAAAATAAGAGCACATATTTGTAAAATTACAATTTCTTGCATCATACCATACTGCAAATCCGACTTTTTTATTTGCTGTTATCCCGTCATAATCTCCCATATAGCAATTATAATTTGCCGGACAGGAAGGACATGGATAAGTTGATGTTACGTTAGTTAATCTTTGACTTGTAGCCCAATTTACACCCCCATTTGTAGAATATGAGGCATATACATCAGTCTGATAAGTAGAAGGATTAGCTCTGTCATCATACCATTTTACATAAAGTTTTCCTGTAGTTTTTTCGCACCAAATAGCCGGGAACCACTGGTCACTCAAAGTAGGACTTGGAGTGTCATTTACGATAATTTCTGCTGACCAGGTTGCTCCACCATTAGTTGAATAACATAATTTTATATCAGGTTTATTTCCACTTCCTGCCGGAACGTTTGAGGCATAAACGCAATACAATCTTCCGCGATACGGACCGTAACTATTATCGCAGGCTATCATAGGATAGGGTCTGGTACGAGCATTATTGATAACAAGCCTTGATTGTGTATTTAAAGTACCTACATACCCCGGTGAAATTGCTGCTGTACTCATCGATATGATTGTTGCTCCACCATCAGTTGAACGGTAGAAATTATATGTAGAAGGTGCCGGGTTGGAACCGGTAATTGTAACCCAATAAACACTTCCACCCTGAACCAAACCGTTCGGGCTCGGTCCTATACAAATCATATTTCCGGGAGTTGTATTTGAAACATTGGATGCTGTGGTTGTAAAGGTTGCACCATGGTCGGTGCTTCTTGCAAAATTACAGGTTGACCAACCGGTTGCATACACATATCCTGCATAAGGTCCACCGGTAAAATCGGTAGCAATAGAATTTCTATCAGTACAAGCTACAGCATAAACAGCAGTACCAAAACTAACGCCAAAATTGGTTGATTTGTTAATATAATTTCCGCCGGATAAACCGAGATAGCTGTAATAAAGATTTCCTACACTGTCTGCAGCTGTCCAAGGGTCACAATAAGGGGTATAATATGTTATAGTACTGATGGACCAGTTAAGCCCGCCATTCGTGGTATAACGGGCATTCAATCCACCCAGATTAACCCCAAAGAAATATTGCAATGGATTCATCGGGTTATTAACCATATTCATTTCTGAATTATCAACACCTACGTCAAAATTATCATAGCCATCCGAACTGGTAATTATGTCTTTTTGATCTATAGTACGAGGTGTTTTAAATGTTGTTAAATATTTATTAGTTGGTTGGTCAAATCTTGGGTCATTATCACCTGGTTTTGGGTTAAACTGTTGTGCCTGGAACAAGATTACACCCGCTATCGACAGAAACAATATCAAAGCGAAATTAATTTTCGCTTTACTCGAATTTTTTATAAAGTTTCTCATAAAGTATATAATTTATGTTATTGAATAAGAATTTAGTAAATATAAAAGAAGTATTGAAAAATTGCAACTTTTAAATAAGTATACAACGAATCCGGTTAATTGTAATTTCGATAAAAAATTAAATCAATTTTTGACGTAATATTTCCAGAGCCATTTGTGAAGCTCGGATTTTCACTATATTTCGATTGTCTCCAAATAAAAATTTTCTGGCAAAAGTTTTTTCGTTATCGGAATAGCCAATCCAGACNNCCAGACCAGCCCTACAGGCTTGTCCGGTGTTCCGCCCGTTGGTCCGGCAATTCCGGTCGTTGAAATACCAATATCAGATTGAAATTTAGCTTTAACATTTAAAGCCATTTCAATAGCAGTTTCTTCGTTGACAGCACCGAGTTTTTCAATCGTTAGAATGTTTACATCGAGTAAATATATTTTCGAATAATTTGAATAAGTACAGATACCTCCCTTAAAATATTCCGAACTGCCGCTTTTATCAGTTAATCTGGAAGATATCAATCCGCCCGTGCAGGATTCTGCTACGGATAAAGAGAGATTTTTTTTCTTTAATAAATCGCCGACGATTTTTTCGAGTATATCCGAATTTTCCCCGTAAATATATTTTCCGATTTTATTTTTAAGCTTATTTTCGATTGCATAAATTTTATCGTAAGATTCTTTTTCGGATTTTCCATTTGCATCTATTCTTAATCTAACACCATACGGAGAAGGAAGAAATGCAAGTTTACAATCGCCTATGAAAGTACCTACATCTCCTATCATCTCAGCAAGAACAGATTCGCCGATTCCGGTTGTTAATATGGTTTTGCTTTTAAGGTTATTATTAATTTTTCCCGAAAATTTATCATATAACAATTTAAGAACATCATTATCCATCATAACAATCATCTCGTGAGGTACACCGGGCAATGCAATTATAACTTTATCATTTTTTTCAATCCAGATACCGGGTGCTGTTCCGTTTGCGTTCCAGATTATCCGGGAATTCCGCGGCACGAGCGCCTGTTCAAAATTTGCATCAGGCATTTTCACATTCCGCTTAGCAAAAAAATCTTTTATATGTATCAGAACTTTTTCATCCGAAATTAATTCATCGTTAAAAAATTTCACTAAAACAGGTTTAGTCAAATCATCATGAGTAGGTCCCAATCCGCCTGTAATTATAGTTATATCAAAATTATTCAGAGAATCTCCGAGTTCTTTTAAAAGCGGTTCTTCCGCATCACCTATGGTTACAACTTTTTCTACAGGTATGCCAGAAGAATATAATTTACTGCTGATAACCGAAGCATTAGAATTGACAATTTGTCCTATTAATATTTCGTCACCTATCGAAATTAATTTTACCCTTAGCATAAATAATCCGAATATTTAATAACTAATAAATTGTTTTAATATCAATAAAATTATTCCGCTTGAAATTCCGGCATAAATCCCCGCCATTACGTCATCCGTCATTATACCAAATCCATTTTTCATCCTGTCAAAAAAAGTTACAGGAAATATTTTTATTATATCAAAAAACCTGAATGCAAAAAACGAAATTAACAAAGGTATAATTCCTATATTTCCCGTTTGCAAAAATAATAATTTCAATATTATAATTGTAACCCACATTCCGGCTACTTCGTCTATTACAACGACTGACGGATCATCCCCATATTTCTTAACCATATTTGCAGAAGTAATAATTCCGATAAAAAAAATAATGATTGTGCAGGGAATGATTATTAATAAATTACTGAAATTCGGGATGAAGAAAAAAAGCAATGCGAACAGACTGCCAAATGTGCCGCTCGCCCTGGGAATATAACCGATAAAAAATACACTCGAAAAAATATTACTGAATATATCAACTTTCGCCTGATTATCTACAATTTTTTTTTCTTTAATAAATTTCATTTTTTACATAATATTTCTTTTCAATAAAATATGATATGCCGGTATACAATGTCAGCAAAGTCACTAAGAGCATCAGGATATAATTAAATACGGAGCGGAACAGGAATTCGTCAATTTTTAATTTTAAAACCGAATCTGATATTTCAAAGGAATAAAGAAGTAGAGCTAAAACAAAAAATATGTAAACCATCTGAATGAAAGTTTTTATTTTTGAGATATTGGATGTCTTTATAATCAAACCTTTATATTCATCATAAGACCTTAAGAAAGTAATTATAATGTCTCTTAATGCAATTATCAAAACCATCCACAAAGGCATCATACCAATCGCAAAGAAAAGCAAAAAAGCAAAAGTAGTTAAAACTTTATCTGCGAGAGGGTCTAAAAAAATTCCCAATTTTGAAATAGATTTATATTTTCTTGCATACCATCCGTCATACCAATCGGTTAAAACAGCAAAAAAAAATATTATGAGGGATATCACTTTGTAATTTATGTTAACCGATAAGAACAAGTAAACAAATATAGGAGACAATATGATTCTTAATACCGATAATACGTTCGGAATTGTTAATATATTATCTTTAACAATCAATTCTTCAGGGGGCATAACTTATTCAATTATAAATTATCAATTATAAATGTACAATTATTATAACATAAACCGGCAAAGCCAGAACCAAGATGCTCCGGTTACAACACTCCGGAGACTGTGTGAAAACGATAAATCTGAGAAAAAGTGTGAAACAAAAACCCGGTATTTCGTCTGTATTCCAGCTTTCGCTGGAATGACAAGGACCTTAGGAAGCGTTATCGCACAGTCTCTCCAACGTTGTAACCTATAATTTTTCTTGCCAATATGGATTTAATTTTATCTCTAAAAGATTAAATAATGATAAAATTACCGATTCAAAATACCTGCGAATCAAAATTTGTTTTATTACTGCGTTTTATATTCTCTTATTGATGTACCTAATCTCTGCATCGAAGTATTTCCGGGAGCTGAGACTCTGTTTGAGGGATCGAATCTTTTCTTAGAATTTTTATCCCTGTTAGCATCGTCCTGATTTCCTGCAAGAGCATTAGCCGCGTCCCTCCATGCATCTGTAGTTAATTCGGTGTTCTTTGCAATCCATTGACGCNNATGACCTTTTGCTTTCAAATCATCACTTAAAGCCGCTTTCATTCCTTCATCAAAATGTTTCCTGTCGTCGAGGCTTTTAGTATCTTTATTATCTCCGAAAGTTTTTTCGTTAAATTTATCACCAAGTTTTTCTTTCACATAATTTTCCATTTTGTCCATAAAACTATTGTGGTCAGAATTTCTTGAATTATAATCCGATAATGAAGGATCGCCGTCTCTTGAATATATTACTATTCCCTGACCTGAATTATTTTTTTTCTTACCAAAATTAGACGGTATAATCCATCCCTGGTTTTCAAAAGTCAAATCCTGGCTGATGTCTGTTCCCGTTAAATGAACAGTTTTGAATCTCCAGATTGGATATTGCTTTCCGTTAAATGTAATCATATCGCTTCCGGGAGAATCCTCATAAGTAACTTCTATTTTATTTTCATTATCATAGCAGGAAGTGATTCTACCTTTATTGTCGTAACTAACATTTACAAAAGGAACACGATATATTTCTATATCACTATGCGGATAACTATAAGGAAACGACCTCATATAAAACCCATTTCCTGCGGCAGCCCAATTTCCAGGGTTTACATTTTTACTTCCCGGTCCTAAAACCGGAATCCCGGAGCGAACAGCATAACTCTCAATATCTTCATAAGAACTTGCGGGATTAACAAGTTTACCTCTAAGGTTACTATAATACTGCGCGAGTTCTTTTAAATTATCAGGCAGTAAAGATGAAGCTATGTCTTTAACATCAACTTCCATTAAAGCAATATCTTCATTAGTTAATAATGGTTTTACCCTCGATTGAAAATCAACCGGGAGGTTACTGAATTTACATTCTGCTTCAACATCCCAGATAAGCAGCTGCACATCTTGCTGCTGTATTTCCGAATGATCGGCGGAACGTTGGAGGATTGAACTAACCAGATTATTTTTTTTACCTAAAAGTGGTGCTATCAAATATCCGCTTCCCTGAGTCGGAGCGTATGTGCCTGCATGCAAACAATACGTCTGTAACGAAAACCTGTAATATCCGGGAGCCAGATTAAAAGAATAATCATCTGATATCGCAGGTGAAGAAGTTTTATCGAGTTCATCAAGCCAAAAAGCAACAGGATATGCATCCTTTATGCTTGTTGTTATCGCTTCCTCTTCACTCAAAGTAGTTACCCGTGTTACTTTCTTAAGTAGATCTCCGAATTGTGCAAATCCAATTCCGGCATAAAATAGAAAAACAATAATCAAAATTAACTTTTTCATAAGTTTTACAATATTTTAATAAAAGCAATTAATATATATTTTTTTATCTCTGATTAAAAAGGCAAATCATCGTCTTTCTCTTCTTCGCCTTTATTTATTTTATCACTAACTTCTTCTAATGTCTTTTCACCTGCAGGTTTGGAGTCCAGCATAGACATATCAGTCATTACAATCTTTGTACTATATCNNTTTTCATAACTGTCGGTTTGTAATTTTCCTTCACAGTATATCTTACTGCCTTTTTTTAAATACTGCCCGCAGATTTCCGCGAGTTTCCGCCACACGACAATATTATGCCATTCCGTTTTATCGACCCTGTTTCCATTATCATCCTTATAAGATTCCGAAGTGGCAACCGAAAATGTACAATATGCCGTACCCTTTTCAGTATATTTTAATTCAGGATCTTTTCCGAGATGCCCGATAAGCATTACTTTGTTTAACCCTTTTGCCATTTTTTACCTCCTAATTAATTAAATTATATAAAACTAATTTATTTTTTTCTAAAATTAAAAATTCATTGTCACTGTATACTAAAAAATCACTTATCACTTCTTTGAAATTTTCAGAAATATCTATTTTATTCACATATGCCTTTTTATATAAATCATATAAGATTATTTCATTTTCTGTCAAAAAATATAAAAAATTATTATAAATAGAAATTGAAATTAATTTCTGAATATTGAATGTTTTTATATAATTTCCAAAACTATCATAAACGAAAACAGAATTTTGCATCTTATCCAGAATATACAACAAATTGTTCCCATCCTTCAAGATTTTTATCGGTTTTACGAACGGAGTTTCTGCCGATTGAAATCCTCCGAACGAAGTTAACGGAGTCAAACCGCTTTGGAATATTACTATTCTTTTATTATCGCCGTCAACAACATACAAATTGTTCGAGTTTACTATTACGGAAGCAACGGGATTATCAAATTTTAATTTATCATCAAACGTTACGGTATTAGTTGTTAATGACGTAACGAAGCTTAAATTTAAATCAAATCTTTGCACCCTATAATTCTTCCCGTCCGAAACGTACAAATCAAGTCCCGAAGAACCATCGATATAAGTTGGAGAATCGAATTCACCGGAATTCCATCCTTTCTTCCCGACCTTTTTTATTATATTAAGTTTATCGTCAATTTTGGAAATTTCATTTGATTCATTATCCAGTACATATAAGAATCCTTTTCCGTCCGATGTAATGGAAATTGCATTTTTAAATCCTGTCAATTCATTCTTTTTAAAAAAAGAAGAATCCGGACTTGAAAACAATAAACTTAACATTAAAAGCAAATACATTTTTGAATATTTAGCGGCTGTAAATTATTTTACAACCATTTTAAAAATTGTAAAAAACAGTTGAGGGTAAATTCCAAATAATATCGTCCCTGAAGCACATAACATTAAAGCAATATGACTGAGAGGAGAAAATTTAATTTTAATATTATCCGTTGATTCATAAAACCACATATAAACTATAATTTTAAGATAGTAGTATATTGAAACAACACTAAGAAGAATAGCAACAATTGAAATCCAGATTAAATCCGATTTAATTGCAGAATAAAAAAGATAATATTTACCCCAGAAACCTGCCAATGGAGGAATTCCACCTAAAGAAAACAGGAACAAAGTAAATAAAATTGCGAACAAAGGATTATTTTTTGCAAGTCCCTTATAATTTTCAATATTTACATTTAAATAATCTTTTTTATCTTCCGAACTTTTTTCCATTAATGAAACAAGAATGAAAGAACCTAACTGCACGAATGTATAAGCAGCGAGGTAAAATCCGATACCACGGAGAGCAAAATCATTCAAAGAAGCTATTGCAACCATAATATATCCTGCGCTTGCAATTGAAGAATAAGCGAGCAAACGCTTAATATTAACCTGTGACAGCGCTATTATATTTCCAAAAAGCATTGTTAAAAACGCAATTAAAGACAAAAATAATTTGAATTCCGGAAGATTTAAAGAAATCAAAATAGGAGCAATTGTTCCAACAGCTGCAATTTTTCCCGCTGTGGACATCATTCCGGAAATTATCGTANNATATACATCGGGAATCCACATTTGAAAAGGAAACATTCCCATTTTAAAGAAAAATCCTATCGCAAACAATCCGGTTCCAATCAGAAATACAGTGTTTTTAAACACACCTGAATTTGTAAAAATCTTTGCAACGTTTGTTGTTCCTGTAACTCCGTAAATTAAAGAAATTCCATAAAGCAAAAACCCCGTCATAAAAGCTCCGAGCAAAAAATATTTTAAAGAGCTCTCATTTGATTTCATTCTTTTTCTTAAAAATCCTGCAAGAATATAAAAACATATTGACATGAGTTCCAAGCCGAGAAATATTATAAGAAGGTCATTGGCAAATATCATTAATTGCATACCAAATAAGGCGAACATTAAAAGTGTATAATATTCACCGAAATTAATTTCTTCTCTCTCTATATATGATTTGGAAGAAAGTAAAGTTATGACAAAAGAAACATAAATTATTACCGAAAAAGAAATTACAACATCATTAATTCTCAAAAACTCATTAAAAGTAACAATTTCCTTGTTCAGATAATTAAAAGATGTTATGATTGCCGATATCACAGAAATAATGCAAACTGACAGGGTAATTTTTTGTCCATTCTTAAATATTACATCTATCAGAATAGTCAGTATTGCTGCAACAACAATAATGAGAATCGGAACGATATTTACAAAATCACTTAGATGTATCATTTGTCCTCAAAATAAAACGGTTAAAAGGTTTATAAAATTTTGTTAATAAATATATTGTAATCAGAGCCATAACAGCTCCGATAGAATCAGCCAGCCAGTCATAAAAGTCACAGGAACGATTGGGAACAAAATATTGATGAAGCTCATCACTTGCTCCATATAAAGACGTAAACAAAACAGAAAAGAATAAGGCATAGACATTAAGCATCCGGCTTTTATGTTGATTTACAAAAGAATAATAAAAGCAAAAAAACAAAGTAAAATACATTATAATATGCACAATTTTATCACTCAGCTCGAAGTCTATTTTTGGATAATAACTTGAGGGGAATGAAGATTCAACAAAAATTGCACATAATAAAAAAATCAAAGGGATATGGTATTTATATTTATTTATCAATTCAATATCTCTTTTTTTGCTTTTGAAATTTTATCTATCAGTTCAGAAGCTAATGTGGAACTGCTGCCTGTTTCGTTATATAATATATCACCGCAAAGTCCGTGCACATAAACACCTGCAACAGCACTACCCACAGCATTTTTTGTTTGTGCATATAAACTTGCAATAATTCCGGCAAGTACATCGCCGCTTCCGACTGTCGCAAGATTTTCTCTGCCGGTAGAATTAATAAAAAATTCTTTTCCATCCGTCACTATAGTCGGAGAATCTTTCAAAACGAGTATAACGCCATATTTTTTTGCAAAAACTGTTGCGGCTTCGTAAATATTATTTTTTAAATAATTAATATCAATACCTGCAAGATTTGCAAATTCCCCGTAGTGCGGAGTAAGTATTATTTTATTTTTTTTATTTTTCAGCAATGTTAAATATTCCCTGAACGCAAATAATCCATCAGCATCAAGCACTAAATTGATATCATTTTCTCTTATAATTTTTCTGACCAGACCAAGTGTCTCTTCATTCCTTCCGATTCCGGGACCAATAAGACAGGTATTGCTCCATTTAATTTTTTCCTTAATTTTGTCATAAGATTCATCAGAAAAACTTTTTTCATTTGTTTCATTTAAAGGTAATATAATCACTTCGTTTAATTTTTTCCCCATTATCGGGTAAAGTGAATCGGGAATTCCGAGTATAACCGCTCCGCATCCCGATTTCAGAGCAGAAAGTGAGCATAAATAAGCCGCACCTGTAAAACCTTTCGAACCGGAAAGGACGAATAACTTTCCATTAGTATATTTATTCGAATGAATATTCCGTACAGGTATAAATTTTTCGACATCGGATTTTTCTATCTCGAAAATTCGGCGTTCGTTTCTTTTGTCAAATTCCGAGACAGGAATTCCTATGTTCATTATTTGNNAACGATTCTTCCGCCCCAGAAGACAGAATTATATTTCTTAACACCCATCGATAACGTTATATCGGCTTTTAAGCAACCATCCGTTTTATTATAATGTGCCAATCCGCTTACTGTATCTACGGCAATAATTTTTTTCTTTTTTAAATCATTAATAAAATTAAATGCCTCCTTAATTTTTGCATCGAGTTCGCCCTTAAAGCCCACGCCGAAGACTGCATCTATAATCAAAGAGCCTTCTAACCGGATTTCCCTCTTAAAAACATTCAGGTCCGACAGAAAAATAATTTTTAAATTTTTATATTCTTTCGAAAGATTCCTCAGAATTTCATAATTGATTAATGCATCACCTTTCAATTCTTTTTCATCATAAAATAAAAATACATTAATAAAATTGCCTGAAGCTACTAAATGTCTTGCAATAACAAAACCATCTCCTGCATTATTTCCTTTACCCGCTAAAATATTTATATTTTTTATTGAATTTTTTTTGATAAAACCGGAAATGTATAAAAAGGAATTATAGCCCGCATTTTCCATCAGAATCAAAGACGGGATATTAAGAGAAGTAATAATTTTTTTCTCTGCATCGAGTACTTCGGTATTAAAAAATATGCTTTTCATTTTGATGAGTTATTCTTTAAACTGCAATAGCTAAAAGGTCTTTCATTTTCGAAATGACAGTTTTTCTATCTTTGCTTTTAAAGATAGATGCACCGCAAACGAACATATTTACACCGGCAACCGATAACGATTTAATATTTTCCAATCCGACGCCGCCATCAATTTCAATCTGGCATGATAAATTTTTTTCTTTAATCATTTNNAATCATTTTTTTTAAAACATGGATTTTGTCGAATGAATTCTGAATAAATTTTTGTCCGCCGAACCCGGGGTTTACGCTCATCAGTAAAACAAAGTCAACGTATTCGATAATATCGTTAAGCAGACAAACCGGTGAAGCCGGATTTAATACTACGCCGGCTTTAACATTAAAGCTTTTAATTTTATTAATGAGCCTGTTCAAATGAATATTATTTTCATAATGAACAGATATGAAATCAGCACCCGCATCAGCAAAATTCCCGATAAACCTGTCTGCATCGTCAATCATAAGGTGAACATCGAGCGGAAGATTAGTTATCTCATTTACTTTTGCGACTATATCGGGTCCAAAAGAAATATTCGGAACAAAATGACNNATATCGCAATGAATAATATCCGCTCCAGCTGATTCCACATCTTTTATCTCATCAGCAAGTTTTGAAAAATCAGCTGACAAAATTGAAGGACAGATTTTTTTCATTTATTCTCATTTCCTTTCGTATCGGTTTTAGGTTTATCTTTCGGTTTATCGGTTTTATCTTTCGGTTTATCGGTCTTTTCTTTGACCTGATTATCTTTAGATTGATCCTGTTTATCCTGTTTATCTTTTACTGAAACAGGTTTTTCTTTTTGTTTCGTTTTATCATCTGTTTTTTCAGGAACATTTTTCCCTTTACTCTGGTCTGTAGTTGTTTGGTTTTCAGTACCTGCTTCTTCATCTACCGGCTTATCTGTTTTACGTTTTTTTGAAACAATTAAATCTACAGGTGTATTTTCTTTTGCCGATTTATCTTTTGTCGGGTACTGATCAACGATCAGACCTGCTGTCTGGTCACTCGCCTGGTAAGTGATTTTACCGACCTTAAGTTTTTTCCCGTCAAGAAGTTTTTTTGCTTCCTCGAGTTTTTTACCCGTCAAATCAGGTATCATTATATCGCCTAATTGCTGACCGCTGCTTATTATTAAATCTACTTTTGTAGATTTTTTAACTTTACTGCCGGGTTGTAATATTTGAGATATTACGGCATCTTCGGAATATTCATTCGAAAACTTTTTTACTATTTCACCTACCTGTAAATTTCTCTGCTCTAAAGAAAATCGCGCATCACGCAGAGTCCTTCCGACCAGTTTCGGAACTTCTACCAATTGTTCACCTCCGCAAATTGTCAAATATATTCTTCTGCCGTATTTAACCATTTGTTCTGAAGGAGGATTCTGGTCCAATACCAATCCAATCGGTTTCGATTCATCATATTTCAAATCGCCTTGCTTTACATCGAGTCCGCCATCTTCAAGTACTTTTTTGGCATCCATATATTTCATCCCTACAACATTAGGTACTTTAACGAGAACCGCGTGTTTTACATACCACGGCATTAAAAAACTGTTAAAAATAAATATCAGTAAAATAATTATTACTGCAATTATAGAGAGTTTCTTTATCATTCTATAAAGCTAATGAATGTAAATGAAAAATTAAATTTAATAATGCATAACCGAAAAAAAACATTAACATATAAAAATCCCCCGGTTTTATAAAATCGGGGGGAAGGAGTTTGTGGAATACGAGGAAACTTTGATTTTATTATCTGAAATTAATTTATTTATTTAAATTTACTCTTTGCGAAATTAATAAACTTATGCACCTGTTCAGGAGTAAGAACTCTTTTCAGAGAATTCTTAAATTCCTTTAATCTTTCTTTCCTGATAATTTTTTTAATATCATTATTATAATAGCGGTATGTAATTTCATCTTCACGTTTGTCTTTTATATATTTTACGTATATATCATATATATAATTCTGCTGGTCTTCGGTCAAATCCAAAACCGGATTCATTTCATCAATTTTTATTTTTGCCAGTTCTTCGGGTGTATATCTATATCCTTTTTTAACATTTTGGGAAAATACAACATTGCTAAAAAACATAATAAATATAAGCATTATTAAACACTTATTCATATTTCCGTATATTTATTTTCTGAAGTTTAGACATTAAAATTTTTAATTTAGTTTAATAGAAATGTTAAAATTTGAATTTATAAAATCAAAATATGTTTTGGAAACCGGGAACATTTCCGGCAAAACCGATTATTCCGATTAAAAATGTCAAAAATCAGAAAAATTAAATATTTACAAATTTTCTACACTTATAAATTGAATAAATGTCTTATTTTAGGTATATTTAAAGTCTATTTTTAAAATTATTATTTTTGGAGTTAAAAAAATTTATGAGACAGATAACTAAGTTATCATATGTAACTATTGGATTAATATTTTTTATTTGTGGGATTTATTTTAATGGTTGCACTACAATGGAATCTACCACAGGTAAATTAGCATATCAGCAAAAGGATTATGAAAAAGCCGTTAGAGAATTATCCAAAGGATTGGAAACTGATAAAACTGATGACGAAGGATGGTATATGCTTGGATATTCACAAGTTGAAATTGGAAAATATGACGATGCGCAAAAATCTTTTAAGACATGTTTATCTATTTCGGATAAATTTGCACAAAATATCAAATTTTACTGGGCAGAAAAATATAACTTTGGAATTAACTCTTTTAACGACGGAACAAAAAGTCTCGGGAAAAAAGATTCTGTAATGGCGGATAAATATTTTCATCAGTCTATTAACTATTTTAAAGCATCAACCGCTATAATCCCCGACAGCATTATTTCTTACCAGATGATAGGTGATGCATATAATTATTTAGGAAAGACAGATAGCGCACTTTTTGTTTACACGAGTATTCTCGATAAATCAAAAAGCAAAGCTGATGCAATTATGATAGCAAATTTGTTTTATAAAGCCGGTATGAGAGCAAGAGCTAATGAACAATGGGACCAGGCTTTAGATATGTTTCAAAAAGCTACCGAAGTAAATTATTTACCAAAGGAAAATATTTATTACCAGGCTTCTTTATTCAACCTGGGATATGCAAATTATCAGATAGCAGCAAAAATAGCCGCAGATACATCACATAAAAAAAGTGACTATAAACCAAATTTGCAAAAATGTGTTGACATACTGGAACCATTGCCTAAAATTATACAAGGGAATAAAACAACGTTGACTGATACTGAAAAATCATTACTTACTACCACTTACGATGTTCTTTATAATGCTTATGATGGATTGGGAATGGACGCAAAAAGAGACGAAGTGAAAAAGAAAAAAGAAGAATTACAAAAATAATTATCAAATAATATGAATACCGAAAAAAAATCTTCCGGCTGGAAATGGTTTTGGGGAATATTGATTTCCCTTGTAATAGTATCTATTATATTTACCGGTATAGCGTTTATATTTTTTGCAAAAACAATTTCACATTCTGATAAAAGATTTAAATACGAAACTTATGGTTCCGGTAAAGGAAAAATCGCTGTAGTTGATTTAAATTTTACAATATATACGGCGGAACCTATTATCAGGCAATTTAAGAAATACAGAGAAGACAATTCCATCAAAGCTATTATTCTCAGAGTTGATTCACCCGGAGGCGGAGTCGCTGCCTCACAGGAAATGTATGATGAAATTCGCAGAACAAGGGAATCGGGTAAGCCTATAATTGTATCTATTGGTTCACTCGGTGCAAGCGGAAGTTACATGGCGTCATGCGGCGGAACGATAATTGTTGCTAATCCAGGCTCACTGGTAGGAAGTATCGGTGTTATCGCACAGTTTATTACAGTGAAAGATCTTGCTGAAAAGCTCGGTATAAAAGAGACTACTGTAAAAAGCGGCAAATTAAAGGATTCCGGTGATCCTTTCAGATATCTGAATCCTGATGATATAGATTATTTTCAGGATATTGTAAACGACAGCTTCGATCAATTTCTCGATATCGTTTCAAAAGAAAGAAAAATTGACAGAGANNCTCACAGGCAGACAGGCTCTCGAACACAAGCTTGTCGATACTCTGGGAACATATGAAGATGCAGTAAAAATAGCGTGCAATATTGCAAAAATAGAAGGAGAACCTGTAATAGTCAAAGAAAGAGCGGTTAATAATTTTATTGACATTTTTCTCAATAGTTTTTCTCATTCGGAGTTAAATGAACTAAAAAATGAGTTTAAAGAAGAATTTTTAAATAAACCTATTTTACAATATAAGTTCGAGAAGTAAATATTAATTTATATACAAAATGACAAGAGCACAAATAGCAGCAGAAATATCCGAAGCTACGGGAATAAGTAAAAAGGAAACTGAAATAGTAATTGAGGGGTTCATAAGTACTGTAATAGAATGCCTGAAAANNGAAAAAAAACGATTCGATTGAAATACGCGGTTTCGGTACTTTTAAAAATATTGTCCGGGAACCGAGGAAAGCAAGAAATCCAAAGACAGGTGAAACTATTGACCTTGCTAAAAGGTTTATTCCTAAGTTTAAAGTATCGAAAGAATTTAAAAAAGTGGTTCAGGAAAATTTAACTAAATAATAAAATAACAATCAACAGAAAGGAGAAAACACTTTAATGCCTTGTGGTAAAAAAAGAAAAAGGGCAAAGATGTCAACCCATAAAAGGAAAAAAAGATTACGAAAGAACAGACATAAAAAACGCATAAGATAATTTTTTTTTACAATAAATTTAAAAGTCCGCCGAGGCGGACTTTTTGACATAAATAATTAAATTTATT
>PNBM01000257.1 GCA_003135995.1 Ignavibacteriota bacterium | reverse complement strand
TCAAAATATTTATTGTTTTATTCATCGTTTTCGATATGTCAAATTTCTTCGGTATATAATCTATCCTTCCTGTTTGTATTCTCGTCCATTGTAAAAGATTATCCGCGAGGTTAAATAATTGTTGTGAAGTAGATTTTATGTATCCGATATACTCTTTTCTCTCTTCATCATTTAAATTTTCATAATTCTGACTTAAAACATCCGCAAATCCTAAAAGACCATGAAATGGCGACCTTAAATCATGGGCTATAATTGAGAAAAATTTATCTTTACTTTTGTTGAGCTCTTTTAATTCATTCGTTAGTTCCTTACTTTTGTTTTCTAAAGTTAACCTTTCGGAAATATCCCTGACTATTGAACATATTACTTTTCTCCCCTGCCAGTTGAAAACTCCACCGGTTAACTCAATAGGAAATACAGTCCCGTCCTTCTTTTTATGATATCTTAATGCAACATCTACGTATCCCGTTTCAAGATTATATTTGATTGCGGCAATAGTTTTTTC
The DNA here is from genome assembly GCA_003135995.1 of Ignavibacteriota bacterium. GTDB lineage: Bacteria > Bacteroidota > Ignavibacteria > Tepidaquicellales > Tepidaquicellaceae > FEN-1257. Next base: position 24,930 of record PNBM01000257.1, on the reverse strand, counting down.
TACTTCTGCACTTAAATCAACTGCTGTAAGTCTCAATATCTCCTCTTTTGTATAACCATATAATTTTAAAAATGATGAATTACAATCAAGTATTTTCATCGATACTGCATCAACCAATAAAATTGAATCAATTTCATTTTCAAAAAGAAGACGGTATTTTTCTTCACTTTCAATCAATTTGGTTTCAATTTTTTTCCGTCCGGTAAAGTCAATGAATGCAAGCTGAATTGCCTTCTTGCCATTATATTTTAAAACCGATGAGTAAACATCGAGCCAGATTATATTTCCAATTTTATGTTTAAATCTGACCTGGTATGTGTCCGGGTCTATTTTATCGGAAAATCGTTTCTTAAGATTATCTGTTAATTTTAAGAAGTCTTCCAGCAAAAATAAATTTATATAATCATCAAACTTTAATGCACGAATTTCTTCAATTGTGTAACCGGTTATCTCTTCAACTTTATTATTTGCAAAAACTATATGATTGTCTTGAAAAATGACAACACCCTGAAATGAATTTTCAATTATGCTTTTGTATTTTTCTTCTGATTGTAAAAGTTCATCGTGTAGTAATTTTTGAACCAAAGATTCATATTTTAAATCTTCATTCGCTTTTGAAAGCTCTTTAGTCCTGTCGAATACCTTATATTCAAGTTCTTTGGTGAGTTTCCTGTTTTCAAATATTGTATAAAATTGCCTTACAGTCGCTAATATAATAATTATTCCGACTCCGCCTTCCAGTAATGTATAATCTTTGAAATCCGGATTATTGTGCAACCAGAGAATAACCAGATAAGAAAGAAACATCCAGTAAAAAGGAGAATATGTCACGAATATTCTTGAATATTTTCTTACCAAATGATTTAATCCGATATAATCATTTTTATTATCATTCAATAAAAAATTTGTATGAAATATTCCTGCGAGTCCAATTAATAAAAATGACAAAATATATCCAAAATCTGAGTAACTTCCGTTAATATAAGTGTTAATAGGAATTTGTATACTCAGCATGATATCTGAATAAAAAAGAAACAAGAAACCAAAGAACAATAAAGCTATTACTGTACTTTGATTCGATTTATCATATCGGAAAAAATAATAGAATAATGTCCATAATAATACCAGGTCTAATAAAGGATATTCGACTCCGATCACATCGGTTAGAAAATTCAAAGTGATATCCGGGTTGACTTTATTAACGACAACTAATGTACCGTATATACCTATTATTAAAAATAAAAGGGAAGAAACTATTACAATACTCAAATCAAGGACTAATTTTATTTTTTCGTTTTTTTCGAGCGGTTTCATCGGGAATCTCAATATACCCCAGATGACAAAAAAATAAAAAATTGTATAACCGATATCAGCGTATGAGGGAAATGTAATTTTTTTATTGATAATTTCTAAAACATTCCATAATATTGCTCCTAATGTAAAAAATAAAGCTGATAATGCGAAGATAAACCATGTTTTTGCCTGCTTCGGAAATTTAGTTTTTAATTTTCCTGATCCGGTGAGTAAAATAACTCCGGTAATCAAATAAATGAAAACCTGAAAACTGTCATTAGCTACTCCCCTGGAATAATTATCGTAACTGAATATTTTTAAAATTAATAAGTAAAGGGCAAATATTATAAGCGCATACAATATTCCGGATTTATTACTGATTCCAAATCCATTTGTATTTTGTTTGTCCATTAAAATAAATGATAATATAAAGACTTATTATGTAAAGGAAGTTTTTTTATCAATGAATAAGCCGAGTATGAAATAAAATAACCATATATTGTTTTATATTCAACATAGATTTTATATTTTCATAATTAATTTACTCATATAATTATGTAATCAAGAATATCAGTATTGTCAATTTCTAAAAAAAATAGGATTTCAAACAGAATGTTTAAAATCCTAATGTTTTATAAATATTATAAGATAAATATTATTTTTTTGTACTGTCCACTAATATTTTACGTGTATAAGGTATCAATCCTCCTGCGTCTACTATTGATTGTCTTGCTTTTGGAAGAGGAATGATTTCAAAACTTTTACCGGTTGTTTTGTTCAATACTTTATCACCTTTTAATTCTAATTCATCACCAATATTTACTTCTATATCAGGGCAGGTAATTAAATTTAATCCCACGTTAATCGAGTTTTGCAGAAATATTCTCGCAAAATTTTTCGCAATAACAAGCATTTCATATCCTCGCAATGTCGAAGCTGCTTGCTCTCTTGATGAGCCGCATCCGAAATTATTATCCGCAACAATAGCACTTCCTTTAGCATATTCACCACTTTTCAGCTTTTCATTCAATTCAGTATAGTCCGCAAAACAGAATTGCGGTGTTTCTGTTGGTAATACTGTCGCCATATAACGTCCCGGATAAATTGCATCTGTTGATATGTCATCACCGAACTTATAAATTACTTTAGCCATTATTATAATTCTCCTTTCGCAGGTTCGGTAATTTCCCCGCTGATTGCACTCGTAGCCGCAACAGCCGGCGAACAAAGATAAACTTCAGCTTTTGGATTACCCATTCTGCCTTTAAAATTTCTGTTTGTTGTAGATAACGCTACTTCACCGTCACCAAGTGCACCCTGATGTACTCCGAGACAGCACCCGCATCCGGGATTCATTATTACTGCACCTGCCGATGCGAATGTCTCAAGATAACCTTTTTTCATTGCATCCTTATAAATATTCCACGATGCAGGGAAAATCAGCATTCTTGTTCCGTGAGCTACTTTCTTTCCATTCAAAATATTTGCAGCTATTTCTAAATCATCTATTCTTCCGTTCGTGCACGACCCTATAACGATCTGGTCTACATGCTTACCTTTAAATGATGTTACCGGTTTTACATTGTCTACAGTATGTGGACAGGCAAGCATCGGAACTAAATCATCAACATTAATTTCTACAACCTGGCAATAATTTGCATCGGCATCAGGTGTTACATACTCGATTTTTTCAGTGACACCATGCTCTTTAAGATAAAATGCGGTTTCGTCATCACCCGGAATAATACCTGCTGTTGCGCCTGCTTCTACTGCCATATTGCTAAGAACAAGTCTGCCTGACATAGGCATATTTTTAATAACTTCTCCATGAAATTCAAGTACTTTGAAATTCGCACCTTGTGCGGAAATTTTTCCGATTAAATGCAATATTAAATCTTTTGGATAAACATTGGATGAAAATTTTCCGTTCACAATAACTTTAATAGTTTCTGGAACTTCAACATTTAATACCTTTCCTAACGTCCATACAGTTGCCATTTCTGTTGCGCCTATACCAAACGCAAACGAACCGAATGCTCCGTGAGTCGTTGTATGACTATCAGTTCCAACAACAACAAACCCCGGTCTTATATATCCGTATTCAGCAAGAATCTGGTGGCAAATCCCTCCTTCATCCGATCGTATGTCATGAAATCTTTTAATATTATTAGCGCCTACAAAGTCGCGAATCTTTTTTTGATTCGTAGCGGTTTTAGAACTTTCAGCCGGAACTCTATGGTCAAATATTATAGCTATTTTATCAGGGTTCCATACCTTTGGCTCAATTCCCGTTCCTTGATACACTTCGTTGAATTGGTTAATTACTAATGCGGCATTTTCATGCGACATAGCAACATCAACCGAAGGCTCAAGCACATCACCTGCTTTGACCGACTTTTGTCCCGTTGCTTTTGCGAGAATTTTTTCGACTACAGTCATTCCCATATTTAATTTTCTCCTAATTTTTATTTATTGTTTTTTTATTTTCTAATTATTTAGTAATTATTAGTTGGAATAACTACCCTTTAAACTTATATTATCCCGTTTGTTCTAAACTCTTTAATTTCCTCGTCATTATATCCTAATTTTTTAAGTACTTCCGTAGTATGTTCAGATAATGTTGGTGGTGGTAAATTTACATCACCATCCGTTTTATCGAACTTCGCAGTCATATTAAAAACTCTGATTTTTCCTACATTAGGAGTATCAATTTCAGTCAAAGCTTTTCTATGTTCTACCTGTGGTTGATGTAAAGCTTCATCAAGACTTAATATTTCACCTGAAGGAATTCCTTTTTCGTTTAACGCGTCAGCCCAATATTTAGTTTCTTTTTCCTTTAATTTTTCTTCAATTAACGGAGTGAGAAGTTTTCTGTTCGCCTTACGCGTATCTCTCTCTTTAAATCTTGAATCTTCCTTTAATTCCGGAACTCCCACTATATCACAAAGGTCTTCCCATTGCTCCTGTTTATTAGCCGCTATATTAATATATCCATCTTTTGTTACGAATGTCCCGGATGGCGCAGCAGTAAAATTATCATTTCCCATCAACACAGGATGCTTTCCTCCTATTAATAAATTAGCTGCAACCCAACCCATAANNGACCGACACCTGATTTTTCACGATAGTATAACGCCGACATAATTGCAAAAGCAGCATTCATTCCACCAACCGTATCGCATACAGGAAATCCTGCGCGTAAAGGATTCAGAGTTTCGTCACCATTAATTGCCATTACACCGCTTAATCCCTGTATAATCTGGTCATAAGCCGGTTTAAAAGCATCGGGACCTGTTTGACCGAATCCGGAAATAGCGCAATAAATTAATTTAGGATTTAATTCACTCAATTTTTCATACGATAACCCAAGTCTCGCCATAACGCCCGGTCTGAAATTTTCTACTAAAACATCTGATGTTGCTACAAACTTCTTAAATATTTCTTTTGCCTTATCACTTTTTAAATTTAATGTAAAAGATTTTTTGTTCGAGTTCTGTGCGAGAAAACTCGTGCCCATTAATTTTTTATTTAACTCGGGTACATTTCCAAGTTTTCTTGCCAAATCTCCGCCAACCGGATTCTCAATCTTAATTACCTCAGCACCCATCTGTGCCAGATGTAGTGTTGCAAAAGGTCCGGCAAGTACGTTTGTCATATCAAGAACCCTGATTCCATTTAAAGCTTTCATATACTTATGATTTTCCTTTTAATATTATAAATAATTAGATTACTAAATTTCGAACTTTCTAATAAATTCGATATAACTTCCCGGGAAGTTCGCGATTAAAAAATTTCTCACATTCTTTCGCGAGCAATATAAACTTATCGAGTTTCACATCTTTTATTAAATCCATTTTTTGAAACAAATTCAAAAGGTCCTCAGTACAAACATTACCGCTTGCCTTTGCTGTGAATGGACAACCGCCAAGCCCTGCAAATGCAGATTCAAAATTTCTAACACCTTTATTATAAGCGGCATAACAATTTGCGATTCCAAGTCCGTAAGTATCATGAAAATGGCAGGTGATGTTAACTTCAGAATTCATACTGATGATTGATTCTATCATTTCTTCAACCTGTGCTGGGAAAGCCATTCCCGCCGTATCCGCAAGGCTGATATTTTTTATTCCTGCTGAAAAATATTTTTCAATAATTTTCAATACTCTTTCCTGCGGAATAAATCCTTCAAAACCGCAGCCGAATGCAGACTGAACCGAAACCTGAACTTTTTTACCGTTCTTTATCGCTGAAATCGCCATTGCAATAATTCTTTCTGTAGCTTCTTTAGTTGTCATTCCTGTATTTTTCTTGCTATGAGTTTCACTTGCAGAAACGCCCATACAGAACATTTCCACTCCGCATGTCAATCCCCTTTCAAGACCTTTTTCATTTAACACAAGCCCGGATAATATAACGTTTTCCGGCTTTACACCGTTTTGTGTGAAATGCATAAAAAGTTTATCTGTATCAGCCATTGTTGGAACCTTTACAGGATGAACAAAAGAACCAATCTGAATAATATCAACACCGGTTTCAATTAATTCATTTATCCATTTAATTTTTGTTTCTGTGGGTACAACTTCCCTTTCAACCTGCAACCCGTCCCTCATTCCAACTTCGTGAATAATTATCTCTTTCATTTTCTTATTTTTATATCTTAATATTGAAAGTTAATTTTAATAATATTTTTAATAAACAAAGTAGTTAGTAGATAGTAGTTAGNNTGCTTCTTCAAGCCGACTTCCCATTTCTTTCTCACCGAGAAAATCGAACATCATCTTAACTGATAATATGGTAGCAATTGGATTTACTTTATACTGACCTGCATATTTAGGTGCAGAACCGTGTGATGGTTCAAACACTGCAAGATTTTTCCCTATATTGCCCGAACAGCCAAATCCAAGACCGCCAACCAATTGAGCTGATAAGTCAGAAATGATATCACCATATAAATTCGGCGCCACAAGAACATCATAATTAAACGGATTCTTTAAAATCCACATCGTCATTGCATCTATGTTCGCATCATCCATTTGGATTTCAGGATATTCTTTTGAAATCTCTTTTGCAATTTCAAGAAATAAACCGTCCGTAGCCCTTACTACATTTGCTTTATGGACTACAGTAACTTTTTTCCTGTTAAATTTTCTTGCAAATTCAAAAGCTGCTCTTATAATTCTTTCTGAACCTTTTTTAGTATTTATCTTTGTTGAAATTGCGTATTCATCATTTGGAATATCTTTAAATGCTGCAAATGGTTTCGATAATTTAGTTAATACATCAGACAATTCTTTCGGAACAGGATTAAACTCCACTCCTGCGTACATATCTTCAGTGTTTTCCCTGTATATAACCAGATCAATTCCCTCTTTGAAATTTAATGGGTTTCCTTTATATGCTTTGCAAGGTCTCAGACAGATATATAAATCAAACATTTGTCTCATCCGTACAATTGGTGAACGATAACTCAATCCTTTATTCTGTAATTCGGGAATTAATTCTTTCGCAGCTGTCTTCACAGGTTTAGAAGTAATTGCACCAAATATAGCTGCGTCAACATTCTTTAATAAATCAATAGTACGCTGAGGAAAAGCATCACCTTCTTTACACCAAAATTCCCATCCGATATCTCCGTGAATATATTCAGCATCAAAATTCAATTTATCTAAAACTATTTTTGCGGCGTCAAGTACATCTATACCAACACCATCACCCGGTAAGCAGGCAATTTTATATTTCGCCATATTATGCTCCTGAAAATTTGATTAATTTATTGTAAAATCTACTAAAAATAGGCATTTTGAGAAATTTTCTCAATGGAAAAGTAATTCCAAAAACGTGGTTTAAAGTGTTTAAAGTTAGAAAATTTCCGATGATATAAATCTGTAACTACTCTACCTTCTAAATTCTATATTCTATATTCTATATTCTNNTGTATGCTTGATACTAAATACTTGATACTGCTCTATCTCGGCTTATTCGCATATCTTGTCGCTGCAGAAAGAATTGCTTTTCTCATTCGTATACTTTTTGGAGTCACTTCAACGAGTTCATCTTCATTAATAAATTCAATTGCCTTCTCAAGAGTAAGCGGAGTAACAGGTGTCAATATTATTCCTTCGTCTTTATTTGAAGAACGCATATTTGAAAGTTTTTTTGGTCTGCAGGCATTAACATTAATATCGTTTTCCCTGTTATGCTCGCCTACTATCATTCCTTCATAAACTTTTTCACCGGGATTTACAAATAATATACCTCTTGGTTCGAGATTAAAAAGTGCATAACCGGTCGTCTCTCCCTGTTTATCAGATACTATCGAGCCTGTCATCCTAACCGGATAATCACCACGATATTCTTCATAACCTGTCAGGTAACTGTTCATAATCCCCGTACCTTTTGTATCCGTAAGAAATTCATTCCTGTAACCGATTAAACCGCGTGACGGAATTGAAAATTCAATTCTTACTCTGCCGGTACTGTGATTGACAAGGTTAATCATCCTTCCTTTTCTTTGCGAAAGTTTATCAGTAACAATTCCAATGAAACTTTCCCCGCAGTCAATAAAAAGATGTTCGATTGGTTCAAGTTTTTTGCCATCTTTATATTTGAATATAACATGTGGCCTTCCTACACTAAGCTCGTATCCTTCGCGTCTGAGTGTTTCAATTAAAATTGCCATCTGGAATTCACCCCGCCCTTTAACAATAAAACTATCCTGAGTATCGGAATCTTCAATTTTTAAAGCAACGTTACGCAAAGTTTCTTTATAAAATCTCTCACGAAGTTTTGTCGATTGAACATATTTCCCTTCTGTACCCGAAAAAGGTGAAGTGTTAATTGAAAATAACATTGAAATCGTCGGCTCATCTACTGTAACTCTTTTAAGGGTTTTTGGATATGCCGCAGTACAAATTGTATCTCCAATATGTACGTTTTCAATTCCCGCAACAACAATTATATCCCCCGGGTCAGCTGAATCAACACCGACTAATGCGAGTCCGTCGTATACCTGTAGTTTGGAAATTTTAAGCGGAATATTTTCATTTTCTTCGTTGATGCAAATAAGATTATCATTAATTTTTGCAGTACCGTGTGCAACTTTTCCTATAGCTAATCTGCCGATGTAATCTGAATAATCAAGGTCTGCGACAAGCATTTGAAATGGTTCATCAGGATCATAGGCAGGAGCCGGAATATCAATTATAATCTCATTAAATAATGGTTGAAGATCGGTTCCGGTTTCTTCTGCAGTGTATTGTGCTATTCCCTGTTTCCCGATTGCATATAGAACAGGAAACTCAATTTGTTTTTCATTCGCATCGAGGTCAATAAACAGGTCATAGATTTCGTTCAGTACTTCTTTTGGACGCGCATCTTTTCTGTCGATTTTATTTATTACAACTATAATTTTTTTATTCCCTTCAAATGCTTTCTTCAAAATGCTTTGGCGCAGAGTTTCGCTTTGCTGCAGACTGGCNNGCGTGTCCGGGAGTATCGAGTATGTTAATTTTTACACCGTTCCAGAAAACTGAACAGTTCTTCGCTGCAATGGTTATTCCCCGTTCCCGTTCAAGGTCCATATTGTCCATAACACGTTCTTCTACTTCCTGGTTTTTTCTGAATGTACCGCTCTGGCGGAACATGTGGTCTACAAGTGTCGTCTTGCCATGGTCAACGTGTGCTATTATAGCTATGTTGCGCAGGTTGTGATTAAATATTTTGTTCAAGAATTTTAATATTTAAATATATTAGTAAAAATTTTCATTACATTTATAACATAAGCACGCTTTACTTTTTTAATTGGTTTTCCGCGGATGATTTTGCGGACTTTAGATAAGATTCGCAATGCTGTATTTGAATTTTAATATTGTATAATAATGAAATCGTTCCTCAAATAACAGGGAAAAGCGAATAATGAAAAACGCCTGTAATGACACAAAATTTGAAATTAAATTCTATATCACCATCTGATATGCCTTACTTTACTTGGATATTCTACATTAAAACTGAGACTGCTTTGTTGAAAAGAAATATCTGTAATAGTATATTTAACATAAATTGTTCCCTTTGTTATTTCCATCTTTTTTGCATATTGCCCGTTCCCGTTCATCATAAAATTGGAAAAAGAAAATGTTAATGTAGCCTGCATTTTTCTGTTTAAATAAACATATTTCTCAACTGTAAAATCGGATTTCCTAATCCAGTATTTACGTATTTTGCCCGATTTTAATGTTAAATAATAATATGTATCATCATCTGAATATGCGATTGTATCCCTGTTATATGGAATTCGCACAGTTCCTGTTAGTATATTCATCATATCATCNNCATATCATCGAAACTGCATTTTACTCTTGTGATATAACCGATATTATCATCCGTAGTTGGTCCCTCAATTACTTTATCATCCAGGTTGTTAAAGTAAACAAAATCCTTTCTGTTAAAATGTGCGATGAATGCATCTTTGCTTATAATAGAAATTGAACCCCAAATTCTGAACCAGAAATCATCAGGCTTCTTTGCTTTAATTTCTATATTACCTTTCTGGTCGACAGTTTTGGATTTTACATAGACTTCACCATTAGAATGTATTAAATCTATAGAAGCCGACCTGTCATTTACTTCTTTCATTAAATTTGAGATTATATCTCTAAGACTATCACTGTAGGGAGCTAAATAATATAAATTTTTGAAATTATCATTATTTATATCGTTTTTTGCAAATGAGAAGTTAGAACTAAAAATAAATGAAAAGACTAAGAAGAATAAAACTTTTTTCATGAATTTTTTATTTAATAAATGAATAAAATTTTTAAATTATTTCATCTTAATAACAAAAAACTACATACCAATGTTGTTTACTTTCATTTACCATATATATTTAGTAAAATATCATTTAATTTACTAAAATAAAATTAATAAATTTCACCCTGAGAGAAATATGAATAAATCGGGAATATACATCCACATTCCCTTCTGCAGGAAAAGATGCACTTATTGTGACTTTTATTTCACTACTAATCTGAATTTAATTGAAAAATTTCTCGATGGATTAATTAAGGAAATTGGTTTATTAAAAAGTTTTTACAAACAGGAGACATTCGATTCGATATTTTTTGGTGGAGGCACACCTTCTGTATTAAGCAATCAACAGATAGAAAATATATTAAACGCTTTATATAAAAATTTTCATATCGAAAGCAATTCTGAAATTTCTATTGAATCAAATCCGGAAGATTTTATAGATGATGATAAAAAATTAATTGATTTTCGCGCTTTAGGAATTAACAGGTTAAGTTTAGGTATTCAGTCGTTCGTTGATAAAGAATTAAAATTTTTAACACGCTCACATACTTCCGGAAATGCAGAATCCGTATTAAAAGCATCTAAAAAACATTTCGATAATATTAGTGNNTCTTTGCCTTCACAAACTCAGGATGAGATATCTGTTACATTAGAAAAAGTTACCGGGCTTGAAATACCGCACGTTTCTGCTTACACTTTGATATTTGAAGAAGGTACGATATTATTCAGGGATATGAAGATAAAGAATATTAATATAAATTCTGATGTTGTCGAATCCGAACTTTATTTTTACCTGACTGATTTCCTTGTATCGAGAGGCTATAATCACTATGAGATTTCAAATTATGCAAAATCCGGATATGAATCCGAACATAATAAAAAATATTGGAACTATATAAATTATCTCGGTTTAGGTCCGGGTTCGCATTCGTTTTATAATAATACGCGCTGGAATAATTTTAAAAGTATCGAAAAATATTGTAACTCTTTAAAAAATAATATTCTTCCCGCAGAAAATGAACGAGTATTAAACGTTGATGAAATGAATACAGAATACATTATGCTCGCATTGCGAAGCCCGGGAATTAATTTTAAAAAATACGAAGAACTGACAAAACGGAATTTTATTGAACGGTATTCCGGTGCTGTCAGAATTCTTACTAATAATGGATTTGCTTTTGCCGATGATAATTCTTTCAGACTAACTGAAAAAGGATTTGCTATGCTTGACGAAATATGTAAAAAATATTTTTAACTTATTCTCTCTTCCTGAATACGGAACCTATAGAGCTTTTTCTGTTATATATCCAGTTCGTAATTAATACTGTAACAACGGCAAAAATAAAACCGCCAATAATATCTATGACGTAATGATATCTTAAATAAATCGTAGAAAAAATCATTAATATTGCATACGGAAGATAAAAATAAAATGATTTTGATTTTAATTTATGCGACAAATATACAATCAACAGAATTAGTTCTGTATGCCCTGAAGGAAACGCATCCCGTTGAGCTATAAATGCAGGATTCACTGCCTCCTTTGGAATAGATTCACCTAAATTTATTAAATCCCTCAAAACATTAGTAAAAAATAATCCCGGTAAATCAGTGTTTAAATTTTGAAAATTAAATAATGTAAAGCGAGGTCCTATTGCGGGCAATATCAGGTAACCGATAAAAGAAAGATAAAAACCAAAAAATATCACAAACAATGAATATTTAAATTCATCAAACCTTTTCCTTAAATATAAATCTAAACCAAATATTACCGGCATAAGGTAAAAAAGACTGTAAGTAATCTGTAATATTTCAGTGAGCAATCTGCTTTTGTACTGGTAAAGAAATTGTGCAGGCTGAATACCGAATATCCAATAATCGATTTTAATCAACAAATCATCATAGAATGAAGGTTCAAAACTTATCATTATCAGGTAAATCTCTTTAAAGAATAAAATGATTACAAAAATAACATACCAGAATCTAATAAATTTACTGACTTTTGAGATGCTCTTTCCGTAAACACTTTTTTGCTCGTACCGTGAAATGAAATAAAATAAAATAAAATTAAGGACAATGTTCAAACCCAAATAAATATACCAATTTTCAATTTTGTTATAATTTCCTGCAATTATTATACTCAGTGTAATAAGAAATACCTGGTTTGTCAGGTCAGCAGCATCGAAACATCTAAATTTATCAAATATCTTTTTCAAATATTATCAGGCTTTTATTTAAAATGAATTTTCAATATGATTTATTTTTANNGTTCAATTAAAATACCTACGGAATCAAACCTTATATCGTATTCCAGGTATTTTCTGTATTGATGTAAAAAACCTTCGGCAGCTTTTTTGATATGCATCTGTTTGAATTTTGTTATTGAATCTTCAGGCTCTCCGTAATTTTTATTTCTTCTCGTTTTAACCTCAACAAAAATAAGTATTTTATTTCTTTTATCTAAAAATATCAAATCAATTTCTGTTTTTAAATAAACGAAATTACTCAGTAAAAATTTTAACTTCTTCTTTTCTAAATAATCTTTTGCTATATNNTTAAATAAATTTTTTACAAAAACTAATCCTGTGAATATCACATAATCCGAATTTCCTTATATTTTCTATATGCTCTTTTGTTCCGTATCCTTTGTGTCTTTTGAAATTGTATAACGGATAAATTTTATCATATTCACACATCAATCTGTCCCTTGTCACTTTTGCAAGAATAGAAGCAGCGGATATTTGTATAATTTTATCATCTCCGCCTATTATTGTTTCATAATTATACAGTATTTGTTTGCCGCTGTTCAATTTAAAATAATTTCCGTCAATTAAAACTTTCACTCCGATATTTTCCAAATTATCAAGACATCTCTCCATTGCAAACATAGTTGCATTTAAAATATTTATCTCGTCTATTTTTTTATTATCAATTGCTTCAATTCTGTATTCTACACAATTTTTCTTAATTATTTCGAAAAGCCTTTCTCTCTCTGCTTCTTTGAGTTTTTTTGAATCCTTTACGTCATCGAGTTGTATTATTTCCGGCATAATAACACACGCTGCCACAACAGGTCCGGCAAGCGGTCCCCTCCCTGCTTCATCAATACCGCAAATCAACATAGATATTTGTATTTAATATTTCAAAAATAAATATCTTTATTATAAAAATATAGCACATTCAATTTATTTAACGACTGATAAAAAGAGTTCAAATTAACTAAATTTATATTCATCGAACTCAATTCTATTATCATTATAGAATTTCAATTAGTATCTGAACTTCCTTGAATAAAGTTTAAAATTTTAGTATTTTAAGTGTTTTTAATAAAGGAGATTCATAAATAAATGTTTGAAGATTTAACTTCGAAATTTGAAGTGGTTTTGAAAAAAATCCGTGGTCAGGGAAAGATTACAGAAAAAAACATTGAAGAATCTCTCAGGGAAGTCAGAAGGGTTTTATTTGATGCCGACGTTAATTACAGGGTTGTAAGTAATTTTATTGCGAAAGTCAAAGAAAAATCTTTAGGTCAAAATGTTCTTACAAGCATAACTCCGGGACAATTAATTGTTAAAATTATTAATGATGAATTGATTAATCTCATGGGGGATGAGAAAGCGGATATTAAGTTTTCGAATTCCATTCCTTCCGTGATATTAATCGTAGGTTTACAGGGTTCGGGTAAAACAACTTTTGCAGCAAAACTTGCTAAATTATTAAAATCCGGTGGGAGAAATCCCCTGTTAGCTGCCTGCGATATTTACAGGCCTGCTGCTATTGAACAATTGAAGGTTCTCGGAAATCAGGTGGATATTCCCGTTTATTACGATGAAACTGAAAAAAATGCAGTTAAAATTTCGAATGATGCTGTTAATTCAGCGAGATTGAATGCAAGGGATACTCTGATAATAGATACCGCTGGAAGGCTCGCAATTGATGAACAGATGATGAATGAAGTGTCTAATATTAAAGAAGCTGTGAATCCTTCTGAAATATTGTTTGTAGTCGATTCAATGACGGGTCAGGACGCTGTTAATACGGCAAAAACTTTTCACGAAAAACTTGACTACGACGGAATTGTTCTGACCAAACTCGATGGTGATACAAAAGGCGGAGCAGCATTATCCATAAAAGCTGCTTCNNTCTATCCCGAACGGATGGCTTCGAGAATCCTGGGAATGGGCGATATGGTGTCGTTCGTAGAAAAAGCCCAGCAGGAATTCGATGTATCGGAAACCGAGAAGCTTGAAGAGAAATTAAGGAAAAATAATTTTGATTTTGATGATTTCCTCACTCAGATACGACAGGTAAAAAAAATGGGTTCGATGTCGAATATTTTAGGAATGATTCCCGGCGTCAGCAATGCGTTAAAAGGTAAAGAAATAGATAATAAAATATTCTTAAGGCTCGAAGCGATAATACTTTCGATGACTAAGAAAGAGCGGGCAAACCCGAATATCTTAAACGGGATGCGAAGACGAAGAATAGCGGACGGAAGCGGCACTACTATTCAGGATGTTAACAGATTGATAAAGCAATTTGACGAGATGAGAAAGATGATGAAAGGATTTAATAAGAACAAAATGAGAAATATTCTGAAAAGTATGAATATTTCTCCCAATATGCTCAATAATATGAAGATGAATTAATTTTTTAATTCTTAATTCTTTGTATTGTTTATTTGCGAAATATAGAATAAATTTAAATAATCATAATCCACAACCTGGAAAGGAGAAAAACTTAATTGGTTAAATTGAGACTCAAAAGAATGGGGAAGAAGAAAAAACCTGTTTATCGTATAATAGTTGCTGATGCAAGATCCCCTCGCGACGGAAGATTTATAGAAGAAATTGGTTTTTACGACCCCAACACAGAGCCTATGACCATTCATTATAAAGAAGATAAAGTGAAATACTGGCTGAAGAACGGTGCCCAGCCTACTGCGACTGTGCGAAGCCTGTTTCAAAGGGAGGGTCTGCTTTATAAGTTGAGAATGATAAAAAGAAATTTACCGGAAGAAACTATTGAATCAGAAATGCAAAAATTCTTTGAGGCAAAAAAATCTAAACACGAAAAAGAGTTAACGAAGAAAATAAATCGTAAAACAAAAAAAGCAAAAAGCAAAACTGAAAAGAAAGAAGGTGAAGAGGCTAAGTAGCCTTAATCCCTGAATTTAGCAAAAGACAGTAAGTTCCATTAAAATCATAAATTCATAAGGAGAGCGTTAAAATGAAAGAATTTATTGAATTTATTGCTAAAAGCCTCGTAGATAAACCGGAAGCTGTACAGGTTGAAGAGACAGAGCAAAACGGCAAAATCCGATACAAGCTTTTTGTTGAAGATGCCGAAACAGGTAAGGTAATCGGTAAGGCAGGTAAAACGGCTAAAGCGATAAGAACGCTTCTTACCGCTGTTGCAGCAAAGAATGGTAGAAAAGCATCTTTAGAAATTCCCGATAAAATTTCAATGCATAGAGAAAATTACCGGGAGAATTAAAAAGTTTAATTTGCCAGGTTACAAGGATTTTATTTCAATCGGGAAAATTCAAAAAACTGTTGGAATCAGCGGTTATTTAAACATTAAATTTCTTACTGATTTTCCATTACGTTTTTTAAATTTACGCCAGGTCAGAATTTTTAATGAAGAAAAAAAAATCTTCATCAAAAATGAAATTACCGGCAACGAGAATTTTATTATTGAAGATTTTAAGTTCATTAATGATTATGGAAGAATATTATTCAGGTTTTACGGCTCGATTGATAATGCAAAGAAATTAATAAATTCTCTTATCCTTGTCAGCGAAAAAGATAAACTGGATTTGGAAGAAAATTCTTTTTATTTTTTTGATTTGATTGGCTGCGAAATTAAAAATAATAATAAGTTAATAGGCAGGGTCATTTCTGTTGAAAATTATGGCGGCGATGATTTACTGAATATTAAAATATATGATAACGAAAAAGAATTTTTATTACCTATGGTGAAAAGTTTTATTAAACAGATTGATATCAGGAATAAAATAATTGAAGTAGAATTGATTGAAGGTTTTATTGATTAAAATCTATGAGATTTGAAATCATAAGCGCGAACCCGAAAATTCTCGATAGTTCTTTAACAAATGGACTTATTTACAGAGCTCAAAAAAAAGGGAAAGTTGAAATTTACGTTCACGATTTAAGAGACTATGCGACAGGCAGTTATAAACAAATCGATGATGAACCCTATGGCGGCGGCGCCGGTATGATACTTAAACCGGAACCATTTTTCAGGTGCATAGATAAGCTTCTCGAAAATAGAAGCTACGATGATATAATTTATTTTTCGCCGCAGGGATGCAAATTTACACAGAAATCCGCAAACGATTTTTCCCTGAAAGAAAATTTTATTTTAATTTGCGGTCACTATAAGGGAATAGATGAAAGAGTAATTTCGAAATATGTTACGAAGGAAATTTCAGTCGGCGATTATGTTTTATCATGCGGGGATATTGCGGCTCTGGTTTTTATGGATACGGTTTCGAGATTAATTCCGGGTGTTTTAGGAGATAGTGAGTCTGCTATTACAGATACTTTTCAGGTCGAAACTATATATGATTATCCTCAGTATACAAGACCGGAAGAATTCAACGGAATGAAAGTACCTGATGTTTTACTTTCCGGTAATCATGCACAAATAGAAAACTGGCGTAAAGAACAGGCTCTGGAAAAATTTAAAAAGATTAATAATATTAAATAATATATAAATACTTATCGTCATTGATTAGTAGTGAATAAGGAGAAAATCAAATAATGGACAAAATAAATTTAGTAACGGCAGCACAGATTCGCAGCGATATCCCTGCGTTTCATATCGGGGATACCGTATCCGTTTCGGTAAAAGTTATCGAAGGTGATAAAGAGAGAATCCAAATATTCAGAGGAATCGTAATGGGTATCAAAGGCAGCGGTGTCAGCAAGACATTCAG
The DNA here is from genome assembly GCA_003135995.1 of Ignavibacteriota bacterium. GTDB lineage: Bacteria > Bacteroidota > Ignavibacteria > Tepidaquicellales > Tepidaquicellaceae > FEN-1257. Next base: position 7,871 of record PNBM01000257.1, on the reverse strand, counting down.
AGTAAGAAAAATTTCCAACGGAATCGGAGTTGAAAGAATATTTCCTATGAATTCACCGAAGATAGCCAAAGTAGAAATTCTGAAACATGGAAGCGTCAGAAGAGCAAAATTATATTATCTCAGAGGATTAACCGGAAAAGCCGCAACAAAAATAAAAGAAAAGAAAGTTAAAAAACTCGTTAATATTTTAAAGGCTGAACTTGGTGATGAAAGTCTTGATACAATATTAAAACCTGAATCGACCGGTGAATAAATAATAAATGAATTTTATTTTTTAAATAATTATTTTAAAACCGTCGTTAATAAATTTCGACGGTTTTTTTTTATATGAATAATAAAAAGATTTTCATTTCTGTTGCAGGTAATATAGGTTGCGGAAAATCTTCGCTTACAAAATTACTTGCAAAAAGATTCAACTGGGTTCCCTATTTTGAATCTGTCAGCGATAATCCGTACCTCGAGGAATTCTACGCGGATATGTCAAGATGGTCGTTCAACCTGCAGATTTATTTTCTTGCACATCGCTTTAAAATTCATAAAGAAATTACCGAAAAACCTAATTCCGTAATCCAGGACCGTAGTATCTATGAAGACGTAGAAATATTCGCTAAAAATCTGCACAACCTGAAGAAAATGTCCAACAGGGATTACGATACTTACAGGAACCTTTTTATGGAAATGACTTCCTACCTTCAGCCGCCTGATGTTCTCGTTTATCTGAAAGCAAGCATACCAACTTTACTAAAACAAATTTCTCTTCGCGGTCGGGAATTCGAAAAAAATATTGATGTAAATTATATGACCGAACTGAATTTCAGCTACGAAACATGGATTAATAATTATAACCTCGGGAAGAAATTAATTATTGAAACCGATGAACTCGATTTTGTTCATTCGGAAAAAGATTTCGACGATATAATAGATTATATCGAAAAATTGCTCTTGCTGGATTTGAGATTGTTTATTTAATCTTGCTCGGCGTCGGAATTTTATATTTATTCATCAGCTTGTAAAGATGACTCCTCTGAATCTTCAATGCCTCTGCTGTCTGCACGATATTATATTTGTAATCACTCAGTACTTTTAATAAGAAATTTTTCTCCGATTCATTTTGAAAATCATTTAACGACATATTCTTATTCATCAAATCTTCAAGTACCTGCAGGTGCCGTGTACCCGGTATATCAAAATCATTTGCTTCGATAATTTCCTTGTCGTTCGTAAAAATAATTCTTTCTATAAAATTCTTTAACTCCCTCACATTTCCTGCCCAGCGGAAAGTTCTCAGCCTTTCAAGTGATTCATCAGACCATTTCTTTTTTTTGGTTCCGAACGCAAGCGATATTTGTTCCGAAAAGAATAACGTCAGAACTTCAATATCTATTGCCCGATCCCGTAACGGCGGAATATTTATATTTAATACGTTAATCCTGTGATATAAATCTTCCCTGAATCTCCCCTCTTCAATTTCTAACTCGAGATTTTTATTTGTTGAAAATAAAAATCTCACGTCAAGATTAATTTCTCCGCTTTGCCCTGTTCTCGAAAATTTATTTTCTTCGATTACTTTTAGAATTCTCGACTGGACATCGAGCGGAAGATTGGATATTTCATCGAACAGAATCACTCCACCCTGCCCTTCAATGAGTTTACCGGTCGTTATTACCCTGCCGTTCGTAAATTCACCGAAAAGTTCAGCATCAGCATTTTTATCCGTTAACGTAGCGCAGTTGATGGCAATAAAGGGTTTATCACTCCTCTTTGAGTTAACATGAATTTGCCTTGCCACGAGCATCTTTCCCGTTCCGCTTTCACCCGTTATCAGAATGTTTAAATCAAGATTCGAATATTTGGAAATTAATTCTTTTACGTTAATAATTGCTTCACTTTTTCCGTTTATAGAAATCGATTCTAAAAGTTCGTGTTTTAATTTTTTTAATTCGTCTTTCGATTTTTTATATTCTATTGCATTGCGAAGTGTTATTTTAAGTTCGTCATAATCCGGGGGCTTCTGAATATAATTAAATGCTCCCCTCTTTGTAGCCTCGACGGCAGTTTCAACATTACCGTGACCTGAAATCATAATTGCAACAAGCTCTTTATCTATTTCCACAATCTTATCCAGCACTTCGAGTCCGTCCATCTTCGGCATTTTTATATCAAGCAAAACTAAGTCGTATTTGTTATTCATGACTTTTTCTATCGCAGTAAATCCATCAAGGCAGGTATCAACATGATAATTCTGGTCTACCAGTACCATCGATAGAATATCGAGTATGCTTTGTTCGTCATCTACAATTAATATTTTGCTCATATAATTTTAATTTTTTAATTCGACGATTGTAACCCCGGTATCGCCTTCGTTCCAGCTTCCGAACCTGTACGAAATTACGAATTTATTTGTTTTTAATAAATTTCTAACGGTGTCCCTTAATTTACCTGTTCCTTTGCCGTGAACAATCGTAACATTCGTGATTGAATTTAATGTTGCATTATAAATGAAATCCTCGAGCTTCTCTTTTATTTCGTCGGCATACATTCCGCGTAAATCAAGACTCGATGCATATTCCGGCTGATGTATATCGCTTCTTATTTCCGAATGTACGGCTTTGCTTACTTCACTTCTGTTTATTTTTTCTATGTCTTTCAGATGCGCCTTGATAATCAAACCGTTGCAATTTATATTCGCAACTCCGTGATTTATTTCCTGAACTTCCCCTGTTGTGTTTGTTCCTTTGATTCTTATAATATCGTGAACGGATATATCGGCATCTTTACTTATTTCAATGTATTCCTCAGGCAGATATGTTATCTCTTTCGATTCTTCTTTATATTTTTCTTTTATTTCTTTAAGAGTGACGTCTTTCTTTTCACGGATTTCCTTTACTGTTCTCTCAATCAGCCTGTTACCATCTTTTATCACTTGCTCTGCTTTTTTCTTTGCTTCTTTTAAAATTTCTTTTTCATTTATTCTTAATTCAATCGTTTTATTCTCATAAGATTTTACGAGTTCTTTCAGTTTTGCATTCTCAATTTCATTTTCCCTTTTCAGGTCTGAATATTTTTGCTTGTTCAGATTAAGCTCTTTTATGAGTTCTTCCAGTTTGTTTTCGCTTTCACCCATATATGTGCGGGCTGTCTCTATGACTTTATCGGGGAAATCATATTTATGTGCAATTTCAAAAGTAAAACTCTGTCCCGGAATTCCCGTAACAAATTTATAGTTCGGTGATAACGTCTTGCTGTCGAATTCAAGTGATGCATTTTCCATTTTCTCCGTGTTATATGCAAAACTTTTCAAAATTCCGATGTGCGTTGTGACAATTGTTATGCAATTTTTTTCGGAGAAATATTTTAAAATGGATGATGACAAAGCACCGCCGAATGTCGGATCTGTGCCGCTGCATATTTCATCTATCAGAATTAATGAATCGCTGTCACAAACGTCCATAATTTCTTTAATGGTTTTTAAATGAGAACTGAAAGAACTTAAATTATTTTCAATTGATTGTTCATCGCCTATGTTCACGAATATTTTTTTGAAAAGTCTGAACCTGCTGTTGTAATCCGCAGGAATCAAAATCGCATGCTGAAGCATTAACTGAAGCAAACCAACAGTTTTTAAAGTTACGGTTTTCCCGCCGGCGTTCGGACCTGTTACTATCAAAGTGTTATAATCTTTTCCTATGTTGAGATTTAGCGGTACAATATCTTTTAATTTGTGTTTCTGGAGCAGGACAGGATGGTAAGCATTTATAATTTCATTTCCCTCTTTTTCAAGAATGGGTTTGTATGAATTTGTTTCTATCGCATATCTCGCTTTCGCCTGAAGCAAATCCATTTCAGATAATATTTCAGTATTTCCTTTTAGCTGCTCTCCGTATTTAGCAATCTCTGCAGTTAATTCCCGCAATATTTTTTCTATTTCCCTTTGCTCTTCGAATTTCAGTTCTGCAATTTCATTATTAATCTCAATGGTTTCCTGCGGCTCGACAAACACCGTTAAGCCCGTAGCAGACGAGCTGTGTATAATTCCCGGAACTCTTCTTTTATTTTCAACTTTAACGGGAATCACAAATCTTCCGTCCCGAATGGATATTATATCATCCTGCGAGAGTTCTTTTTCGGAGACGTTTTTAAGAATTTTTGTCAAAGTTTTGTGTAGCGAATCAGAGTACCTTCTTATATCTTTTCTTATGTTCTTTAAATTTGTAAATGATGATTCTTTTATCTCACCGTTAGTATCTATAGCACTTTCAATGTGATGCTCCAAAATTTTATCTACAAATAAATTTTCAGTTATATTATAAAGTAGATTAAAATTATCTGGAATTTCTTCATATTTGGAATTATTTATTCTCTTTACACTCTTCGATATTTTCAGAAAATCCAGTATCCAAAGTAATTTTTCAGGCTCTAAATAATTTCCGTAAATTTTGGATTTATCTATTAATTCGCGTATATCCTTTAACCCGGCTAATTCAAAACCAATGTTTAGTTCAACGATTTCCCTCATCTGTAAAATTTTATTCAGTTCATATTCGAGGTCCATACTGTCGGTTATGAATTCGAAGGAATCGCATTTTTCGATTGCAGGTTCGGAATAAATATAATTTTTTATTCTCGCTAATACCTTTTCAAATTCAAGCTTTATTTTAACTTCGTTTAGATTCATTATTTTCTGTCGGTTGAATCTTTTTTCATTAATGGATTCAGGTCTTCGAAAGATTTTTTTGAAATTGGAATAAATGAAGAAATGAAATCGTATGTTTTTGGGGCAATATTGTAAACGTATGGATAAAGAGTCGATGCTTTTGTTTTTGTGTCCGAAATAAGATTAAAACTTGTCAGAAATATTAATATCAAACTAACTACTATCAGTCCTTTTAATATTCCGAATGAAAACCCAAGAAACCTGTCTATCGTTTTTGTTATAACATTTATTTTTGAAAGTTTACTTGCAATAAAAACTCCCGCAATGTAAATAACAAAAATAATCATGCCGAATGAAATTACGTAAACTATTTTATCGTCTTTAATTACCTTATGCAATAAAATTGCAACTCCTGTATGAAATTTAGCTGCAAGATATAATCCGATAATAATACTAAGAAGAGAAAAAATTCCTCTTAAAAATCCATACTTCAGACCCATCAAAGCAGGAATGAGTATTATCAGTAATATTATCCAATCAAGACTATTCAATCGTAAATTTTAAAATTGTTAAAAAATATTTCTCCGGAGGAGCAGGTATTTATAGAATTAGAATTTATATACTTTAAAGGAACTCATTCGGAGTTTAAAAAATATTTGTCATTCCCGCGAAAGCGGGAATCCAGACGTAACACAAAGCTACTCTCGTTACGATTCCCGGCATAAATTATTGATAAATTGAATAAACGCTCTTACACATTTTCTTCGCAGTCTAAAGCCTGCGGCTACATCAATATCAATTTACAACCTTCTATCTACTAACTACTTATCAAATAACGTACAATTATATTTAACAAGAATAAATCACACAAATAATTTTAAGAGCCCAATTTAGATTTAATCATCTCCTGCACAATCTTCCCGTCAATTTTCCCTTTAAGCTCTTTCATCGCCGCACCCATCACCTTGCCAAAATCCTTCTGTGAATTCGCACCGGTTTCCTCTATTATTTTAATTACAATCTTTTCAGCTTCTTCATTCGACATCGGTTTCGGCATATACTCCATAATTATCTCGAGTTGTTTCTTCTCTTTTTCTACTAAATCCATTCTTCCGCCGCTTTCAAACAATTCGATTGATTCTTTTCTCATCTTCACCTGTCTTCTCAGAAGCTGTATTTCTTCTTCTTCCGTCATTTCCCTGTTCAAACCTGACTTATCCATTTTCAGTATTTCCGCTCTGATACCGCGTAAAGTCTCTGTCCTGAAAGCATTCTGCGCCTTCATCGAATTTGTTAAATCCTCAAGTATTTTCTCTTTTAAACTCTTCATCAAACAGTTTTAAATTTAAAATTATCTGTGTACATCAGTTCTTAAAGCTCTTAATTCATAATTCTTAATTTCGTTCTTTGTCATAATAATAATTAATATTCTTCTTCTTTTCCTTCGTGCTCTTCGTGTAAAAGTTCTTTGCTCTTAACAATAAAAAAAGTTCTACTGCTTTTCCTTCGTGTTCTTCGTGTAAAAGCTTATAAAGCTCTTAATTCATAATTCTTAATTCTTAATTTTCATTCGTGTCATATCTCGCCACCTGCTGCAAAAACTTCGATTTCGGATAATCCGTTTTCAAAATTTTAACCAGTCGTTTCACATTATCATTATCTTTAAGAAATGAATAATCTCTTATGGCATAAAACAAATTCTCTTCATTGTTTGTAGCCGTCTTACTAATGTTCGCAGCTTTTTCATAATATTTCGCAGCTGATAAAAAATCATTTTTCGCTTCTGCCACGGCTCCTAAACCCGCTAATGCAGTTGATTTATATATATCATTCTTACCCGAAAAATCTTTATAATATTTTTCCGCATTATCGAAATCCCTGAAATACATATAGCAGTTTGCAAGCATCACTTTAGCAGCCTGTCCGCTTTCTGTTGAACTGTAATTATCAACAATATACTGCAAACCCTTCGACATTCCCGATGAATCTCCGGTCATCGCCTGCTGGTATGAACCTGCTATATAAAATTGTTTTACCTTATTAAGTTCCAGGTCGGCAGTTTCATTCTGGTTCGATTGATTTCTGAAATAAAGAAAAATCGCTGCTATTATAACGACAACAACTGTAAGAATAGTATAAACTCTGTTTTTATTCTTTTCAAAATAATCCACAGCCTGGTAGTAAAAATCCATTACTTTCTCTTCAGGTGATTTTTTTACTGGTTTCCCTAATTTTGCCATATTTTAAATGATACTAAATTAAAATTATTAATCATTAAATGTAACTATAACTAATATTTAAATAAAGTCAGATTTCTCTTTAGTTAACATAATTCCAACGATTCAAAACACCATAAAAATAGCGAAATAGTGAAAAGGTGAAATAGTGAAATGTGAAATAGTGAAAAAGTGAATTATTTACTTTTTCTTCAGCTCATCTCTGTGTCTCTCTGCTCTTTCTCTGCGTTTCTCTGTGATAAAAGCGCTTTGCTCTTTATTCATAATTCATAATTCAGCATTCATAATTCAGAATTCTAAACTTTTCTCAGTGGTAAAATGCTCTTCGCTTTATCCAAGCACACGTATATTAACATTCCCTGTCAGCCGTTTAACATTAGGCAAATCATATCGGCGACGGCAATGCGACCAAATGGCATAACGCATCGCATCCATCGCATGGTCATTAAATTTAACAGGCACTTCAAGCTGATTTCCGTTCTTATCCTTTTGCCATACATATTCTTTTAGTTCATTATTAAAATTCACATTCCCGTCTTTTGTATAAATCTCACAGCTTTTAATAAAATCAATCCCGTCTTTTACGTTCTTATCCGCCGGCTTTACGTTGAATCCCGATGAATAAATTTCCTGAATCCTGTCCGTTTCTGATGAATCCGCATAAATAACATTTTTCGAAGTCAGGTTCAGTCGTTTAAGATTCTTAATCAACTCCGAATTAAGCATATACAATTTATAAATCTCCTCTTTAATGAAAAACTTATTATCCTTCATCCCGATTTTTATTAAACAGGTCGGATTATTAAATCCGAAATCGAGACCATAAAAAACCTCATCGAACACGAGCGGAAACTCAGACGAGAAAGCAATATTATTAAAAATCTGACCTTCTATCGCCGCATATTCACCAAGCGCATAAACCTTATACATCTTCTCATCCTGCTCTTTCAGAGATTCGATTATACCGATATAATCCTTAT
>PNBM01000013.1 GCA_003135995.1 Ignavibacteriota bacterium | reverse complement strand
AGATTATTTCGTTACCTGGAATATGCGTGACACGATCATCTGGAAAACTCCCAAACAAGGTGAAAAGGTTAATGCGGAGCATCGTGAAAAAAACTATCCAACACTAATTTCAATTAGTAATGTGGAGGATTTAAATAATGAGCAGAAAAAAATAACCCTCAAAAACAGGGCTAAAGAAATCCTTGAAGACCTTACCATTTTAAAGAACAAAGGAAATTTGCACACTGCTATAGCTGAACCTACTTTTTTTGTAAAAAAACTACATGTAGCGGTAGAAAACCTTTATCCTGATGTCGATATTGCAATAAAAAAGAAGGTTGGNNGACGATTATTTTTATCAAATGGTGGCTCGCCAGATGGTTTATCGTCTTCTTGCCCGCATTATTTTTTATGATACATTGACCGGGACTTATCCACAACTGCCTAAATTAGATTTAATTGGTTTATCAGGCCAAGCTGCTATTAAAAAATTAAGAGAATTCTTTAATGCCGCATCCGATATTGATTGGACCGCCGTTTTTGAAAAAGACCTGGCTGATGACGTGGAATTTTCTGAAAATTCAATTGTCATAATACATAAATTAATAGATGACCTGAATATATACAATTTCAAATTATTACCTCATGACGTGATCGGAGCAGTTTTTGAACAACTGATACCGGAGAATGAACGCCATACTTTAGGCCAATATTTTACTCGTGAAAATTTAGTTGATTTGATCAATGCATTTTGTATCCAAACAACAAATGCAATAGTATTAGATCCGACCTGTGGCANNGTGCTTACGATAAGAAAAAAACTGCTGGGCTATATGATCATAAAGAATTATTAGGTCAATTGTGGGGAGTGGATATTGCCAATTTTCCCGCTGAATTAGCCACTATCAATCTTTTTCGCCAGAATGTTGGCGAAATAACCAACTTTCCTCGGATTATTTGCGAAGATTTTTTTGATATACAACCTGAATCGAAACATAAATTCCCGCCTTTAAAAAAAGTTATGATCCGGATTTCAAAGCGATAGATGATAAAATGCCGATGTTCGATGCGGCAGTGGGGAATTTCCCCTTTATCCGGCAAGAATTAATTGAAAAAGTCGTGCCTCATTATAAAGATAAGCTGGAAAAAGCTATTAAAAAAGATTGGTTAGGGGAATATCCCGAGGCTCTCAGTTTTACAGATATTGAAAAACAATCAATTATAGCCGATTTTAAAAAAGGCAAGGATATTTCAAAATACAATGTAGATTTTAGCCTTTCGGGGCAAGCAGATATCTATGCTTATCTGTTTTTCCATACTGCTCGTTTCATTAAAAAAGATGGACGCATGGGATTTATCACGGCAAACTCATGGCTGGATGTGGCCTATGGGTATGAATTACAAAAATTCATGTTGAATAATTTTAAGATTATTGCCATATTGGAATCTCGTTGTGAGCCGNNAATCGTAAAATTCGTGAAACTTAAAAAGAAACTGGCGGAATTAGTTCCACAGGATATCAAATTACAGGCTTCAGAAAGATGGTATCATCTTGATAATCTAGTGGATATGATTGAGAAAGCTGGTAACGAGCATCTTGGATTCAGTAAAACTGGGAAGCAAACAAACAACCTTGTAGGGATGGAAACAATTGCAAATGATAATTTCAGAATCCGAATTACTAAACAAGCAGATTTGTTAGAAGATTTGAACAAAGAAAAGAAAACTGCAAAATGGGGACAATATCTTAGAGCACCTGAAATATATTTTAAAGTATTTGTTTCGCATCCTGACGTATTTTTACCATTGAAAGATACGGCAGATATTTGGTTTGGTATAAAAACAGGTATTAATGAATTCTTCTACCTAGACAGCAAAAAAATCGCTCATTGGGGCATAGAAAAAGAATATTTAATTCCAGTGGTAAAATCACCCAAAGAATTATCAAATATTAAAATAAACTCTGAAACAACCCAATATCAATTATTTATTTGTAAGGATACAAAGGAACAACTAAAGAAAACAAATAAATTGGGGGCTTTGAAATATATAGAATTTGGTGAAACACAAGTTACAAAGAATGGCGTGAAATGGTCTCAAGTTCCGTCCGTAAGCGGCAGAAAATTGTGGTGGGATTTAGGTGAGAGAAAAACATCGGATTTTGCGTTAATCGCTTTTATTAACGAAAGATTTTTTACTCTTGATAATACCGCACATGTATTAGTTAGCGATGTCTTCTTTGAGGGAACATTTCATCATGGCATTGATAAAGAACTCACGATGTCATGGTTAAATTCCTCCTTTAATGCTTTGTGTGTTGAGACTGCAGGAAGGACTAATCTTGGGGAAGGCGTTTTAAAATTCATAGGGCCAGAAATACAAGAATTATTTGTTTTAAACAAAAAATCAATTGATACAAAATTAAAAGCAAAGATAAAAAAGGCTTATACCATTTTGTCAGAACGTCCTGTTAAACCAATTTTTGAAGAAGTCAAAATGAAAGACCGCCAGCAACTTGATAGCCTGATTTTGGAAGCAATGGGATTAGATCCTAAAGAATATTTGAAACCACTTTATGATGAGCTTACCGATTTGGTACGAGAACGTATCGATTTGGGTAAAATGCGCTCCAAAGCTAAAAAAGCCAAAGTCACCACAGACACAGAACAAATCAAGACTCAGGTAATCCAAGCAGTATTACCAAATAAGGTAAAACAATTTCCTGAGGATTTTTTAGAAAATCCGCTGAAAACTACCGGCTGTGAAACGGTTCAAGTCCCGGGTGAAACTCTAAAACTGGGTGGTCAGTTTATGACAGAGCACGAAGTTTTCACGGATAATGGATTTAAATTCATGGCTTCAAGTACTGATATAGCCAAATTTATCGTCTATGCTCAGAAACCGGACCTTTATCTTATCACCTATCCCAAAGATATCGAAATAATAATTAAGGCAGTTCAAGGTTATGAGATGAACGTTAAGGAATTAAAAGAAAAACTACGAACAGAACTGGCAAATCGGATTACAGATTATAAATTAGCGGATAATATTACTGAGCAGATATTAAATGAATATGGCTTACCTCAATTATCTTGAAAACATCGTCTGAAATCAAAAGAATAGACCTGGATTATTTTGTTGAGGAATAATTTTAAAGCGTGGAGCA
>PNBM01000250.1 GCA_003135995.1 Ignavibacteriota bacterium | reverse complement strand
GGGTTTTGACGTTTACAAAGAAACCGAAAAGATAAAAAAGAATATTGGTTATATGAGTCAGAAATTTTCTTTATATGAAGACCTTACCGTTCTGGAAAACATAAGATTCTATGGCGGCATATATGGCTTAAATAATTTACAGATTAAAGAAAAAACAGAAAGTCTCATCGAGCTTTTAAAAATAGAAGATGCAAAAAATAAATTAATAAAATCTTTACCTCTAGGCTGGAAACAAAAACTTGCATTCTCAGTTGCAATTATTCACGACCCTAAGATTGTTTTTCTCGATGAACCGACGGGCGGAGTTGACCCTTTAACGAGAAGGCAGTTCTGGAATATGATTTATCAATCTGCATCGGAAGGCGTAACTGTTTTTGTTACGACGCACTATATGGATGAAGCTGAATATTGTAACAGAATATCAATGATGGTTGACGGAAAAATTGCAGCACTGGATACTCCTCGTAAACTCAAGGAAATGTTCGGTGCGAAAACTATGCAGGATGTTTTTGTAAAATTAGCAAGAACGTAAATCAACATTTTAAAATTTCAAATGAAAAAATTCAAAGGATTTTTAGTAAAAGAGTTTCATCACATATTCAGGGATTACCGGACGCTTCTAATATTATTCGGTATGCCCATTACACAAATATTACTTTTCGGATTTGCAATCACAAATGAAATTAAAGATGTTAAAATTGCAATACTCGATAAATCAAAAGATAACTTGACAAAAGAAATAGGTGATAAATTAATTTCATCGGGATATTTTATAAATTATGATAATCTTAAATCCGAAAAAGATATAGAGCCGGAGTTCAGGAAAGGTATTGTCAAAGAAATAATAATTTTCGAACCTGATTTTGCGGATAACCTGAATCATTACGGCTCTGCTTCGATACAGCTTATCGCCGATGCTTCAGAACCTAATCTTGCGAATATGATAATTAGCTATACATCAGCCATTATTATAGATTACCAGAGAGACCTCGCAAAATCTTCAAATTATATTCCGAATATTAACACAGAAGTTAAGATGAGATATAATCCGAATTTGAAAAGTGTTTTTATGTTTGTTCCGGGACTGATGGCTATAATTCTTCTGTTGGTTTCAGCGCTTATGACTTCGATTTCGATTACTAAAGAAAAGGAAATCGGAACAATGGAAGTTTTGCTCGTTTCACCTTTGAATCCATTGATGATTATAATCGGAAAAGTAATTCCTTATATGCTTCTTGCTTTTGTTAATGCATCGGTTATTTTAATTCTGGCTAAGTTTGTATTTGCAGTTCCGATTGTCGGGAGTATTCCCCTGCTTGTAGCTGAATGCATGCTTTTTGTTCTTACTTCATTATCATTGGGCTTATTAATTTCTACATTAAGCAATAATCAGCAGACCGCTATGATGGCTTCACTTGTAGCCCTTATGCTTCCGACAATTATTCTGTCGGGTTACATTTTCCCGATTGAAAGCATGCCTTACCCTTTACAACTATTAAGCAATATAATTCCGGCAAGATGGTTCATTGTCATTGTACGCGGGATTATGCTAAAAGGAAATGATATTACATATATATGGAAAGAGACTTTGATACTTGCAGGCATGACACTATTTTTCATTTTCTTGAGCCTCAAAAAATTTAAAATAAGGCTTGAGTAATGTAAATCAACATTTATGTTGATTATTTAACCAAGGTTGAAATAAAAACGAAAAAGTAAATTTTAAATAAGAGAAATACCTCACCCTATCCCCTCTCCTGAAAGGAGAGGGGGGTGAACAAAATGAATTATAAATTATGCGCACTATAAGATTTTTATTAAAAAAAGAATTTCTCCAGATTTTCCGCAACAAGGCGATGGTCCCCATAATATTTATTATGCCTTTGCTGCAATTATTAATTTTATCCAATGCCGCTACCTATGAAATCAGGAACATCAGTTTCAGCGTTGTAGACCTTGACCAGAGCAAGTTTTCACGTGAATTAATTTCAAAATTTACCTCCAATGGATATTTTATTTTATCGGAAAGTTCTTTTTCCGTTCCTGAATCTGAAGAAGGATTTAAAAAGAATACTTCAAAATTAATTTTACAAATACCCCACGATTTTGAAAAAGATTACAGGAAAACGGGAAATGCGGAAGTGCAGTTTATTATCGATGCCGAAGATGCCTCATCAGCAGGTTTGATTTATAATTATTCTTCCGTTATCGTCCAGCAATTCAACTCAGATATTGTAACGGAATGGTCGGGCACAAATGAAATAATGAATAACCCGATGATTAATATAACATACTCTAATTGGTTTAATCCCGAACTGAATTATAAAACTTATATGGTGCCGGGAATACTTGCTGTGCTTGTCTCCATGATTGGAATATTTTTATCGGGGATGAATATTGTGAAAGAAAAAGAAATCGGAACGATTGAACAATTAAATGTTACTCCAATAAAAAAGAGCCAATTCATAATCGGAAAATTGTTACCATTCTGGATAATTGGATTATTCGAACTTGCCTTTGGAATTTTTCTTGGCAGAATTATATTTAATGTTCCAATGCTCGGAAATCCGTTATTAATATTTTTCATCGCTTCTATTTATCTTCTCGTTATTCTCGGAATGGGTTTATTTATTTCAACTATGACGGATACACAACAGCAGGCAATGTTTATTTCGTGGTTCTTTATGGTAATATTTATGCTGATGGGTGGAATATTCACACCGATAGAAAGCATGCCTGCCTGGGCACAGACGATAACGTTATTCAATCCCATTTCCCATTTCGTAAGGGTAATGAGAATGATAATGCTGAAAGGTTCAGGTTTGAAAGACGTCCTCCCTACAATTTATATCATCTCGGCTTATGCAGTTGTAATGCTATCGCTTGCAATCTTTAGATATAGAAAAGTAGAAGGATAATTTGTATTACTTTTAAAAACGATTAAAATTATATTAGCTGAAATTTAATATTAATTTTATGAATTACGGAATTTCTAAAACACTCGATATTTCTTATGAACAGGCGATTGAGAAAGTAACCGAAGAATTAAAGAAACAGGGTTTCGGAATTCTTACTACAATCGATGTAAAAGAAACTTTAAAGAAAAAGCTGGACGTGGATTTTAATAAATACATAATACTCGGTGCCTGCAATCCTCCTTTTGCTTACGAAGCATTAAAAGCCGAGGAGCAAATCGGGTTACTTTTGCCGTGCAACGTGATTGTTTACAAAAAAGAAGGAAAAACGGTTGTATCCGCGTTCAATCCGGCGGCAATTACTTCGTTGTCGGATAATAAAAAAATGCACGAACTTTCTGTTGAGCTTAATGCATTAATGAATAAAGTAATAGATAGTTTATAATATGAAGAAAAAAAAGATTGTAGTATTGACAGGTGCCGGAGTCAGCGCTGAAAGCGGTTTATCTACATTCCGCGATTCAAACGGGTTGTGGGAAAATTATAATGTATATGAAATCGCTACTCCCGACGGCTGGTACAATAACCCTTCACTCGTTCTTGAATTCTATAACCAGAGAAGACGTCAGCTGAAAAATGTTGAACCGAATGCCGCACACTATGCACTTGCAAAGCTTCAGGAAAAATATGACGTGACAATTGTTACTCAAAACGTAGATAACCTTCACGAGCGAGCAGGCTCAAAAAATATTATTCATCTTCACGGCGAACTTACAAAAGCAAGAAGCACTGAAAATTATCATTTTGTTATAGATATAGGATATGATGATATTCATATCGGGGATTTATGTGATAAAGGTCACCAGCTAAGACCTCACATAGTATGGTTTGGAGAATCGGTTCCAAAAATTTACGAGGCTTCGAAAGTTGCTTCTGTTGCAGATATTATTATTGTAGTCGGCACTTCTCTCGTGGTTTATCCCGCCGCGGGATTGATTGAATATGTTCCTGAAAATTCATATAAATATATTATTGACCCTGTCAAACCGGCAGTTTATAACGCTCATAGAAATCTTGAATTCATTTTAGAAAAAGCTACCGTCGGGACTCCGCCTCTTGTAGAGAAATTATTGAAAGAATCTCACACTGATGAATAATCCAACCAAAATATTAATTGTAGGCACAGGCGCAATCGGCGGATATTTTGGCGGAAGGCTTTCTCAAAATCCCGGTAATGAAGTTTTTTTCCTCGCACGCGGAAAAAATTTATCCAATCTTAAAAAAAACCGATTAATTATTAAAAGTATAAACGGAAATGCAAATCTTAAAATAAATGTATCCGATAAACCTGAAGATTTTAAAAATGATTTTGATTTAATATTGATTTCTGTAAAATCGTACGATACGGCAAATATAATTAAGCAAATCAAAAAAGTAGTTAACAAAAACACAATCGTACTCTCACTTCAAAACGGAATAGATAATTATAAAAAACTAATTAAAGCTTTCGGGAAAAGCCGTGTTCTGCAGGGCATTTGCCGGATAGCCGTTGAAATGACCGGAAATTCAGTTATAAGTCACACTGCTCTTGGAATTATTGTGATTGGTGAGTTAGATAAGAAAAAATCAGGGCGAATAAATAAACTCAATAATATTTTTACGGAATCATATATAAAATGTATAATCTCAGAAAACATTATCAGGGATATATGGGTAAAGTACGGCTGGAACTGCATTTTCAACACATTAACAGGAATTACTGCATTAACAGCTGATAAATTTTTTGCGGATGCTGAATCCGAAAAAATTATTTATGATTTTTATAATGAATTCAAAAAGATTGCAAAGAGCGAAGGTATTATATTAAATAAAGAAGATGAAATTAAAATCATAGATGACACGAGAAAATTTACAATTTTCAAAACTTCCACATACCAGGACAGATTAAAAGGTAAAAAATTGGAATTTGAAACCTTTACAGGCTATTTGGTAAAACTTGCCGATAAAAATCATATAGAAGTACCAATCATCCGGGCATTGCATAAAATAATCCGAATTGTAGATTTAAGTGTCGGATCAAAATAAATATATTGTTCAACCCCTACGGGGTTGGGAATATTAGTGTGAAATAATTCCTATAAATATGAAACTCCTGACGGAGTTTAGAACCCACTGTCAAATATAATTGCTATAAACGGGAAACTCCTACGGAGTTTGGCGGTGTTGGGTTTTCTTTTCCTATAAACGGAAAACTCCTGACGGAGTTTAAATGCGAATAAAAATTTATCCCCTTTCAAGTCTCACGTTTCAACTTTAGCAAAATCACGTTCCCAAAGGGGACTTTGGGAACGAGTATAAAAAAAATTTTCCCTTCCACCTTTCACCTCTGAACATTCGCATCTCTCCTTTCACGTCTCACGTCTCACCTTACCCATTATATTAAAATTCTTCTTTAATATACATTTTGTTAATATTTATGTGTTAATACCCTCAATATCATTTCTTATTACATTGAATATAAAAACTAATATTTGTAATTTTCATAAAAATAAATTCTTAATGGCAAAAGGATATAATGTTCTCTTCGTTACCAGTGAAGTATTACCGTACTCCAAGACTGGTGGTCTTGCAGATATTTCAAACTCACTTCCACAGGCATTAAATGCTCTCGGCAATGAAGTCAGGATAATTTCTCCAAAATACGGTCAGCTCGATGAAAGAAGACTTCAAATTCATGAAATTAAAAGGCTGAAAGATTTAAAAATCAATATCATAGACACCCAAAGCAAATTCAGCATTAAATCTTCATTCATTCACGGAAAGAACACTAAAGCACAGATTTATCTTTTAGAAAACCAGGATTTTTTCAAGAATAAAGGGATTTATCAGAATATCAGGACGAAAAAAGATTTTCCGAATAATGATGAGAGATTTCTTTTCTTTTGCAAAGCTGTTTTGGAAATTCTTGAAATCCTGCAATGGAAGCCCGATGTGATTCACTGTAACGACTGGCAGACTGCTTTGATTCCCGCTATGTTAAAAAGAATTTATAAAAATAATCTTCACATTAAAGATATTAAAACGGTTTTCACAATTCATAACTTGGCTTACCAGGGAGATTTCGCTTCATCAACGTTCAAAAAGACAAACCTTCCCGAATCAGTTTTGAGTGAAGTAGGATTTGCTAAAAACAGGTTTAATTATTTAAGAACCGGGTTGTATTATGCCGATAAAATAACTACAGTAAGTGAAAAATATGCAGAAGAAATAAGAACGAAAAAAGATTATAGCTGCGGAATGGGTGACCTCCTTGCAAAGAGAAAAAAAGATTTATCGGGCATACTGAACGGAATAGATTATTCCAACTGGAATCCGAGTGTGGATAAAATTATTACATACAGATATACATACCAGGAAATTCCTTTGAAATATGAGAATAAAAGAGAATTGCTTCACAAATATAATCTCGAATACAAAGAAAATATTCCGCTTATCGGAATCATAAGCAGGCTCGTCGATGAAAAAGGATTTGAACTTATTGTAAATATTCTTCCGGAACTTATGAAGGAGAACGTTCAACTTATAATACTCGGTGAGGGAGACGAAAAATATCAGAAGTTTCTCACGAATGCGAAGAAAAAATATGCTAAGAAACTCATTGTACACATTGGTTTTGATGAAAATTTAGCACATCATATACAAGCCGGATGCGATATGATATTAATGCCGTCTAAATATGAACCGTGCGGGTTAACACAGCTTTATAGCTTAAGTTACGGAACTGTTCCCGTTGTCAGGAATACAGGCGGACTTTCCGACACTATTACCGATTACAGAAAACCAGATGGAACGGGATTTTTATTTGATAATTACAACGGAAAAGACTTCCTTACCACTATAAAAGCAGCATTAAATGTTTATAAAAATAATAAGCAGAAATGGTATACTATAATCAGAAATGGTATGGCACTGGATTTCTCGTGGAAAGTTTCTGCTTTGAAATATATGAACCTTTATAAAAAAGTAGTTTCTTCTTGAACAAAATAATTTAATTGAACAAAGCAATTTTTTTAGACCGCGACGGCACTATTAATAAAGAAGTCAATTACTTAATCAGGAAAGAAGATATTGAAATTTTAAATGGTGTTACAAAAGCATTAGCTTGCTTCAAGCAATCAGGTTTCCTCAATATTATTATTACCAATCAATCTGCAGTTGCCCGTGGTTTTATTTCGGAAGATAACCTCAAAGATATACATTCTGCTTTGAGCAAAAAATTAACTTTGAAACATATTCCCCTCATCGACGATATATTATATTCCCCATACCACAAAGAAGGCATTATCAGGAAATATAAATCGGATAGTTTTTACAGAAAACCCGGAACCGGTTTGATATTAAAAGCAATGTTAAAATATAATATCGATTTAGAAAAATCTTTTCTGATAGGCGATTCTCTTGTCGATATGCAATGTGCTGATAATATTAATCTTAAAAAAATCCTCGTTTTAACAGGATATGGGAAAAAAACCTTAAAACAATGTAAGGATAGCAATATAAAAATAGATTTTATTGCGAAAGACCTTTTGGAGGCTTCAAAATTTATTAAAAAGTATTTAGAATATTAAAAAAGAAAATACTATATTATTTGTTATTCTATATAAAAATATGTAAGTTAATTATGATTTTTTATTAATTTGATGCAACAATAAACTTAATGGTTAAATATTTTATAAATACAAAAATTCCGATTCAATATATCCTGATTTTAATATTGATAAGCACATTTTTTATGTCCGGATGCAATAATAATCCGAACGATTTAGGCTTAAATTACATCTCAAGTGATACTCTGGGTACTCTGATACTGGATTCTCAGAAGGATACAATGAATATCACAAACAAAAATTTCCTGAAATATGTCAATACTTCAAGTTCGTTCAATATGATGGTGGGAAATTATCAGAATTATAATTCCAAAGCTTTATTGAGATTCAATAGTATTACCGCCGATTTCGACAGTTCGTCAATCTTATCTGCTACTCTCTATTTGAGATATAATGGTTATGCTTTTAGTGATTCAAACGGTATTACGTCTTTTAATATTTATAAAATTAACAGTGACTATGATTTTGATACCGTAACCTATGATCAGTTTTCCAGCAGTGATATAGGTACGACTCTGCTCGGGTCATATTCAGGTACCCCGCATGATACAGTGAAAATCGCCATTCCGTTTAATAACCAGACAATCAAAGACTGGCTTGAGTCTGCTGCAGATACAAATTATACGGTTAAAAATTACGGAATAATTTTAGTCCCGAATTCAAATTCGAATAATATAAAAGCATTTTATACTTACGGTTCGGGAGATGTAAACAACATTCCGACCATAGTTGCCATTGTTACGAAATATGGTGTGGTTGACACACTGACGTTCAATACAACGAAGTCAGTATCACTAAATTATGCACCTACTACATTAATGACAAATGACAGGATTTTCCTGCAAAACGGTGTGGCTTTCAGGGATGTGATGAAATTTGATTTAACAAAGTTATCTTCAAAAGTAATTATCAATCAGGCTCTGATTACACTGTCATTAGACAGGGCGAATTCTTTTATATCAAATAGTTTGGGTTCGGACGCAAAACTGCTGGCGAATATGATAACGGATTCAGTTGCATTAACAAATGATGGTATTAATTTTTATTCAATCCAACCGGATTCCAACACTTATACAATCAACGTGACTCCCATATTTCAAAAATGGAATTATGGGGTTTCGCCTAATTTCGGAATATTAATCAGAAATATTTATGATTATACTAATTTAGACAAATTTGTTTTTTATTCCGGCAATTATTCCGACGCAAGCAAGAGACCAAAACTGCGAATCAGATATACAATAAGGAGATAAATGTACAAAAAAATGAAAATGAACATAAGAAATATATTTTTAAAAGATAAACGAACTAAAATAATTATTTTTACAATAATAATTTTATTCGGCAGAAATATTTTTGCTCAGGATGATTTTTCGCAAGGCTCGCCTTATACAGCATTCGGAATCGGTGACCTGCAATATACAGGAAACATCAGAACTGCTTCGATGGGAATTCTTGGTATATCGCTGTTTGGAAATAATGCGAACGATATAAATCCGGCCGGAAATACTAAACTGGGATTCACAGATATTTCATTAGGCTTTAAATATACATTTCTAAATTCATCGAACAGTGTTACCAGTTCGAAAAATTCAAATGGAAATGTATCAGGAGTCGATATTGGAATACCTTTAAATAAAGACCTCGGGTGGTCGATGAATCTTGGATTTATTCCCATCAGCACTGTAAATTATAAGATTTCCAACCAGGTTGTAACACCTGAGGGAGTTCCTTATACACAGACGTATGCAGGCGGGGGTGGTGTATCGAGGATTAATTTTGGTATGTCATACACTTTATTTAAATCGATAAACCTTGGTGCGGAATATAATTATTCGTTCGGTAACATTAAAAAACTGGTTCTTCTTGATTTTGGCAATTCGGATATAACTAATTCTTACGAACGTTCGGAAAATAATTTATCGGGTTCGTACTTTAAGGGCGGTATAATTCTCGAAGCAGGAAAATTGATAAATTCGAAACTCCTTAATGATTTAAACTTTGGATTTTTTTATCAATCCAAATTAAACCTTACGTCTAATATAGATGCTATATATCAGACAATTTTAGGAAATGATACTTCGCAGATAACCGGAGGTACACTTGTAATTCCGTCATCTTATGGCTTCGGATTTTCAAATAAATTTGGTAAACAATTAATTGTTTCCGGTGATGCACTTATTCAAGACTGGAGCAATTACATATCTGCCGGACAAACGCAGGCAAATTTCGGTAATTCATACAGAATGGGACTTGGCTTTGAAATTATTCCTATCGATAAACCGGATAACACGTTCTGGGAAAACCTCTCTTACAGGTTCGGTGGTTTCTATCAGAAATCTTATTTTACCGTTAACGGGACTGATATAATCGGTTACGGCATAACTGCGGGTTTGGGTATTCCTTTGAATAAATTTAATTCACTCGATTTGGGAATTTCGTATTCCGTAAGAGGGAAAACAGATAACGGTCTGATAAAAGACCAGTTAATTAAATTATCTGCCGGATTTAATTTCGGAGAACTCTGGTTTATAAAGGCGAGAACTGAAGATTAAAATTTAAATAAATAAAATTTTTTAAAATAATTTTTTTGATATTATGAATTTAGCAATTGGCACGGACCACAGGGGTTACGAACTTAAAGAAAAATTAAAAAAATATTTTGAAGATAATAATTATAATGTAAAAGATTTTGGTACTAACTCTACCGAAAGTGTGGATTATCCCGATTATGGAAAAGCTGTAGGCGAAAGTGTTGCAAAGAAAGAATCGGATTTCGGAATTGCAATTTGCGGTAGCGGAATTGGTATATGTATAGCGGCAGACAAAGTAAAAGGTGTCAGAGCAGTAAACGCAAATACAGAGCAGCTTGCTGAAATGGCAAGAAAACATAACAACGCTAATGTAATTTGTATAGGTTCTGATTTTATAGATTTTAATACAGCTGTTAAGTTTATCAAAATATTCATTCATACGAAATTCGATGGTGGAGAAAGACACGAAAGACGAATTGAGGAACTTGATAAGATTTAATTTATTTCTCAAATTTGTTGCCGCAATTTCAGTATTATATATGTAAAATATTTTATGCTCACTCCAAAGCACAACCGGAATGAGAAATTATTCTTGAATACTAATTTTAATTATTTAAATAATCATTACAAAATAAATAATTTATGAACAACACTCTTGAACAAATAGATAAAGAAATATTTGATACCATTAAAAGCGAAACAAAAAGACAGGCAGATAAACTCGAATTAATCGCATCCGAAAATTTTGTTTCAAAAGCCGTAATGGAAGCACAGGGCTCGACATTAACAAACAAATACGCCGAAGGTTATCCCGGAAAAAGATATTACGGCGGATGTGAATGGGTGGATGTTGCAGAGAATCTCGCAAGAGACAGAGCTAAAGAACTCTTTGGAGCCGAATATGCAAACGTACAACCGCATTCCGGAAGCCAGGCAAATATGGCTGTTTACTTCTCTTTCCTTAAACCCGGCGATAAAGTGATGGGAATGAATCTCGCTCACGGCGGACATTTAACTCACGGTTCACCGGTTAATTTCTCCGGACAATTATATAAATTTGTTGCATACGGAGTCCACGCCGATACCGGCTACATCGATTACCAGAATGTCGAAGATGTTGCTNNATGGCCTAAAATGATTACTGTCGGAGCAAGTGCGTATTCGAGAAATATTGATTATAAGAAATTCCGTGAAATCGCCAATATGGTCGGTGCATTTCTTTTTGCAGATATTGCGCATCCTGCCGGACTCATAGCAAAAAAATTATTGAATGACCCTCTTCCCTATTGTCACGTGGTTGCAACCACAACTCATAAAACGTTAAGAGGTCCGAGAGGCGGAATGATACTTGTAGGCAAAGATTATGAAAATCCGTTCGGTATTGTTGCACCGAAATCAGGCAGAGTTAAAATGATGAGCGAGATAATTGATTCCACTGTAATGCCCGGTGTACAGGGCGGTCCGCTTATGCACGTTATTGCCGCAAAAGCAGTTGCATTTAAAGAAAATTTATTACCTGAATTTGAAGATTACGCAAAGCAGGTTATAAAAAATGCGAAAGCGCTCGCATCAAAATTAACTTCTCTCGATTTTAAAATTATATCCGGCGGAACCGATAATCATTTGATGCTGGTCGATTTAAGAAGCAAAAACATTACCGGCAAAGCCGCACAGGAAGCTCTTGATGAAGTTGGAATCACCTGTAATAAAAACGGAGTTCCGTTCGATGATAAGAGCCCTATGATTACAAGCGGAATCAGGTTAGGCTCGCCTGCTTTAACAACACGCGGAATGAAGGAACCGGAAATGGAACTTATTGCAGAATTTATTAATAAAGTTGTTTCAAATCCAAAAGACGAAAACACAAAGAAAGAAATAAGAGAAGAAGTACTAAAATTAACTTCGAGATTCTCAATGTATGGCAGTTAATGAAAAAGAAATGAGTTTTCTCGAGCATCTTGAAGAGCTCAGGTGGCGGATAATTAAATCCGTAATCGGAATTGTATTCGGAAGTATCATTGTCGGAATATTTGTGGATTTTATTGTGAACAATATTCTTTTTGCACCCGCAAAAAATACAAATCCTCCGCTGACCATTATTAATCTGAAACCGTACGGTCAGTTTCTTCTTTATATGGAAGTAGTTTTAATAGGAGGTGTGGTTTTAAGCGTACCTAACATTATTTACCAGCTATGGAAATTCGTTGAGCCTGCTTTAAAATCGAATGAAAAAAAATATGTAACAAGTGTTGTTATTTTTACTTCCGTATGTTTTTTAGCGGGTATAGTTTTCGCTTATTATACAATACTTCCAGCATCGCTTACTTTCTTTGCGGGATTTGGTTCGAATATAATTGAAAACAAAATTGCCGCAAATGAATATATGAGTTTCGTTCTTTCGCTTACACTTGCATCAGGGCTTGTATTCGAGCTTCCAATGGTTTCTTTTTTCTTATCTAAAATAGGAATCCTGAAACCGGCTTTTATGAGAAAATACAGGAGACATGCTATTGTAATTATTCTGCTAATTGCGGGAATCGTAACACCGGGTCCTGATATTACAAGTCAGATTTTATTAAGTATCCCGTTGTTATTTCTTTACGAGGTTAGTATACTGATTTGTAAATATTCACAAAAGAAAGTAAAAGAATAGTTTGTCAAGTTTATCAAGTTTAATAAGAATGAAAGGTTGGAATGTTAGAAGGTTAAATGTTTCTTGTTTAAATACTGACACTGTAAATTAATTTAAAATGAATTTAAAAGAAATAATAGTTCCTATAAAACCCGAATTAGACGAATTTCAGAAACGATTCGCTAAATCATTAAAATCAAATGTTGCTTTAATTGATATTATAACGCGCTATATCCTAAAGCAAAAAGGTAAAAAAATCCGTCCCGTGCTTGTATTATTAAGCGCAAAGATGTGCGGAGATTTAAACGACCGTTCTTACATCGCCGCAAACCTCGTAGAGCTATTACATACAGCTACCTTAATTCACGATGATGTTGTCGATGATGCAAAATCACGCCGCGGGCTCGCTTCCATAAATGCAGTATGGAAAAACAAAGTTGCAGTTTTAATCGGTGATTTCTTACTTTCAAAAGGTCTGTTAGTTTCTCTCGACAATGGAGAATACGAATTTCTTCAAACAACATCCGAAGCCGTAAGAAGAATGAGCGAAGGTGAACTCTTGCAAATTCAAAAAGCAAGAAATTTTGACGCGACTGAAGAAACATATTTCAAAATTATTTCAGATAAAACGGCTTCATTAATAAAAACATGTTGTAAGCTTGGTGCATTGAGTTCCACGAAAGATAAAAAGAAAATTGAGAGTCTGGCTGTTTACGGTGAAAATCTCGGAATAGCTTTTCAACTTCAGGATGACCTTTTGGATTATACAGGCAGGAAAAAATTGCTGGGTAAATCAACTGGCAATGATATCAAAGAAAAAAAATTCACACTTCCATTAATACATTCCCTCGAAAAAGCACCACATAAAAAGGCTTCTGAAATTATGAAGATTATTAAAAACGGGGTTGCCAAATCTTTTGAATCGGTTTATTATTTTGTAAATGAATACGGCGGAATTGAATATACAAACGATATAGCTCAAAAATATTCCGTTATAGCAAAATCCGCAATTTTAGATTTCCCGGATTCGGAATCAAAAACTTCTCTTCTTGAATTAGTAAATTTTGTTACCAGAAGAGAATATTAGTTCTTCTACTATAAACATGTCACTCCTACGGAGTTTGGGATTCTAAGTTCAAATTTGCTATAAACATTACACTCCTACGGAGTTAAGAGATGCGAGAAATAATGTTTTATAAGAGCAGAATTACTATCTACTAACTAATATCTACTTCTATCTTCTGATACTAACTACTATCTACTATCTACGATTTAACTTCTTTAACTTCTTTTAACCATCATTTGCTATTAGTAAAGAAACTTCCTTACAAGCTCGTAAACCGCTATCCCGTACGACACAGACACATTCAGAGACTGCTTCATTCCCAGCATAGGAATCTCAATTGAAATATCCGCTAAATCAAGAATCTCTTTACCGACTCCCGTTATTTCATTTCCCACAACAAGGCAAACAGGAAAATCTTCTTTTTTATAATTCCATAAAATATTCTTCTGGTCAGTGATTTCAAGCACGCAGATTTTAACGCCTTTCGCTTTCAATTCATTTACGACTTCAACCGGGTCTTTTCTATATTCCCACGGCACGCTTAAAGTCGCACCAAGCGCTACTTTCTCAATTTCCTTTCGCGGCGGATAGGGAGTATATCCTGTCAGATAAAGTTTTTCTATGAAAGCACCGTCGGATGCTCTGAATATCGCACCCACATTGAATATGCTCCTTATGTTATCGCAGATGGCGTAAATCGGATTTCTTTTGAAATTATTTATAACGGTGAGGTCTTTTCTCTCAGCTTTAATTTCCGAATGTGTTAATTTTCTCATAACACAAATTAACACAAATAAAAAAGTAAATCAGTGAAATATTTTTTCTACATGACCAACTTAATGTTTTAGTGATGAGAAAATAAATGTATCTTGAACTTGTGAAACGTGAAACGAAGAGCTTTGTGAGACGTGAAAGGTGAGACGTGAAAGGTGAGACGGAAAAACGTTGTGAAAAGCGTGGTTTTGTCATTCCCGCGAATGCGGGAATCCAGACGAAACATAAGGNNCCCAAACTCCGTTTGGGAACGCAAGGTATTGAAACTCCGTTTCGCTCTGATTTTCCTCTCGTTCCCAAAGTCCTCTTTGGGAACATGTTTATTCTCTTCGATCTTATTCAGCATTCAAAATTCAACATTCAAAATTAGAATATCACTTTATTAACACCATACTTTTACTATCAACCCTCTTATTATCCACCAATAGTGAATAGAAATAAACTCCACTGGAAAGTCCTATTCCCGGCAT
>PNBM01000053.1 GCA_003135995.1 Ignavibacteriota bacterium | reverse complement strand
TCCGCTTGCAATAGCAGAGCCGACGCCACCATTTTTTAAATGATTGATTAAAATAATTCTGTCATTTTCACCGGTTCCATTCAGGATTTCGGAAGGTATGAATTTTTTAAAATCCTTAATTTGATATTCCTTTAAAACAATTTCGGCTTCATTATAAAGACTTTTTTCGGGCTTAAACGAATTATTTTTAATTTCAACTTTCGAAGAATTATCTTTGCTGATATATTTCTTCACAACATCCAATGTCTTATCGGTTGAAAAATCGTTAACAACAATTATTCTGTCAACGAAATCAGGCATAGCTTCTATTACCAGTCCTATTTGACTTTCTTCATTATATGCCGGTACGACTACGGCTACTGTTTTATCCTTAAACATAACTACTTATTTTTTATTTAAAAGATATATTATTCATATACGACGCCCGATAGAATACGAATTTATTACTTAGAAAGGAATTATTTTTTATTTTTCTTTAATCTTTTGGTCCTGTCATCCGGCTTTGAATAGTAATAATAATAATTATAATAATAACCATATGTGCTTTTAAAAGCAAAATTATTGAGAACACATCCTAACAAATTATGGGGATTTAAATTATACAATCGTTTATATGTTTTCAAAAATGCATCTGCAGGTGTCATGTTCGACCTTGCCACGAGAATCGTGCCATCAGTTATATTAAATAATATTTCAGAATCGGTGACGGAGATAAACGGAGGAGAATCTATAATGATAATATCATAATGTGTTTTCAGTTTATCTATAAAATTTTTCATTTGTAACGAACCAAGCAACTCTGATGGATTCGGTGGAATCGTTCCACTCGTCATAACATCTAAAAATTCGAGTTTTGTTTTTCGGATAATTTCCTCAAAAGTAACATTTGAGAAGAGATAATCACTTAAGCCAGGATATCTTTCAAAACTAAAAATATTATGAATTCTTGGTTTTCGCAGATCACAATCAAGTAATAAAGTTTTTTTACCGGCCTGAGCAAAGCTGCCGGCCAGGTTTACCGATACAATAGTTTTACCTTCAGTAGGAATTGTGCTTGTAATCAGAATAGATTTTGTCGGCTCTTCTTCAAGTTTAGCATATTGAATTCTTGTTCTTAATGCTTTAAAAGATTCCGATACAGTTGAAGTAGGTTTAAGTTCAACCACGAAATCTGTCTCCGGAGAATTAACTTCAAGTAATTCTCTGAAACTTGGAATCCAGGAAAGAACACTTACACCAGAATTTTCAAGTTGTTCCGGATTTTTTATTGATTTATCAAGAAAATTTCGGACAAAAGCGAAAACAAGTCCCAGAGTAAGTCCGATTATAATGCCTGTTAACAATATCAGATTCTTGTTGGGAGCTACCGGAGTAGTTGTATCGAAGCCGGGTTCGAGCAAAGAAGCACTGCCGAACCTTGTCCTCTCATTTATTGTTGCTTCCTGGTATTTTTCTTCGAGAGTGATATAAAGTTTTTCGTTTGTCTTTCTTGTCCGTTCCAATTTTGCCAGTTCAATGCTTTCGCTGGGAAGTTTCGCAAAATCATCTTCGTATTTTTTCACAATCGCACCAAGCGTATTTGATTTAGATTTTAGATTTGTAGAATACAGGGTTGCATCAAAAACTTTCTGATTCAGAACTTTTTTATCTTCCGGAGTCGCAGAAAGTATTCCTGATTTTAATATTTCAGTTTTTTCATCAAGTATACTTTTCAGGCCCGCCAGTTTCGACGCGTAACTGCTTGTTGTCTTATCACGCACTTTCGGATCAGTAACATTCGCTAATTCCAAATCCCTGTTGACTTCGAGTTCCGCAATCTGTCTTTGCAGTTCAGCTATGTACGGCTGATGAATCTGACCTCGTATATAATCATAAAAATCCGAATCCAAATCTGAATATTGTTTCCTCAGGGTTTCGAGACTTTTATCATTTGCTTTCATATCCACATCAACACCATTTTTATCCGCCTCATATTTGGACAGGTTTTCAACCAGAGTTTTTGCCTGGTCGTCAAGGACAACGTATCCTACCTTTTGCTGATAACTTTCCAGTGCAGATTCTGCATTATTCAGTTCATTTTGTTTTTTACTACGTTCTTCCTCAAGGAATTTTTTAACATTAGTTATATCCTGCCTGTTTAATTCCCGCGAATAATCCATAAATACCAGTGCATAAAGATTTGTAATCATTTGTACTTCATGAAAATCTAATCCGTCAGCAGTTAATGTAACAGCATCTACATTTTTTTTTAAATCAATTCTGACCACACCCGCAAGTTTTCTTCTAAGCTCGGTTTGCGTAAGCGGAACTGTTTCCCGTTCATTAAGTTTCTTCACAACAATCGAAAAGTTTGAAGTATTCCCTAAAGTTTTCAAAGAATCGAGAAGAGCTTTTGCTACTATATCCCTTATATAATAACTCCTCATCACTTCGACCTGATTGAGCAAAATTCTTTCTGACATAGATTCGAGCATAAAAATATTTTGCGGCTCCAATATACTTTGAGGTTTGTCAATTTTCAAAGTTGTAACAGACCTGTAAACTGTAGGATATTTTTTTAAATATACTACGGTTACAATAAGGGATATCGAAAAAATTAGAATTATCGGTAAAATATTTGTTCTTAAAATATTTATATAATCGGTAAATTTTTTAGAAGCAGGTTCTAAATCCATTTCATAAATTTCGTTATCTAAATCTTCTAAGTTCTTCATATAGAATTAGGTTTTTATATTTTTAAATTCACTTTTATTGATGTTATTATACAAAATCATCCCATAATATAAAAAATGATAAGTAAAAACATTTATTAATAAGTATCGGAATTATTTCCTAAAAATAGTTACAAGAAGGATTGCAACTGAAACTAACACGGAAGTCACGGACAAAACAATACCAAGATTATCTCTGAATTGATATCTTGGTCCTCCCGGTATCAAAATCAAATCACCGGGTAATAACTGCGGGTTTTGTTTGTTCGGATTATTAATTTCTTTCTCCCATAAAAAATCATTATAATTCAGATTTATTATTTTATTTTCCGAAACATGGAGAGAATCATTTTTTAGTCTTAAGATTCTGATATCTTCTAATTTTGCCTCATTTTGAGGTCCCCCTGACAATGTAATAAGGTCAATTGCGGATGTTCCAATCGGAATTAAATACCTTCCGGGATTACGAACATAACCCCATATACTAACTTCAATATTCACCTTATCTTTATCTGAATAATTAAAATAATTTGTCCCGGATTTTAAAATTTCATCGAGTCCTATTCTTTCATTTTTGTTATCCTGCGGAAAAGAAATGGAAGGGAAAAAAGTGAGAGAAATTAGAAAGATTAAAATATTTCTGATTAATATCTTCATATTATTATTTTCTATGAATTTGTTGAAATAAAATCTTAACTTATTGGTTTAAATGTATCACTTAACTATATTAATTTAAATATAGCTCCGCTTATTAACTCACATCTGGTTAAACAATTTTTGTAAATCAATTAAAATGATTTTATTTAATCAATAAGTTAGTTAATAATGTTACTTTTTTCAAGATTTTAATTTTATCTTAAAAATTAACAAACCTTTATGTAATCCTGAAATTGCTAAAATTACAATTCGACAAAAATCCGGAATAAATGTTTTGAAATTCTAATAGTGAGAATAAAACTGCGGAATTGTATTGCATTGTATTACTTTTATAAAATTAAATTTAATTATTTTAAAACTTAGAATAATGTAATATGAGCGTCCTTATTAATCTTGATAAATATAAGAAATCTATTAAATAAAAAAAGACCAATTATTTCCTGAATTAAGCTCTCGGATGGAAAGATTTATGAACTTCTATCAGATAATTCCTGTCAATATGAGTGTAAATTTGTGTAGTAGATATATCCGAATGTCCCAGCATTTCCTGTATTATGCGTATATCCGCCCCACCCTGCAAGAGATGGGTTGCGAAAGTATGTCTTAATGTATGAGGGTGAATTTCCTTTTTAATTCCCGCTTTCAGGCAATATTTTTTTACGATATCCCATATCGCCATTCTTGACAGCTTTTTTCCTCTGAAATTCAGAAATAATACATTTTCAGAGAATTTGTTTTTTATGTTTCCCCTGCAATCTTTAATATATTTTTCTATAAAATGAAGCGCCTCTCTTCCGACAGGTACAATACGTTCTTTCGACCCTTTTCCTGTTATTCTTAATATGCCATCGGAAAAGAATACATTATTAATTTCAAGATTTATCAGTTCACTGACTCGTAATCCTGATGCATACATTGTTTCCAGAATTGCCCTGTCTCGCAGTTCAAGTTTATCGGTTATATCAGGTTGTTTTAACATTTGGTCGATTTCTTCTATGGATAGGACGGCGGGCAATCTACGGGCACTTCTTGGAGTTTCTATTTTTTCCACAGGATTTGAATCTATAAGATTTTCATTCGACAGAAATTTGAAAAAGGATTTTAAAGAGGAAATAAACCTATTGATGGATTTTTGTGAATACTTTTTCAGATGCTTAGTATCGCGTTTTTGTAAATAAATAAGGTATCCATTTAAAATATTATCGTCAACTTCGTTTAGTTCTTTAATTAATTTTACATCCTGCAAATAAGAAAAAAAATCATCAATATCGAGATTATAAGATTGAATTGTATTCAGAGATAGTGACTTTTCTAATTTTAAATAATTATTGAAAAGTCTTTTTTTATATGCAAAATCATTTTCCAAATTAAATTTTGATTTCTTCAGGATATTTAATTCTCTGGTGGTGAATTCCAATTAAAATCTTCAAAAAGCTTTTTTTAATTTTCGTTAAATCTTTTAATGTCAAATCACATTCATCGAGTTCGCCTTCCATAAATCTTTTTTTGATTACATTGTCAATATTTTCTTCCAGAATTTTCGAAGACGGATTCTCTATGGATTTCGTCGAGGCTTCCACGGTATCGGCGAGCATTGCGATTCCGGTCTCCTTTGTCTGAGGTTTGGGACCCGGGTAGCGGTAAAGATAATCGGGTACATACTCTTTATTACTATCCGCAAGATTTCTTGCTTTACTGTAGAAAAATGAGACAAGCNNACAAGCGTATTACCGTGATGCATAGGAATAAAATTAATTATTACTTGCGGCAATTTATATTTTCTGGCAAGTTCGATACCGGCTGAGACGTGTGCAATTATAATCCTTGCGCTCGTATTCGGGTCGAGACTTTCGTGCCTGTTTATTCTTTCAATTTGATTCTCGACAAAATATGAGGGGTCGACTATTTTACCTATATCATGATAATAACATCCGACACGGGCAAGAATCCTGTTAGCACCAATAGAAACAGCAGCCTCTTCCGCAAGATTACCCATAACTATACTATGATGGAAAGTCCCGGGAGCTTTAGTTGAAAGTTCTTTTAATAAAGGCTGGTTAAAATCCGCAAGTTCGAGTAACGTCAAATCAGTAGTAACCCTGAATACTTTTTCATAAAATAGCAGAAGCCCGTATGCAATTATAGGAGACATGACCGCATTTATGCCTCCGAACAATATATTCGTTAATATTTTTTGTGTTCCTTCGGCTTTATCCAGACCCAATGCCAGAATAGGAATTGTGTAACCTACTAAAATAAAGAAAAAAGAACGGAAAATCTGAGACCTGTTTTTGATGTCGCGTACGCTAAATATCGAGAGTACTGAACCGCCCAGGGAAACAAATGCAATTGTATAATCACCTCCCCTCACTGCCGCAACCAGGAAACAAATAATAACAATAATAAAATAAGCAAGCCGGGAATCGAACATTATAGTTAACAAAATGGCTGCAACGGATACAAAAATCAGTAACTCTACGGGTGCATTGATTGTTAATTTCAAACTCAGATATGAGATAAAACTTTCCAGCACTATCAGACTTGAAATCAGTGTCAGCTTAAGATTACTGTTGAAGACATCATTCCTTATATAATACAAAAACATAGTTAATATTACCAGTAAGATGAATATAGTAAGTATCTTACCTATGTATTGAATAAAATAATCCTGAACTCCGATGTTTTCCAACCGGATTTTTTTTTATGAATCGAGTTTAAGTTTTGTTACTTTGGTAATCGGGTCGTGTTTACTTACAATTCTTTCATTCTCGCGAACTATTCCAATAGTTTTCGGAATCTGGTCAATCCGGTTTTGAATTTCCAGATTAGTAAGTGTCTGGTCATAAAGAAGATTATCTTTGATGAAAAATGTGGCAATTTTAGTAATTGTCGATTCAAGTACAGGGTCGTTTAAAAGAAGTAAGAATTTAACTCTTAATTGCTCATCAATCTGACGTCTATCCAATACTTTATCAATGTCTAAATTATCCTGAAGTTTGTCACCATTTACTTTGATAGAAATTTCATTCGTAGTGATAGTGGATTTATCAACACTCAATNNTGCTTAATTTCTGATTTCAGCGAAGAATATGAAACCTGGTTTTTATTTTCATTTCTGTATAATTTAAACAACTTTAACCATTCATCCTGTGTGAACTCTATAGGTAAATCACTTTTAGATTTTGCAAGTTTATCGGAATTAATTATATTTTCATTATTTTTTTCAAATTTATTTGCTTTGCTGAATATTTCATCAAGTTTGGGAAAAAAAGAATTTACAGAATCTCTCACATCTATATTATCAACCGGGTTATCCAGAAAAACGGGCGTAATTTTTTTAACGGCTTCTTTTTTTTCCTTTTCATAATCAACTTCATCACGATAAATGGGAAATGAAAAAGGTGCGATGAGATCTTCGCTTGACCAGATTGTACCTATTTCGTAATCCGTGTCTATGGATTTATAACTCGGCAGCAGTAAACTGATTAATACGATAGTAATGATTCCGATTAAAATTTTCAAATTAAAATTTTTATCAAAATCAAAACCGTCAGGTTTCCTGAATTTCGAAAATAATTCACCGAAATTTTTACTCATGCCAATTTACAAATATGATGGAATGGTATATTAATTAAAAAAGTAGCCTGAAATCAGCTACTTTGGTAAAATATAAAAATTCTAAAAAAATTATATTTCTTTTTTTGTCGAATAGCTAATTTTATTCTGGATTGCAAACTCAGTAAATAATTTTGTGATTAATTCTTTTATAGTATCACTCTGGTTATCCTCAAAATTTTCATATTCTTCTTCGGAATTACAAACGAAAAGTTCAAAAAAATTATTCGGATGATTTGCATTTTCATAGACATAATAATCTTTTATGAAATTTTCTCTGATAAGAGTTTTCAACTCCTGTATTATTTTAAGATATTCTTCTCTTTTACCCGGGTAAATACTGTAATTAATTTCAAATAAAATTTTTGACATCTTTATAATTTAATTAATATATGTTTTCAATATATAAAAGTCATAATACAAAAAAAAGTTATTCTTTTAACCAAATTTTTGAATTATATTCTATTTATAAATGTTTTAAAAACAGAATAATAATTGATATTTTAACACTTCTATAAAATGA
Source organism: Ignavibacteriota bacterium (assembly GCA_003135995.1). Classification (GTDB taxonomy): domain Bacteria; phylum Bacteroidota; class Ignavibacteria; order Tepidaquicellales; family Tepidaquicellaceae; genus FEN-1257. The sequence goes on along the minus strand of PNBM01000053.1, from coordinate 11,189 downwards.
ATAATAAGCAACCTAATAGATTAATTTTTGAAAAGAGTCCTTATTTATTACAACATGCATATAACCCGGTGAACTGGTATGCGTGGAATGATGAGTCATTAGAGGAGGCACAGAAGAAAAACAGACCTATTTTTTTATCGGTAGGTTATTCTTCCTGTTATTGGTGTCATGTTATGGAAAGAGAATGCTTTGAGAATGAAGAAATTGCAAAACTGTTAAATGAACATTTTACATGCATCAAAGTTGACAGGGAAGAAAGAACAGATATTGACAGAATCTATATGACCGCTTTGCAATCTATGACCGGTTCAGGCGGATGGCCAATGAGTTTGTTTCTCACTCCCGATTTAAAGCCATTTTATGCAGCCACTTATATACCGCCAAAAGCAAAATACGGTCGTGCGGGTTTTGAAGATGTGATTTATACCATAAACAATTTATGGCGGAATAAAAAAAATGAGATAGTTGAGAGCAGCAATAAAATTGCAGAAATATTAAATTCAAGATTAAGTGAATTTGTCAAGCTCAGGAACATCGACGAATCCGTACTGCAAAAATGTTTCGAACAGTGTGAAGAATATTTTGATTATGAAAATGGAGGATTTGGGAATGGAAATAAATTTCCACGTACGGTTATTTTTGATTTCCTGCTTTCATATTATTATTCTCAAAAAAAACTACAGGCTCTGGATATTGTTACTTTTAGTTTTAAAAAAATGTGTAAAGGAGGAATTTTCGACCACATAGGCGGAGGATTTCATAGGTATTCAGTCGACCGTTACTGGAGAGTTCCGCATTTCGAAAAAATGCTGTATGACCAGGCACAAAATTCAGATATACTTCTTGATTTATATAAAATCACTAATGATAATTTTTATCTGGAATTTGCTAAACACACTCTTAATTATGTAAGCGATAATCTTACGGATAACAACGGAGGCTTTTATTCTGCGGAAGATGCAGAGAGTGCGGTAAATTCAAATTATCCTGAAGAAAAGGAAGAAGGATTTTATTATTTATGGACTTTAGAAGAAATTAATAAAATCCTTAAAAAAAAAGATGCAGATATTTTTTGTTATTATTTCGGAATTCGATTTGAAGGAAACACTATAAACGACCCTCATAACGTCTTTAAAAACAAAAATGTGTTGTACCTCGCAAATGATATATTCGACACTTCAAAACATTTTGGAATGTCGGGCGGCGAAGTAGAGATTTCTTTAACAAATTCTTTAAATATTNNCAACTAATGCTGCTGAATTCATTCTCAATAATTTATTTAAAGATAATGATAATAATTTATTTCACCGGTTCCGTGATAATGAAGCAAAGATGGATGGAACACTGGAAGATTATTCTTTTTTAATTAAATCTCTAATTGATTTATATGAATCAGATTTTATTCTGAAATACCTTGAAAAAGCTATCGGATTAATTAAAAAAGCTGTTGACAATTTTTATGATAATGAAAATGGCGGATTTTATGACAATGATATAAATGCAAAGGATTTATTTATCACAACTAAAGATTCATATGACGGAGCCGAACCAAGCGGAAACTCAATAATGATACAAAATTTATACAGGCTGGGTAATATATTGAATGATAATAATTTGATAGAAAAAGCAAACAAGTCACTTGAATATTTTTATGAACAGATTTATAAATCTCCGTTTCAATCCCCCCGGTTTGTTTATGATATAAATTATTATCTGAATCCGTCGATGGAAATTTTAGTGACAGGAGATAATAACGAACAATTTACAAACAACCTTGTTTCACAGATTCATAGAAAATATTTACCATTTAAAACTTTAATTTATGCAAATAAGGATTCAGAAAAAATTATAGGTTATTTGAAAAATATCGTTAAAGATTTTGATAACACTAATGTTTATATTTGTGAAAATTTTAAATGTCACTTACCTGTTAACAATATAGAAGATTTAAATAAACTTTTATTAAAATAAATTAGCGGAGATAAATATATGTTGTTCGATTTTGATTTGATAAAGAATTTTTATTTAACTTTTAAAGAAAAAGTTGATGAGGCCCAAAAAGTCCTAAACAGAAAATTAACTTATGCAGATAAAATTCTGTATTCACACTTATGGAATAAGATAGAAAGAGAATATAAAGGCGGAATTGATTTTGTTGATTTTAAACCTGACAGGGTTGCAATGCAGGATGCTACTGCCCAGATGGCACTGCTGCAATTTATGTCCGCAGGAATACCTAAAGTTGCAGTCCCTTCTACAGTCCATTGCGACCACCTTATTCAGGCAGAAATCGGTTCAGCAGGAGATTTATTAAGAGCTGTCGATGAAAATAAAGAAGTATATGATTTTCTTTCATCCGTATCGAATAAATTCGGAGTCGGGTTCTGGAAACCCGGCGCAGGAATAATTCACCAGGTGATTCTTGAAAATTATGCATTCCCGGGAGGGATGATGATAGGNNGTATGATGATTGGAACAGATTCTCATACCCCGAATGCAGGAGGACTCGGAATGATAGCAATCGGTGTCGGAGGAGCGGATGCAGTCGACGTTATGGCAGGATTGCCTTGGGAATTAAAATTTCCGAAAATTCTCGGAGTACATTTAACCGGAAAATTAAGCGGCTGGACTTCACCTAAAGATATTATTTTAAAACTTGCGGGAATACTTACAGTGAAAGGCGGAACAGGTTATATCATAGAATATTTTGGAGAAGGTGCAAGCACAATTTCGTGCACGGGTAAAGCTACCATAGGCAATATGGGAGCTGAAATTGGAGCAACCACATCTATATTCCCTTTTGATGATAAAATGTATAATTACTTAATTGCGACGGAAAGAAAAAAAGTTGCTGAATTGGCGAAACAGCTTGGTAATTGTTTGAAAGCGGATTCGGGAAGTGAAAAATATTATGACCGCGTCATAGAAATTAATCTATCCGAACTTGAACCATACATAAACGGACCATTTACACCTGACCTTGCACACCCGATTTCGAAATTCAAGGAAGATGTAATTAAAAATAATTATCCCGAACAAATTAAAGTAGCATTAATAGGCAGTTGCACGAATTCATCTTATGAAGATATGGAGCGTTCTGCTTCAGTAGCAAACCAGGCGATTGAAAAAGGATTGAAAGTAAAATCCGAGTTTGTAATAACTCCCGGTTCAGAGCAAATCAGAGCAACGATAGAGCGTGACGGGCAACTTGAGATATTTGATAAAGTCGGAGGCTTGGTATTGGCAAATGCCTGCGGTCCGTGCATCGGGCAATGGAAACGTCACGACGTACAACCCGGAGAAAAGAATACGATTATTACTTCTTACAACAGAAATTTCGTAAAGAGAAACGACGGAAACCCGGGCACACACTCATTTGTAGCTTCTCCTGAAATTGTCACTGCTTTTGCTCTCTCAGGAAAATTAACATTTAATCCTTTAACTGATACATTAGTAAATGATAAGGGAGAAAATGTTAAACTTGATGTTCCCGTCGGAAATGAATTACCGGAACATGGATTTATAGGAGGTGATGCGGGATATATTGAACCTAATAAAAACGGTAAAGAAATAAATGTTGCTATTGACCTTGCGAGCAAAAGATTACAAAAGTTAGAACCGTTTCGTGCACCCGATTTGAAAAAAGATTTCAGTAATTTAGCGTTGCTTATCAAAGTGAAGGGTAAATGCACAACAGACCATATTTCGATGGCAGGTCCGTGGTTGAGATTCAGAGGACATCTCGATAACATTTCTAATAATATGTTCATTGGAGCAATAAATTATTTCAACGATAAAATGAACAGTGTTAAAAATGAACTGAAAAATAATTATGATGAAGTACCTAAAGTTGCAAGGGATTATAAAGCTAAAGGAATTGGCTGGGTCGTTATAGGTGAAGAGAACTATGGAGAAGGTTCATCACGAGAACACGCTGCTATGGAACCTCGATTCCTCGGGGGTAAAGCTATCATAGTAAAATCATTTGCAAGAATTCACGAAACAAATTTGAAAAAGCAGGGAATGCTTCCATTAACCTTTGCAAATACAGAAGATTATAACCTGATAATGGAAGACGATAAATTCGATATCGATGTTGAGCATTTCAAACCCGGTGAACAATTTAAAATGACGGTTAAGCATAAAGACGGAAAAGTTGATGTAGTAATGTTGAACCATACTTTTAATGGACAGCAAATAGGATGGTTTAAGGCAGGTTCGGCATTAAATTTAATTGCAAAACAAAAATAAAATATAGATGAGTTTTAATATATTCTCAGGGGTCAAAAAAGATAATATAGACATTAAGAAATTCGATATTCTAAGTAAAGATAAGAAATATATTCTGCTTGATGTAAGAACAAAAGAAGAATATATAAACGAAAGAATTAAAGATTCTCTATTAATAAATTTCTATTCAAAAGATTTTTTAGAGCAAATCAAATTACTGGATAAAAACGCCGGTTATCTTATTTATTGCCGGAGCGGGAATAGGAGCAGGACAGCTTTAGATATTATGAACAAACTTGGATTTCAAAATTCATATAACCTTGTCGGTGGTATAGTCGAGTGGAAACGACAGGGAAAGCCAACTGTGAGCGGGGAATAAATTTGTAATTGCTTAAATACGAACTCAACTCATTCCCAATCCCCGATTGGGAATGTATTATAAGTTTTATTTTTCCTCATTCCCAATCCCCGATTGGGAATGTAATATATGCTAAATTACATATTAAATGAAAAAATATTTATTGATTATCCTGATTATATTATCAAATTATTCTCTATTGCTTCCTCAAGCCTCATTAGATTCTCTCTGCGAAAAATGGAATGCACTCGACAAATTAATTTTAAATCAAAAAATTGATAAAGACGCCGCAATAAGAATGCTTGAGAGATATGAAAATGATATTATAAAATATTTTAAAAAAAATAATATATCAGGTCATAAAAAAGCTGATTGGGTTTTTCCTCTATCAAATTACAGTAGCATAGTTCACAGAGAAGACGGAAAAGATTTCCGTGATTACAAATACGATTATTTTCAGGGTTCTGATGCAAGTTCACATCCTGCACACGATATTTTCATTGCTGACACAAATAAAGATTGTCTCGATGATGCGACCGGAAAACCTGTCGATGTTGTCAGTATGTCCGGCGGTGTTGTAGCAGCAACTGATACAACATGGGAGATTGGTTCATATTTAAGAGGAGGAAAATATGTGAAGATATTTGATGTAACCAATATGAAAATATTTTATTACTCACATTTAAATACCGTGTACGCTAAACCGGGCGATTTAGTTAAGCCCGGGGATAAAATTGCTGAAGTCGGACGCACAGGAAGGTCTGCAATATTAAAAGGCGGTTTAACTCACTTGCACATCGCTTTACTCTCATACGAAGACGGTTATCCAAAACCCGAAGAAATTTTCGGAGAGTTAAAAAGAGTTGAAAAGAAAAACTAATTTTAAATTCACACCTCTCGAATATATGTTATAAATTACAATTTTATAGTCTTCTCTGCATATGAATTCGGAGTTTCGAATATTTTTACAGTGAGAGTTTGAATGTTTTTGAATTGCAATTTTTTTAATTTACCGCCGATAATATTTGTAAAATCTTCGCAGATGTTTTCCACAGTAGAATGATAATCAACAAATACTCTTTTCATTTTATGTTTGATTAAAAAATCTTTTACAATTTTATCTTTTTCCCAACAGAGAAATGCATGGTCATATTTTTCAATAATCGGATCTATTATGGCACCTAAATCATAAAAATCAATAATCATTCCATTAGTATTAACATTTCCTTCGAGTTCAATAACCATTTGGTAAGAATGACCATGGACATTTTTACAGAGTCCATTGTGAAAAGGCAGCCTGTGCCCCATTTCCCAGCGAAATTCTTTTGCGATTTTCATTTTAAAATAAATTTAATAATTAAATATCTTGTTCCTTCCCAATCAGGGATTGGGAAGGAGATGTAAAGCTCTTTGCTCTTATTTGTTTTTTATTTTTTATTTTTTATTTGATAAGCATCATTTTCTTCACTTCTTTAAATCCATCGGTTTCGATTTTATAGAAATACGCACCGCTTGAATATTTAGAGGCATTCCATTGAATTTGATAATGCCCTGCATTCAGATTTCCATTAACAAGCTTATCAATTGATTTCCCGCTTACATCAAATATTTCAAGTGTTACATTTCCATATTTAGGCAAATCGAATTCTATATTCGTTGTCGGATTAAACGGATTCGGATAATTTTGAGCCAGATTAAATTTTTCAGGAATTTGTCCGAACGGGTCAATACCCAGAGAAGCATTCAAATCAAATGTCCAGCATCCTCTGCCGTGAGTAGCAACTAATATCAAGCCGGCAGATAGTTTATATTTCATATCATAAACCTGAACAGAAGGAAATCCCGAATTAAACGAAACCCAGTTTACACCATCATTTGTAGATTGAAAAATTCCTATATCGGTTCCAACGAACAACATTCTCGGTGATGCGGTTCTTAAAATAATTGAATTGGCGGCTATACTCGGAAGATTACCTGTCAAATTTGTCCATGTATTTCCATAGTCAGTTGTTTTCAAAACGTGAGTTGCGCCTGTTCCTGTTAAGCTTGCATAACAGACTGCATCATTTGTATTATCAACAACTAAATCGCCAATATAAGCATATCCCGTTTTTGTAATCCACGTTGTTCCATTATCTGTTGTCGACAATAATTTGCCGTTAGAGGTACCAATGTAATATTTATTAATATCTGTTGCACTAATTCCGATTGCCGATACACTTCCTCCGATTACCGTAGTTGTTGCAATCTGAGTCCAACCTGATGTTGTTGATGCGGATTGAGCACTTGTAGTTTTCCATAAATCGGCTCTTCCGAATAAAATTGTATTGTGGTCTCCCGGCGCCATTTCATAAGGATTATAAAATAATCCTCCTGTTGAACCACTTGGGGTTATATTTGTAAAAGATACGCCGGAGGTTGCAGAACGTTGAATAGAACCCTGAACGTATTGACCATAAATATAATTTGTGGTTACCGGGTCAACAATCGTATAACCTCCGTCTCCGGTTGTTCTCTGCGTCCATAAAGCTCCGCCATTAGTTGTATATTGTTTGTTATTATCCTGTGTTCCGCCCTGGAATAATAGAACATTTGTCGGGTCATAATCAGCACTCTGAAATTGCAATGTTGAAAGATAATGATTTAAATCCGTCCAGGTTGTTCCGTCGTTAGTTGATTTATAAACGCCTCCATCCGAGCAGCAATAAAGCACACTTCCGTTATAATCGAGCCTGTGTATATCCGCGTGAGAAAACATATTTGTATTCGATGTGCTCCATGATGATTTCTGAACGAGTCCCGGACCACCCGTTGTTGAAGAATAAATATCGAGTCCGCCGACTAAAACTGTATTCGGGTCTGTAGGTTTAACTGTTACGGCATTATCATACCAGCCTTGCGTACCAAGATAATTAGGAGTTGTTGCCTGTGATGTCCATGTGGTACCATCGTCGGTAGTTTTATATAAACCTACAAGTGCACCGCTTGAATTAGAAACACTCGCATAAATAATGCTTGGGTTGCTTCTAGCAAGTGCAAGATGAATTCTTCCCATCGTTCCCGGTAAGCCGCCTGCTAATGTGGCATATGAGGCACCGCCGTCAGTTGATTTTTTTATTGCTCCTGCGCTTGTTCCTCCAACCGCCGCATAAATAATTTGCGGATTGTTGGGATTCAGAATGACACAGTTGACATTTGAACCGGCGGAAGTGTTTATCCAGTTAGTACCTGCATTTGTTGATTTAAATAATCCTAAATTTGTCGCCGCATAAACCGTGTTTGCGTTCGTCGGGTCAACCGCTATCATTGAACATTTGTTACCAACAAGTGATGAAGCTGCAACTTGCACCCAGGTTGCACCAGCGTCTGTAGATTTATAAATTCCGTTTCCGTATTGGCTGTCCTGTGAATAATTTAATTCGCCCGTGCCAAGATATAAAATATTAGGATTGCTTTGAACAACCACAATATCCCCGCAGGCTAAAGTCGGGAGATTTTCAGTTAATTTAGTCCAGTTCACTCCTCCGTCAGTTGTTTTCCAGACACCGCCCTGTGCCGCTGCTATATATAATGTATTCGGGTCCGTTGGATGAAAAGCTATAGAATTAGTTCTGCCGGAAATATAATTATTATTTGTTACAGCATAATACATTCCGATAGGATTAATGCTTATCCAACTTATTAATCGTGTCGGGCTGTTAATGACATTTCTGTCTTCTATCATTTTGCTTTTTTGAATCAAAGCATCTGCATATGCGTTCGGCGGTAAAACCTTATCAGGTCCGCCCGCTCTTCTCATTGATATAAACTGTTCACGGGCAAGTATTTCTTCACCTGTTTCATTTTCTTCAAATGTTTCGACCTGAGCGTAAGTTTTATGAACAAAGAGGGAGAAAGATAAAATCAATGAATATATCAATACGGAAAAAATAAATAATTTTGTTCTCACAATTCAAATATTAAATTTTTATAAAATTAGTTAATAAATATATCAAAAATCAAATTAAAATTATGTATCAATATAATTGATATTTAAATCTTAAATTCGAAATACTAAATCGTAAACAAATACTAAGCCATAAAAATTAAGAATTAAGAATTAAGAATTAAAAATTCTCTGTGTGTCTCTGTGATTTCTCTGTGTATCTCTGTGAAAAGGCTCTTAACTCATCTTCATTCTTAATTTTTAATTCTTAAAGACACTTTATCCCACGTTCCTGTAATCAGAAAACTCTCTTCCATAAATCCAATCATTTGTACAAATCTATTATAAGGAACAGCAAAGGAAAGAGTTTCTTTCGGAACGCAGGGTCTTGCAGACGGGTCGAACATGCCGATTACAGCTCTTGGAGTGTCTTTATCTTTCTCAAGATAAGGAAAATGAATAATAGAACCGCATCCCGGTCCGAAAGGAACAAAAACTCCGCCGTCAGGTTGAACACTATCAAAGTTTGCAAGAGTGAAAAGTCCGGATAAAACATCAGGTTTAGCAAAAAATATTACAACATCCGGATTATCTGTTTCTTNNTTTCTTCGAGTTTATCCCACCTTTTGAATATAACATTTTTACCTTTCGAAGGAAGAATTTTCAGAATCTTCTGCGTCTCAAGAACAATTTCCGGAGATTGTTTATATCTTTCTCCTTCCATTTCTCCCGGAATTCCACAGGATAAAAAATATTCGAAATTTTCTCTTATGTTTTCTGCATAGCCGAGATACCTTTGAGAGCCTCCGCATTTAAAAGCTTCTTCCGTATAACACAGCGAATCGCCGTTTCTTATTTTTGCAAGCTCGCAGACAAGGCAACTCCAGCCTTTTGCAGGAGACGCTTTTTTTACACCGCTGTCACCTTCTGAAAAATAAAATGTAATCGGAAGTTCTGAATCTTTAAAATATTTCTTCCAGAGTTCGAGAAATTTGTTTTTCAGTTTTATATCCATATTTTTTTTATTTATATCAAAAAATACTTATTTAAAACTGATTTTGAAATTCAGAAAGAATTATAAGATTCATAAAATTCATAAGNNATAAGATTCATAAAATTCATAAGATTCATAAGATTCATAAGATTCATAAGATTTGTAAAATTTGTAAGATTCATAAAATTTGTAAAATTGAAAATTAAGAGCAAAAACATTTGACACAAATTAATAGGATTATGACGTATTTATACAAAGGTTACCAAGGTGGACCTTGGTAACCAGAAGCAATAGATCGCGGCTACAAACTCGGAATTTATAATTTATAATTCAGAATTTATAATTCAGAAATTTTTACGGCATTATATTATGCACCGGGTATATCTTTGGTGGTACCATTGGGATACCGATTTTAGTTGCAATGGGCATCATTTTCTCACCGAATTTATTGAATGCATCTGCAGATTCCCAAACGTCTGTAACGATCAGTTCACCATTATTCGGAGCAGCGGCGTGATGCAACAGGCTCTTATTTGGGAGAACCCCGGTAGAAACTAACTCCTCAACAGTTTTGTCATACATCTGTGTAGTTGTTTTTGGGAATTCGAATATTACTAATATTTTGTTCATAGTTTTTTATTATTTAATTTTTATCGAAAAATACTTTTAAAATTTTTTTTTACCAAAGTAGATCTTGGTAAAGATTTATAAGATTCATCACTGATTTAATTGATTTCACTGATTACGCTGATTAAAAGATTTGTAAGATTCGTAAGATTCGTAAAATTGAAAATTGAAAACAAATGTTTGACACGATTTATTATGATTAAATAAAAATCTTCAAACTTAATAACCTTTAAACCTTCAAACCTTCGAACCTTCAAACCTTCGAACCTTCAAACCTTCAAACCTTCAAACCTTTTAACCTTCAAACCTTTTAACCTTTTAACCTTNNTTACTTTATAACTTTACAAACTTGTTTAAGCCGATTTTATATTTTGATTTACTCTGAATAAATTATCCGGGTCATATTTTTTCTTTATAGATGAAAGTCTTTTATAATTATCTTTATAAGTTGCTTTAACACGTTCTTCTCCTTCATCCATCATAAAGTTAACATAAGCGCCTCCTGCTGAAAAAGGATGAATTGCGTCAAAAAAGTCTTTTGTCCATTTGGTAATTTTATCTTTATTCGCAGGGTCAGGGTCAACGCCTACTATTACCTGTGCATATTTTGCGTCGCGATAACTCCATGCAGTAGCATCATTTTTCACACGACCTGCGGCACCGTTTATAGGGTAAATATGTGTACCGGAAAACATTGTCGGAATCTGAGAACCGTGTGTTACATTCTGTGCAATTGCTTCATCACAAAGGTCGTTCATAAAATCTGCTTTCCAGTACCATTGCATACCCGGAGGATAGAGAGCATCGAAAGCACTTTGCAAAGCCGGATGAGGCATTGGCTGTACTCCATGCATCAAAGGCGGACCGAATTCTTTTACAGGAGCAAAAACTTTTTCAGCTTTATCTGCAGGGCCGTTGTAACACCATATCACTCCGCATACGGTTTTCATATGCAGTTCTTCGGGAAATGGAGCAACGGGAGGAACGATTAGAAATGCAAAAAATCCGTTAAGTTCATCAGGTGCTGTTTTCATAAAATCGTCATAAAAACGTAA
>PNBM01000007.1 GCA_003135995.1 Ignavibacteriota bacterium | reverse complement strand
CGGAAAAGAGCAAACTGGTCAATGCCCCAATCGTAAAAGAATTTCCCTATGCTCTTGAATGCAATCTGGTCAAGGAGGTTGATCTTGGCTTGCATACAATGTTTATCGGAGAAATTGTCGGAATGGTAGCTGATAGCGAGGTTCTAAATTCAAATCAACTTCCGGACATCGAGAAAGTGCGACCAATGCTGTTTGGTTCATTCGGCAGTATGGCATACTATAGTGTCGGGGAAAAACTTGGAGATGCGTTCTCTGTTGGAAATGAATTACAACGGAGCTAATTGGAACACAATAGAACAGCCCGGAAAAACTTCATTTCCGGGCTGCTTTCAGCGGAATCGACGAGACTTCCCGAGCCCTCGGGACGACCTCCTGAGTTATTTCTTCTCAATAACAATTTTATAAATAGTTTGTTTGTTTTTTATACGTTTTAAAGCATACTCTCTTTTCATTGCTTCTGATTTTGTCTCAAATTCTTCAAAATATATTATTTCCCAGAGTATGAATGCTTTAGTAGATATGCTATGTCCTTCATTATGCAATTTAAGCCTTTTATCTAAAACTGAAGTGTGACCAATATACAACCTCTCTTTCATTTTGCTATTTAATATATAAGTAAAATAAGCCATAAATTAAAAATGCCAATAGTTTTTACTATTAGCATCTTTGCGGAATCGACGAGACTCGAACTCGCGACCTCCTGAGTGACAGTCTTAATTAGAAAATCTTGTTTATCATAAGTATTTGAAATTTCTAATATTTAAGTAGTCAATATTTTCTTTAAAATACTCTTTTTTCTATTTTAAAGTAAAATAAATCGTAGCCAAATCGTAGCGTAATGCTTCAGATGGAAATGGACAAAAATATTTTTTAAATTTATGAAAATATCCAATAATGTAAATATTAATAGTCCAAGTTGAATAATTTTTTACAATCCTCTTTGAAATATTTAGGTTTATCTTTTATATATACCCAAAAATCAACTATTTCTTTGACTTTACTAATTTTTATAAATCCACAATCTAACATTAATTTCAATAATTCGAGAGTCTTCAAAACTTTAATTTCGAATTCTTGAGCTACTAATATCATATCATTATCATCAGTAATTAATATAAAATTTAATTCCAAAGAAGTAGCTAAGTATCTAATATCAACATCTGAAACATTTAGATAATTATCTCTTGCATAATACTTAATGAACTGAATATTATTATTGATAGCATTATTAGTTGCATTATTAGATTTTAATATATTTTTTCTATTATTTCTATATTCTTCCTCATTTACCCAACTAAATTTATTTTGCAAACCTGTATTTTTTGAATACTCTTCATCACATTCTTTTAATATCAATATACAATAGTTTTCACTGCCAAATGAATTATTCAAAAGTGGATGCAAACTTTTAGCCAATCTAAAATAACTATTGGAATCAATAAGTAATATTTGCGGTGCAATATTCAAAGGGCATGGTAAATATTTTGTGCATCAAGATATGGAATATCTAATAAATTTTGAATAAATGTTGATGATAATTCATTTTCTTCTATATATTTCTTTAGATATTTAAAGAACGGTGGTTCAAAATATTTATTAACATAATTAACATATTTTTCGGCACTTGGATTTTCAGTGTTGAATACTTTCATTGCAACAGTCGAAAAATAACTTTTGAATTTTGTATTAAATTGAAATATTAAATGTTTAACATTTATATCTGGCTTTTGATAGTATTTAAAATATTCAGTTAACTGATAATAAATTGAAAGTGGAGAAGTTTTTAATTTTTTCCCTTCTTCAATTATCAAATGGATTCTTTGTCTTTCGGAAGATTCATTCATTATCCTTTCATAAAGATTAGAAACATGATTCTTCGGAAATAGTAATGCTCCAGCAAAATTATCTGAAAAAGATTCTGCTTCTTTACCTATAAGATCAATTGCAATAATATGACCTAATTCATGAGCCATTATAAATTTAAAATCATAAATATTAGTATTCATATTTAAATAAACCCAAGTAGTCATTGAATCAGGTATATAAACTCTCAATGCGTTTGCATGTCTCTTATTGTTTCCCCATAAGACGGGTATTACAACAGAGTTATTTTTATAATAAATTGATATTATATCTTTAAAAGTTAATATTTCATTGTCTAATTTAATATCATTTCTAATATCTTGCACAATATTATTAATATATTCATAATCATTTTGCGGATGTTGCAAAAAAGAAGGTTTATATGTTGAATCTAAAGGAAAATATTGCGCCAATTTATCAAGTATTAAACCCATGCCTAAAGCAAAATCAATATCTTCATCAGTTGTTTTTGCATTTGCATTTTTTCTATACGAAATGATGGGCTGATTTATGTATTCCATTTTAAGAATTTCATCAAAAGTTAATTTTAATAACTTAGATAACTTCAATAATAAACCAGCAGAAGGAAGATTTTCTGCTTTGAACCATTTTGATACAGCTTCTCTTGATACTCCCAGTTTCTCAGATATTTTAGATTGATTTAAACCGAACTCAAAGAGCTTTTGATTGATTAAGTTTAAATTAAGAGATTTTTTTGTTTGCATAATACAAAAATAATATATTTGTCAACTTATGTCAACCCATATTTAGTTCCAAATCTTCTATACCAATATTATTCATTATGTTAGAGATACCCTTAATATATTTATTTAGAAATTTTCGTTTATACACTAAGATGAACGATGGGTGATGTATAGGTATATAATAGATATTATTTATTTTATAATATTCATATTTAAAATTATCATCTAAATTTGATTGGATTTTATTTTCGATTTTTAATATAAAATCAGATACCAATTTACCTAATAAAATAACTATTTTAGGTTTTTCTTTATTAATTTCGATTTTCAAATTTCGATAGCAGGATTCCATTTCACATTTTTTCGGATATCTAATCTTATTATTTTCTAAAGGTAAACATTTAACTAGATTTGTTTTATAAAACGATAAATGTTTATTATTTCTCTCAACATTTGATATAAGCTTTCCTGAATTGGTATTATTTGACAATGGTATATCATTTTTAATATCTGATACCCTAACTGCAGATAATCCTACCCAAAATACTTGTGCCTTATTTCTTTTGTCAAGTAAAGGAGGTTGATTAAAACATAGATTACATCCTTTGCAATGTCTAATACTTTCAAAATATTTCATGTTTTTCTGCATTATAAATTATTTAAATTTTTTGTCTTATTTATATATTCATAAACTTTATTTTCCTCTTCACTGGAAGNNATTATCGCTATAAAAATTATATTGGATTTTTCCTATCATATTTGATAATTCATCATTCGATTTTATATTATTCATATTATATTTATTTTTATCCACAAGATACTTATATAGTTTTGTACCATGATAAGGTCGGAATTGAAAAACACTTGTTCTAAACGAAGTATTAAAATTAATTGATTTTTGTTTCAAATATTCGGCAAGCTCATATGTACGAATAAAATCTTCTTCAGTTTCATCGGGGAATCCATAAATAAAATACCCTTTTACTGCAATACCATTTTTCAACAAAATAGTTACATTCGTTTTTATTCTTTCAATATCGCTTGTCTTATTAATCATTTTTAATATTTTGGATGACCCAGAATCTATACCTATAAATAATTCTGTGCACCCACTTTTAAGCATTTTTATAATCAATTCATCTTTTACTCCATTAAATGTTTGAACATGCGCCATTGACCTCCATTTCAAATCAAATTTATCGAAAATATTAATAGCTTTTTCTATTGAAGATTTATTTTTCAAAAATAAATCATCTAGTATTCTAATATATTTTAAGTTAATATATATTTTTTCTAAATTAGATATTTCGTAAATAATATTTTCAGTTGATTTTTCTCTTATAGAATAATCTGAATTAATGGAGCGTGCTGCAATACAATAAGCACAATTATTTACACAGCCTCTACTAGTTACAATATTCGCTTCTAATTCGCCAAATACATTATTGGCGGGTTCATATTCGAAAAATGCTCTATCTAGTTTACATTTAGAAATATCATTCGCAAAATATTTAGAATCTTTACCTACTTTGAAAACGCGTCTATTAGTATTAGAAAATATTGGATTTTCAAATACTTTATTATTGATAATTGCTTTACATATAAATTCACCATCTCCAATTACAATATCGAGATGATTTGGAGTATTCCATTCAACAATCCTATCATATAAAAATTTTGTAGATAATCCTCCAATTATAATATATATTTCTCGTTCAGATATTGATTCTACAAATTCTTTAACTATATTATAATTAGTAGTGAATATATTAATACAAATATATTTTGGTTTTATGTCATGAGTTAATTGAAGTAATTCTAGAAGAGTACTATTTTTTGCAACAGCATCATGAAAAATTAATTTTACATCATCCATTTTCAAATTTGTTGCAATATATCCAAGGCCTATTGGCGGTAAATAATCTTCGGTTGATTGAGAGTTCTTATCCTTAAATAAAGGGGAATTTATTATAAGAATATTGTACATTTTAATGGATTTTTCATTTTTTCTTTATAAAATTAAATCCTAATTTGTTTAATTTCTTAAAATATTTACCCTTATTTTGAGCTATTAACTAGACTTGAACTCGGAAACTTCTGATTACGAATCTATTCAGAAAAATATCAAAATCTGTAAATATTGTAATTATCAGCAATTTATCAATTTTATGTTAGCTACAATTTTTATAAAATAACGTATTTTTTTTAAAAATCGTAGCCATAAAATAAATAAGGCACATAAAATTTAAACTAAGTGCCTTATTATATTTTGCGGAATCGACGAGACCCCAACTCGCGACCTCCTGAATGATAGACGCACCATTGCGATAATTTTCGCTACGATTTGGCTACAGATTATCATGATTTATAGAGAAAATATTACTTTTTAGAGAATTAAAAGAAAGGCTAACTAATAGAAATTGCTAATAGTTAAAAGAAACAAGCTTTATAGAAATTGAATGGCATTCAGAAGGTCAGGAGTTCGATCCTCCTTATCTCCACATAGTGTAAATTATATAAATAAAAAGAGGATAGCCGATTAAGGTTTATCCTCTTATTGTTTCTAATAAAAAGTTCGCTACGATTTGGCTACGATTCAAAGAATCATCTGCAAATATTTTTGTGTAGTTGATAATTGTGAATGACCTAATAAACTCATAACTTCATATAAAGGACGTTTTTCTACATTAGCCCAAATACTTGCTCTTCTATGTCTTAAGTTATGATAACTCCAAGTTTTTTGCTTTAGTGTTTTAACTTTCCTCTGTAAAAACTTAGGCGTATCCGACCAATAACTAAAAAGTCTTTCATCTGGTTTAAGTCTAATATCTTTTAGACATAAAGGTCGTGGAACCTTACGCGGAACTACATTTGAATTTCTGCTTTTCTTGGTATAAAGAATAACATAATCATCTAAGATATCTTTGCCGGTAACTTTTAAAGGTTCATTAATTCTCGCCGCTGTTTCAGATATAAACTCTATTAAAAGTTTTTGCTGAGGGTCGCAAATATCTTTAACTGCTTCTATATCTTTATCACTTGGAATATACTTTAACTTTTTCTTTATTGAAAATGGTTTAATTCCTTGACAAGGATTTCTCATTTCCAGTTCATGACTATCAATAGCATAATTAAAAAGAGCTTTAAAAAGATTGAGCATATAATTTACACCATAATTATCTTTTCTCTTTTCTTTGGCATTTAAAGAAGCCTTAAAAAGAAAATCATTTATATCTTTTCGAGTAATTGATTTTATGGGTACATTACCTATGGTTTTCAATAATTCGGAATAGTATGTTTTATTTTCTTTATAATACTTCTCACTTTTCTTTGCTTTTAAAAGGTCTAACCTTTCGTTAATAGCTTCTAAAAGGCTTAAAACAGGCTTCTCAGAAGGGTTTCGGGCTTGGTTGGATACTTCTTCATATTTTTCATATTCTGCCTTTTTAGCTTCAGTTTTTGATAAATAGATAGCATTAGAGAAATAGAGTTGGTTTTGAAATGAAAATTTAAACCACCAGCGATTACCCTTTTTAAGTTTTCGTTGATATTGTGCCATAATTGGACTCCTTTCTGATTTATGTTTATTCTTTTATTTTAAAATTCTAAATTCAATTGCGGTAAAAATGAAGCGTCTTTTTTTAGTGGTTTGTTGGGATTTTGAGACTAAGTAAATTTAAAGGTGAGTTGGGTACTATAGGAGTAATCTTATGGCAACCCGTTACCTTTCCGTCAAGGAAGTAGCATCTCTTCTCAATATTTCTATTAAGACCGTCTATAAAAAACTTGGTTTAATTCCAGGCTATTTTAATCTCGGCGGGATGCATTTCTTTGATGAGGAAGAATTACTTAATGGTCTAAAAAAACTTGCAACAAGACCTAACAAGACAGCTTTAATTAATCATCAAACCCGTGACAAGCACGGGCTGATGAAATAATGCAAAGCCCTGCCCTTTAATATTGGGGCGGGCTTTTTTGTTTACTATCTCTTTCCGCCACAAAATCTACGGTGAGTACTGGAACATTTAGGGTGGTGTCTACTTTTAGACTTATGGCTGTTAGTTTTTCCGAACAGCATAATTTTACCCTGTCTTTTGAATTCTCTTCCGAATCCACTACCTTGTTTCTTGAATTCATTGAACCATTTTCCCATTTGAGTATTCCTTTCTTTTAATTTTAAGGTTACTCAAAATTACTTATAGTGTTTTTAAGGTACATTAAACCAGATGGGAATCTAAAAGAATAAAAGGGATTATCTTCTCTAAATTCTCCGGTATAAAAAATAAACCCGAAATCATTGCGTAATTTCGGGCTTTTAACTGAACAAAAAAGAACTACACTATTAGTATAGCATAGTCCGATTATTTTTAAAAATTTTAATGCACTAATATGAATTTTTTGCTAAAATAAAAGAAAAAACATCTATGAAGCTTAGGGAAGACTTTAATCAAAGAACTTGGAGTGTACTTAAAAAGATTAAAAGATATTGCGCTTTATATGATACTAATTATCCTATCCAATATGAAATCTATTTGTTTCCAATAAAAAATAATTTTTCATCTTCACAAGAAGAATGTAATATTTTAAAAGACCTTGCAGAAGCTAATGTTATTCATATATACCGTAGACAAATAAAAAGTGATTTTCGCATAATAGTTTATTTAGATATCATACAGCCAGAATTTAATGAAATATATGTGGAATTTGAATTATCTCAACAAAATTATTTTGATCATAATAGTCAAAAAAGTCCGGAAATAGAAAATAATGTATCTGAAAATCCGAATAATTATAAGCTAATTTTTCCCTCATATTATTTAAACCAGGAAATAAAGCGATTGGAAATACTTTTAAGGCACTTTCTTAAAGCCAGTACTATTAACTATAAAGACTATCGATATTTGGTCTTAATTTTAAAAATGTTAAGAAAGTTAATTTATGAATCAGTGGGGGCTGATAAACAAAATAAATTAAATAGAAAGGAAATTTATAGAAAAAACTTTAACTACAATAAGAATAAGAAAATCAGAAATATTGATTTTAAAAAGCAGGTACAAGAAATTAAGGAAAATATAGAACAAATAAAGCAAAATAAAAAAGAGCCATTGCCTATTACTGGAGAGATTGTTGTCTCAGGACTAAATGAAGGTCTTAAAGCACTTAAGACAAAAGAATTAGAAAAGACTGAACCCAAATTCCCTTTCAAAATCCCCGCTGGTACTCATTGGAATAATGTCATCATAAAATTTTTAGATAATGAAAATGTAGAGATTCATGTTAAAAGACTTAAACATAGAGCAAGTTATAAAGAATTGGGAATGATTGGCAAAGGCAAAGTACCTGAACCCAGTGAACAATGGTTATTTATGAAAGTTTTAGCTCAGTACCAGGGAGAGATTACCATTAGAGACCCGGAAGCTAAAGACAAGTATAAGAAGCAAAAACAAGCCTTAACAGAAACTTTAAGAAATTATTTCTCAATAGATTATGACCCCTTTTATCCTTACCATTCATGTCCGGAAAAAGCAGGTAATTCATATAAAATAAAATTACTCCTGATTCCCCCGTTTGATAAAGATACAAGACCAAACATAATAGAAGAAGAAACTGATCCGCTCGGTATTCAGGAATATTTAAATGAAGCGTTAAGGCTGTAAGTAATTACTAGCGAAATTCATTTTAAAAAATAATTAATGAAATCCCCTAATTTTCAGGGGATTTTTTTATTTTAAAATAATAAAGTGAAATTCGCCATTTACAATTAGAAGCTTTGGTTAACTAATCGATTAGATAAATTAATAAATCTAATTCTAATCTTTATGATTATAAAAAAGAAAAATGAGGATCTCGATGAGAGCAATAAATTTATAACCTATGATATAGGTATGGCGGCAGCTTTGTTTACACTTGGCTATGATTTATGGGACGTAGACAAGTTTAATCCAAAGAAAAGTAAATTTATTTTTCGCCGCGATGAACATTTAGATAAAATGGTTCAAGAATACTGGGACAATAAATTAATATTACCTGCCCGGTCATTACTTGATAACCAAAAAATGCTTAAAAACCGATTGTATTCGGTAATAGTTTAAATATTCACAAATGCCTCCTAAGGATAACTTTAGGGGGCATTTGATTAACTTTAATACTTAATGATAGGATGTGATATAGCCATTAAGGTCAGTTATGATCTTATTCTATATCGCCCCTTAACAATAAAATGAACAGTAATTCGAACTGGGACAAGATAATAGATAAAAAATTTCTAAAGCCTAATGAAATGGCAAATCTTTTAAATATATCTAGACCATCTGTTTATAGGCTAATAGAAAAAAGACAGATACCATTTTACAAGATAGGTGGAAATTTGAGATTTAAAAAAGAAGATATTATCAATTATTTAGAAATGTCTCATTTCGAAGCTATGAAATATTAATATGAGTGTATATAAAAGAAATAATAAATACTGGGTAAGGTTTATGATTAGTCATAAAAGATATTCTAAGGCAAGCCCTGACAATACCTATGCCGGAGCTAAAGCCTATGAATCACTAATAAGGCAAAGATTGGCTCGTGGTGAACCAATTGATGGTGTACAAGAAGATAAAAAGAAAATTATTTTATTTAGAAACTTCGCTGAAGAGTGGTTTGAACGTTATGTTAAGATTAACAATAAGTTGTCTGAAATAAGAGGTAAGCGTTCTATTTTAGATGTTTATCTTATTCCATTCTTTGGTAAACTAAATCTTGATAAAATTACTAGCTATGAAATCGAAAAATTTAAAGCTGAAAGACAAAAGCAAGGATTAAGTAATAAATATATTAATAATCAACTTTGCGTCTTGAGTAAAAGTTTAAGTACGGCTGAAGAGTGGGGGCTTCTAGAAAAACGACCAAAGATTAAACACTTAAAAGTAGCTCCACAAAAGTTTGACTTCCTGAGTATTGAAGAAAGCAAAAACTTATTAGCTCAAGCGGATGATGGATTTTTAAGAGATATGATCTTATTTGATCTGCATACTGGTCTTCGCTTTGGCGAACTTATTGCCTTAACCTATAGTGACGTGAATTTTGAAAAAAATGTTTTAACAGTCAGCAAATCTGTTAGTAGAGGATACTTGGGTAGTCCCAAAAATAACAAATTAAGATATATTCCACTAAGCAATGAGCTTATACNNAAAGATGATTTAATTTTCCCTAATGCTGTTGGAAAATTTCTAATACAAGAACGTTGTAGAAATTGGTTACATCAACTTTGTAAGAAAACTGGGCTAAGACAAATTGGTTGGCATACTTTAAGACACACCTTTGCCTCACACTTAGCAGGAAATGGTATCTCCATGCGAACAATACAAGAGCTTATGGGACATAGTGATACTAATACTACTTTGCGTTATGCTCATTTAAGTCCATTGGTATTAAGAGAGGCAATTAGAACCTTGGAAAAACCGATAAAGATAAATATTTGGCACAATAGTGGTACAAATCTAAACAGGGATCGAGAGTTTGAATCGTGTTTTGCACCGCAATATCAAAATTCCTTAGGGAAAAACAAAAAACTAGATGTTAATCTAGTCGCATGATAATGCGGAGCGGACGGGACTCGAACCAAAAATAATACCCGCTCAAAAACATTGATAAATTTAGGAAAAATTAAATATTAGCCAAAAAGATAAAAATATTTTTGTCTCACCGTTTATCAACCTAATCAGGATTATATCTTTTTTGGTACAATAGTGGCACAATTTTTTCTTTAGACACCTTATTGGCTAAAATCTTAATCACAATAATAGGTTGTGATCAAAGAGGAGATATAGAATAAGGTGACTAAGGAAGATAATCACCTCCTCCCCGCACTCAAAAAGCCACCCTTCGGGATGGCTTTTTTCATACGGGGTTTCCTGAGCAATTAAAAATAGATAATGCAGAAAATGAATTAATTAATTCTTAAGACAGCGAACCGAAAATCCGAAGATGCAGCCACTATAGTCGCTGCTGCCGCCGGCAATGCGAGGAAGATCTGAGTAGAAATTAACGTACCAGGCGCGCAAGTAATTACCTTCTTTAAAGTCAGGAACCGTAGACCAAAGGAAAGCGTGAGCACCACGACCGGAGAACGACCCATCGACGTCGCGGTAACCCGAAGGCAAGGCAGAGTAATTATAGATATCGGACCCATCCCAAGCTATTGGAGTGTGAGAGGCAGAAGCTTTTAATTTATCTCCGGCGGTAGCGCAGGTACAGTCACCACTGTCACAATTTAAGTCACAACCAAGATCAGAGACTTGGGCTAGGGTTTGGTATTCAGTAAAAGATGGAATGTGCCAACCAGTTGGACAAATACCTTGTTGAGTAGCAGAGATTGTTTGAGTACCACTTATAGGGCAAGTTAAGGTATAAGTACCATCT
The DNA here is from genome assembly GCA_003135995.1 of Ignavibacteriota bacterium. Classification (GTDB taxonomy): domain Bacteria; phylum Bacteroidota; class Ignavibacteria; order Tepidaquicellales; family Tepidaquicellaceae; genus FEN-1257. Next base: position 5,643 of record PNBM01000007.1, on the reverse strand, counting down.
TCATTGGCAACACTAGAGGAATTATTACAATCATAAGGTAATCCAAGTGCTTCAGACCATTCATAGAGTCCACCATCGGTGGTACAGTTAGCATCACTGTTATTATAACAATATTTTTCAACTAGGCTGTTATTTACTTGGCAAGACCAAAGACCCTCATCATCGCCAGAAATATCATGACAATTAGGTTCAGAATTACCACTAGTTATTTTAGTGCCGATGTTTAGGTTTTCAGCGAACCAACATTGAGAACCGATAGAAACAGTGGAATAGGTCTGACCACCATAAGAAACAGTACTAGTGCCACAAGCAAATGAAATAGCAAAAGTAGCGGAAATAGTATGATTAGCGGTGACGTTAGTAAAGGTATAGGTAGAGTCTGTACCAACTGAAACATCGTCTACTAGAACGTCAGAGATAAGATAACCAGTGTCTGGGGTAATAGTAAAGGTTTTATTAGAGCCATAGTTAACAGTATCGGTTGGGGTTATAGTTCCATGGGCTCCGGCTGATGAAGTTAGGGTATAGGAATTAATAGCAAAAGTAGCAGTTAAAGAAAGATTACTGGTTATGTTGGTGTCAGTTCTTTCAGCAGTTAAAACATCATCGCTCCAACTAACAAAGTAATAACCAGTATCTGGTATAGCTGTGACGGCTGTACCACTGGAACCAGAATTTACAGTCTGTGGTGAGGTACCGGTTATAGTGCCATGTGTTCCGGCAGTATAGGTTAAAGTATAAGAGTTAATAGCAAAGGTAGCAGTTAAAGAAAGGTTACTAGTTATATTATTATCAGTTCTCGTGGCGGTAAGGACATCATCGCTCCATCTAACAAAGTAATAACCAGTATTAGGAATAGCGGTAATAGCTGAACCACTACTGCCAGAATTAACTGTTTGCGTAGTAGTGCCAGAAATAGTGCCATTATCGCCGGCCATATAAGTTAAAGTATAACTAGGTAAACCGCCACCGCCAAAATGAAAATTATTAGTAGTAGGATTAGTATTATTGGTGTTAGTGTTATTAGTTTGGTTGTTATTATTGTTATTAGTGCCAGTATTATTATTTTGGTTATTATTAGTATTGTTATTATTATTTGTGTTATTAATAATAGTATTTTGTTTTATAATCTTTTTATTAATAAAATCTCTGGTGATGGGACCAAAATAACCAACACTAGGTTTTATTTTATTAACTTTTTGAAACTTTATTAAACTAGCTTTAGTAGCACTACCAAATTTAGTTGTTTCCTTACCTTTAGAGCCAGGACCAGTTTTAGCTAAGATATAGCCATTATTATTTAAATATATCTGTAATTGTTTAACATCATTATTAACATTACCTAATGTTAAATTTTTATTAAATATAAAAACATTATTAGCCGAATAGGCGGTGTTAATAGCTACTAAAGCTATAGCCAGGATTAGGAGAATAAATCCCAAAGAGATTTTCTTATTTAAAAACACAGAGTTTATATTAATATATGAATTACTCTATTAGTATAACACTTTATCCCCCTGCAAACAATCGGGGAATAGTTGGGGAAGAGTGCTTAGTTTGATAAATGTTTTTAAGATCATAATCCAACTTACTAATTCACCCCTCTATGTGGAATTGGAACTAAACTAAAAACCTAGCAAATATTGGGGCTTGTGGGTCTATCCGATACTAAATTGTCCCTGCGAAAGGTGATGGATTCCCAACCAGAGGCTAGTCCGCCTTTGAAGAAGAACCTTACTCCAAGCACCTTTATATTATAACGAAAAATTAGTTTAATGTAAAATAAAACAGCCTTGTTAAACAGGCTGTTTTAAGCTTTTTAAAAACCTTATTAAATTATAGTAATTTGAATAATAAATCATTATTTTAATATTGATTCAGAAATAATATATAGTTTGTTCTTAAAATAATTGTGATTTTAAATCACAACCTTTTGTGGTATTTCCGTTCGGAAAANNCTGGTAATTTTCAATTGTACAGAAAAACACAATATGGGTTGTGTCCAATCATGGACGCACCTATTTATTGTCTTTGTACAAGGGTATACCAGTACCTCCGAATGGGACGTAAATAGTTATGCGTCCTTTTTGTTTATATAAACAATTTTAAATAATTATTTATAACAAAAATTTATTAAAAGAAAAGAAGAGTATAAAAATGGCGGAATTAAGATATTAAATACTAAAGTAATAAAAACCTATAATTAGGTATCGGGTTTAAAAACAGACTTTCAGTTATATTAAAATATTAAAAATAAATTCTAAAAATATAACAATAGGAGATTAAAAAATGAAAACAAGAATATCAATATTATTTTTGATGATCTTTGTTTTATTAACTAAGGTTTCGTTTTTACAAGCAGATTGGATAAGAATAAGTTCACCAGTGTCTTCTAACTTAAACAGTATTAAATTTATTAATACTAACACTGGAATAGTAGTTGGCAATTATGGAGTTATCTTAAAAACCACTAATGGAGGTAATAATTGGGTACAGAAAAATTCAAATCAAAGTCTTTCGTTTTTTGATTTTTGTTTTGTAAATTCTCAAACTATTATAGCTGTTGGAGGAATGGGTATAATAGTAAGAAGCACTGACCTAGGAGAGACCTGGTCAGATATAAGTACCCCAATTTCAGGAAGTCTATTGAGTATTTATTTTGTGGATAACAGCATTGGGTTTGCTTTAGGAATTAATAGTGTCATAAAAACCACCGATAGTGGATTAAATTGGCAACTAATTAGTAGTTCGTCATCAGGTTATTATTCTTGTAAATTTTTTGATGTCAATACGGGAATTTCTACTAGTAGTGATGAAAGTATAAAGAGAACAACTAATGGCGGTATAAATTGGATAACGATTTTTANNCCAGAGGACTTTTCTTTATAAATAATAACACGGGTTTTGTTGTAGGAATGTTGGGTTTTATTCTAAAATCCACTAATAGTGGAAATAATTGGACTACTGTTAGACCAATAGGTAATGACTGTGATTTAAATTGTGGTAAATTTTTGAATGAAAGCTTTGGATTAATCGTTGGTAGACTTAGTCAAATTGGTTTTATTTTTAAGACAACAAATAATGGAAATAACTGGGAATTTCTTGATTCATTGAGCGGCGCTCTTTATGGTGTTGATTTCAGTGATAATTACGCTGTAATTGTTGGAGATAGCGGCAAGATATATAAAAGCGATAATCCAATAGGAATCAGCAATATTAGCTCCGAAGTTCCAAATAAATATAATTTATCCCAAAATTACCCTAATCCGTTTAACCCAACAACATATATTGAATTTTCTATTCCTAAAAAATCACATGTAAAATTAATTGTATTTGATAACAGGGGTAAAGAAATTAGTACTCTCGTAAATGAAAATCTTTCTATTGGTACTTTTAAAGTTAATTTTATTGGTGATAATTTGCCTAGTGGTGTCTATTTCTATCAAATGACGACAGAATCATATAAGCTTACTAAAAAAATGATTTTAATAAAATAATAATTAAAAATTAAATAGATAATTGAAATTAGATGTATTACTTTTAAAAAAATGAGGAGAACCTTTTAATGAAAACAAAATTATTAATATTATTTTTGGCAATTTTTTTATTTGCTTTCAATTTGTTTGTTCAGGCAGATTGGATAAGATTGGGTTCATCGGAAAATTTTAATATTAATAATATTAAATTTTTGAATGCCAATACTGGTATAGCCGTATGTAGATATGGAGAAGTTCTTAAAACAACTAATGCTGGAATGAATTGGTTTCTTAAAAATTCTGGACATACTAGTCCGCTACAAGATATTTGTTTTGTTAATCAACAAATAGTTTTAGCGGTTGGTTTACAGGGCGGTATTATTAGAAGTACTGATTGCGGAGAAAATTGGGTTACCATTGATTCTCCAAATAATACTTGGTTGAACAGCATATCTTTTGTAGACAATCTTACTGGTTTTGTTTGCGGGGATGATGAGATTTCAATTAAAACTACCGACGCTGGTCTTACTTGGACCTTAAAAAGCATGGGAACTGGAAATTTTTTTAACTGTTGGTTTTTTAACTCAAATACTGGGGTTGTCTCAAATACTACTTTAGGTATGAGAAAAACTACTAATGGTGGAAGTAATTGGCTAACGACCTATAATCCAGTTGATTTTGCTAAAGGTATTTATTTTATTAATCAAAATCTCGGTTTTGCTGTTGGAAAATATGGTTATATTTTAAAAACCACTAATAGCGGAGACAATTGGTTTGTTATCCAGCCGTCGAATAATATTTATAACCTTGACTATATAAGTTTTCTAAATCAATCCATAGGTTTGGCTACTGGTGGTAGCCAAACTATTGAAAACAGAGGAGTTGTTTTGAAAACTACTAATGGCGGAGATAATTGGGTAGTAACAGATAATATTAATAGCTATATTCATGGAATAGCCTTTAATGGAACTTATGCTTTTATAGCTGCTGATAGCGGAATCTATCGCAGTGCTGATCCTATTGGAATTAAAAATATCAGCTCTGAAGTTCCGAAAAATTATTTCTTATCCCAAAATTATCCTAATCCTTTTAATCCAGAAACAATAATCCAATACGAATTACAAAAAAACGAATTCGTAAAACTTTATATATTAAATTCTTTGGGGCAAAAAGTAGCAACTCTTGTAAACGAAAAGCAATCATCCGGTACATATGAAGTAACTTTTGATGGAACTAATTTGCCTAGTGGAATATATTTTTATAAATTAGAAACTGCATCCTACAATGAAACAAAAAAAATGATTCTCTTAAAATAAAAAAGTAAAAATCTATAGATATAATTAAAGCCCTCAACTTGAGGGCTTTATTAAATTAATTAACTCTTTATTGGTTAATTCTTTTAAAGGTTTAGAAAGAACTGGCGCTTTAATAAAACTAGTTAAACAAAGTCGGTTCACAATATTTCCTGCTTCTTTATGAAATAGTAATATATTTTGAAACTTTATCAATTGTTCTTCCTGTTCTGTTGTCATTGAATTTGCCAAAAGCGAAACTACTTGTTTAAAGCCCATTGAAACTATTCTAAGGGCATCAAAAGGATCTGTGGTTACAATAACGGATTTTTTTTCAGTAAGTCTGAAAGCATTATATAAAGGACGTTTAAAACCTTTTGGAAAAAACCAGCTTTCATCATCTTTTTTGTAACCGACATATCCGCTCAACTTGCTGTCATGGTCGTAAATCTTAAAGGCAATTCTTCCGGCAATAACACTACGTTGCTTCACAAAACCGATTTCGTATTCTTTGGCAATTTCAAGGGTTATGCCTCTCTCTTCAAAATAAGAATCCCATTCTAAAATGAGTTGAGGTATATCCCGCTTGGGTTTTATTTCTTTAACATCAGATAAAAATTGAGATTTAAGTATTGAAGCAGCTTCCCTTAAATCTATTTGTTTAAAGTGTGCTAAAAAATTAATAACACTGCCTTTTTGATTTTCATCTTTAGTATTGAAGTAAAGGTTCTTCTTAACATTTACTATAATACCATCTTGAGTTTTTAATTCATCATTCTTTTGTGAATAAGGAATATTGAGAAAATTAAAAAGGTCAATAAACGAAACTTTTTCGCTTATCTCGGCAAAATTTAAATATTCGTTTGACAAGGTAC
>PNBM01000363.1 GCA_003135995.1 Ignavibacteriota bacterium | reverse complement strand
TTTTGAGTGCCCTTCGAAGGGGGAAATGTTTTGTGTGCCCTTCGAAGGGGGAAACAACACATAATATTCGTTCCCGATGGTAGCATCGGGAACGAAAGGATTAACATCTCTTTCACAATACTGAAACAATCCTGATATTCATCNNAGTCCGACTTCTTCATCGCCGATTAATCCTATCGCCATATATTCAAGGACTTCAGGCGTTCCGGCGTGGGCGAGGTCGGTGTTATCGTGATGCGGACTGTGAGTATCTCGTGCGAGGAACTTCCACTCGACTTCACCTTTAATGCGTTTATAAATATCAACTGCATCGATTCCCTTTTTCCGCCTTTGTTAGTGTTAGCTGTTCTTTGGTGTCACCAACAATAAAACACATTAGACATAAAAATAAGCCGGGAGTAAAACTCCAGGCTTATTTTATTGCTCGTTCTTTTAATTAATTCGAAATATTATTTTGAATCCTTTACCGGAGGCGAACTTTCTTTGTTGGGTGTTTGATTATTTTTTGCCGGTGGTGAAGAATTCTTGACAGGCGGAGTAGTAACTACTTTAGGAGTCTGGATTACTTTCGGACTCGTCTTTCCTGTTTTATTAGCTGTTCCTGTTTTATTTGAACTCACCGGATTATATGTTTTTCCCGGCTTGTTCGTGCTTTGAGTGTTATTAGTATTCACATTATTATTAGTATTTCCATTTGTATTCGTATTTACGTTTTTATTTGTATTTACTTTTGACCCTGTGTTAGTTTTGTTATACGTCTCTGTGCTGTTATATGTTTTAGATGTATTGTAATTTGTTACACCATTTACATTAGTCTTGGATTTCGGCTGAGTTGTTTTATTATTATTCGGAGGGGCACCGATTGGTACAACATTGATTTTATCTTCAACTTTAGTATTGTTAATTACTTTTTTCTGTAGATGCAAATCACTTACTTCCGTTATAGGTTTTTGTACAATTTTTTTATTCTGAACTTTTTCAATATCTTTAACATCCGGTCCTGAATTGAATAATTTATTCCCGTTTTTTTGAATATTTACAAATGGAGTAGAAGTTTTAAGTACTTCATTCCTTGTATTTCCCGATATTACAGTCGATTTTGTTATATGGTTTGTAAAATCTAACTTTCTGGTTACCACCCATCCGTCATCACGATAATGATGATTAACTTCGTCAAATCTGTTATTTCTCCAATGATTCCTCGGCGATATAGGATACCACCCTACATATCCTTCGTTATTACGCCAGTTAACCCATCCCGGACCCCATCTTCTGCCCGGTGACCATACCCATCCGTAAGATTCTGAATACCACCATCTGCCGTAATGATAAGGACCCCAGCCCCACGAATAATCGGATACCCATGTCCAGCCCCAGTCAGTCCAAACCCATCTGCCGTCATTATACGGAGTCCATCCTTCATATCTGTATCTTTGATTCGGAACCCAAATATAATTGAAATAAATATCTACATCCGTAGCATCATTTTCACCGGAGACGGTATTTTCCGGGTCAACTTCGGAATTATCTATACTTACAAAATCTCCGTAATCCGATAGTGAATCCTGAAATGTTTCAAGGTCCATCGGCTCTGATGCGTTTTCCGTTTCGTAATTAGTATCAACTATTATTGCATGTCCTTTTATAGTATAATCATAGCTCGTGAATCCGCTTAATAATGCCGCTAATGATACTGACAGAAAAAGTATGAGAACTAATCTTATTTTCATTTTAATTTTCCTTAATTTAAAATTTATTTTGATGCATTATATAGTTTGTTTATATTTTGCTTTTCATAGTCGGTATAATAATACCCTTCCTGTTCAAGTTTTACTAAACCATCATTTCCTTCTTTGAGTCTCGGTTCAAGTTCTTCAGCCTTTTTGAAATATATTTGTGAATTCGTTTTATCATTCATTTCCATATAAACCATCGAAATGCCCAGCATCGCATCCCAGTTATTACTGTTCATACTTAAACATTTGTTATAATTAGTGAGCGCCGCATCGTAATCCTTTTTTTCGAAGTAGCAATCGCCTAAATAATCAATAGCAACATCGTTATCAGGTTTAAGCTCGATGGCTTTATTGAAATCCGTAATCGCATCATCATAATTTCCCGTCGCAAAGTTTGTGGCACCTCTGTTGTAATATGCTTCGTTTAAATCAGGATTAATCTCCAGTGCCTTATTATAATTCAGTATCGCTGCTGAATAGTTTTTAGAACTGAACCCGGCATTGCCAAGATTCAGATAAGCAAAAGCATAAGCGGGATTTAAATTAATTGCTTTATTATAATAATTAATTGCTCCTTCATAATCCTTTGAATAATATTTTGCCAGTCCCATATTATTATAAGCTTCAGCATAATTCGGAATTAATTCACTCGCCTTATTACAATCGGAAATCGAGCCTGAATAATCCTGTATATATTGTTTGGTTAATCCTCTGTTGTTGTATGCTTCAGCATAATATTTTTTCAAATCAATTGCTTTACTGAAATCCGAAATTGCACCGTTGTAATCTTCTAAATTAACTTTAGTCAATCCGCGGTTATTATATGCCTCCGCATATTTTCGGTTTAATTCAACTGCTTTGTTGTAATCACTAATTGCTCCGGAGTAATCTTTTAAATTATCCTTCGATAGTCCCCTGTTATTATAAGCTTCTGCGTAATCGGGTTTAAGTTCGATAGCTTTATTATAATCATCTAATGCATCTTTATTATTCTGCAGATAATTATTTGCTAATCCCCTGTTGTTATAAGCTTCTGCATAGTCGTGATTTAAATCGATTGCTTTTGTACAATCATCGATTGCACCATTGTAATCGCCGGAATTAATTTTTGCCACTGCTCTATTGTTATATGCTTCGGCATAATTTTCTTTTAATTCAATAGCCTTGTTGAAGTTCGAAATTGCACCCTCGAAATCACTGAAATAATCCTTCAATACTCCCCTGTTATTATATGCTTCCGCATAATCAGGTTTGAGTTCGATGGCTTTATTGTAATCTCTTAATGCTCCCTGATAATCCTCTAAATTAACTTTTGCAACACCCCTGCTGTTATATGCTTCGGCGTAATCAGGATTCAGTTCTATTACTTTGTTGTAATCTGCTATAGAGCCGTGAAAATGGCGAAAATTATCTTTTGCCAGACCCCTGTTATAATATGCATCGATGTAATCCTGTTTCAAATTAATTGCACTTGTATAATCGGTAATAGCTCCTTTAAAATCGTCAGCGTCGTTTTTTGCATTTCCGCTTTGCAAAAATTCTTCCGCTGTCTGAGATTTTAAGGAACCGGCAGTAAAGATAATTAATAAAACTGCGAAATATAAAATTACCTGTTTCATATTATGTTTTTTAATTAACCAAAAAAATTATTTTTAAATCTGTTTTTAGATATTTAAAATATATAAATTTAAATTTTCCAATTTTCTTTTCTCAAAATCATTTTGTTATTTATAAGGAAAATCGAATTAAGCTTGCTGCATTATTCCGGAATCGTCCTTATAACTTTCTATTTGAATCGGCGAGAATTCAGGTAAATAATAAGGTTCAGGAACAGCGCGTTTTTCCTTTTGAATCTGATAATATTCTTCAACCGCGGATGCCGCCACTTTAATATATTTCGCTCCAATCATGGGCCATCTGATTTTATTTCCGTAATTTCTCGCTGTTTCACGAAGCTGACCAATTTTATCTTGATTATCGAGTAAATCAAGAAGTTTATCGCCGAGCTGTTCGTGATTATTGAAATCAAATAATATTCCCCTTCCGTCTGCAAGCAATTCCTGCGCATGCCAGTATGGAGTTGAAATCACAGCAGTACCTGCGCCTATTGCGTATGACAATGTTCCGCTTGTTATTTGCTCTTCATTTAAATAAGGTGTAATATAAATATCAGTCGCACATAAATACTCCATCAATAATTCTTCGGGAACAAAATTTTTGTAGAAGTAAACATATTTTTCAAGACCATATTTCTTAACAAGCCGCAAAAGATATTCACGATATTCTTCTCCCTGCAGTGATAATACTTTCGGATGTGTATTTCCCAAAACTACATAAATAATATTCTTGTGCTTTTTCAAAACCTTCGGCAGAGCTTTTAAGACTGTTTCGATTCCTTTATTACGGCTCAGTAATCCGAAAGTAAAAAGTGCAGTCTTATTACTGAAATTAAATTTTTCACGTGCCTTGTCCCTTTGATAAATCTTGCCGGCAGGTACACCGTGTTCAATTACTTCGATTTTTTCTTCAGGTATATTATAAATTTCAAGAAGAAATTTAACGGCTTTCTTACTCATCACAACGATTTTGAAAGCTTTTTTACTTAGTTCATTTACAATTAATCTTTGCGTGCTTGTCGGTTCTTTTATAACAGTATGAAAAGTGACTATGAGAGGCATTTCAATTCTGCTAATGAGTGAAAGAATGTGTATTCCGCTTTCTCCGCCGAAAATACCGAATTCGTGTTCAAGAATGCAAACATCGGCTTTATTATAATTAATAATTTTAGATGCAATTACGTAATCATTCAGATTATTTTGTCTTACAACAAAAACCACTTCGGAAGGATAATCATAGTTGAGTTCAATATTATCATCTATAGCTATTACAGAGAGATTTGGTAATAAATCTTTGTACCCGAAATTTTCTCCGATAGATTTTATTAGATTATGTGTAAAAGTACCAATGCCGCACTTTTGCGGAGGATATGTCCCGATAAATGCGAATTTCATAATAATTTTTTTAAAATTTTATTTAAATAATTTATTTTTGTAATCATTGATTTCATGCTGCAACATAATTTCCTGACTTAATAATTTTTTTCTTTTTTAGTCGACTTTGTTTTTTTCCATTTTTCCTGAAAAGACAGCCCATCCAAATATAAAAATAAGTCCAAGAGATAATACTGTAGGAATCCACATCCAGTTAATCCAGCTTAATGCACCCACGTATTCATTTCCCTTCAGGGCGGCGTTCGAATATGTTCCGATTAAAAATATACTGCTGACTACCAGGAATAAAATTAATGCTACGACAAACGCTACTAACAATGTAATGCTTGTTTTTGTTTTCATTAGATTTATATATTAAACATTTTATTGAAATCTTATTCTTTTATTTTATTATTTTCAGGAATTTTTAAGAATCATCCTATAGAAGTTACTTCAAAGAAACTAATAAATATATAGTTCGGATGGATGAAAAAGGAACTAAGC
>PNBM01000136.1 GCA_003135995.1 Ignavibacteriota bacterium | reverse complement strand
GCCTCGGCGGCTTTTTCTATAGCCCAAAATGTTGGTCCGCCGATAATAATATCGACCGGATGTAATTTAAAAAGAAATGATGTGACAACTCCGAAATTTCCGCCGCCACCGCGAATCGCCCAGAACAGGTCGGAGTTTTCATTAGGACCAACCGTAACAAATTCTCCGTTAGCAAGAACCATATCTGCTTCGAGCTNNGCATGTTCGTGTCAGATGTCCAAGACCACCACCGAGTGTTAGTCCTGCAACACCGGTTGTAGAAACGATTCCACTTGGAGTTGCCAGTCCGAATGCATGAGTTGCATGATCAACATCACCCCACTTACACCCTCCGCCAACGCGAACTGTGCGTGCTTTCGGGTCAACACGGGTATATCTTATTAGCGACAGGTCTATTACAAGTCCGTCGTCGCAGGTGCCAAGTCCGCCGCCGTTGTGTCCGCCGCCGCGGATGGCAACCAGCATTTTATTGTCACGTCCGAAATTAACAGCAGTGATTATATCGGGTACATCGGTGCAGCGGGCAATCATACGCGGACTTTTATGAATCATTCCATTGTATACCTTGCAGGCTTCATCATAATTCGCGTCACCGGGTTGAATCAATTCCCCGCGAAGATTATTTTTAAATTCGTCAATTTTTTTTGAATCTAACATTTTGTTCTCCTTCCAATGATTATTATTTAATATTAGAATAAAATAATATTCATTTTTAAAACTGTATTACTAAAAATTTATTTCTTTAAAATATTGGAAAATAAATCGGAGAAAGTGTGTGCAGAAAGGAATCCCTTTCCTTTCTTTGTAATTTTTTGTTCTCTCCTTTATCAGTATTTCCTAATCAGTAGTATGGCAACAAAATTAAGTTGAATAAAATTCTAAAGTTACAATAAAGTTTGTAAAGTTCGTAAANNTTATAAAGTTCGTAAAGTTTATAAAGTTCGTAAAGTTTGATAGATCTGTAAAGTTTGTAAGTATAGCATAACATAATTCGGTAAAATATATATGCGCAGGTAAAAGTTCCGATAAATCGGAATCTTCGACGTGTGGCTGCGATGAATTGTGAATTTTAAACACCGGAATTATTTACTTTCGGTAATTGTTTAATATTTATATATTTATATCAATTAGTTCCGGTTTACAGCTACATTTTTTTTATTTACCGATTCAGCCGAAATAATTTATTTTAATAAATATTCATTTTAAAAAATTAATTAATTTATTATCAAAACTATGAAAAAATTATTTTTACTTTTAATATTGTTTTGTTTTTCTTTTTCATTTATTAATTGCAGCAAGAAAAACGATACTTCGGGAAACGATTCAAAACAAACATCCGAAAATAAAACGGAAACAAAAAAAGAAATAGTTAATACCATTAGTTCACCATACCATATAAAATATGAAACAAAATCAGATAATGAATCCGGTAATATGGAAATGTGGGTGAAAGGGAAAAAATTTAAAATAAACATTGATGCCGTCGTGAACGGGAAGAAAAATACTGCAGATATGTATGTGCCTGACAAAAAGGCATATATGATAACGGACGAAGCAGGAGAAAAAATGAATATGGTTATGGATGTTGACGAAGAACTGGAAAACACAATTAATTATGAGATAGCGAGCATAAGTGAAAGGATTAAGGATTTTCAAAAAACAGGAAATGAAGACGTGCTCGGGTATAAATGTGATGTATACCAGTCGAAGTTCGGAGATAAATTTTCAATATACAAAGACAACTACGTTTTAAAAATAACAGATAAAAATAATAAAACGACTACGGCGACTGTTTTTGAACCTGAATTAAAACTTGAGGATAATATGTTCAACCCGCCTGAAGGGCTTAAGTGGATGACGATGGAAGAAATGATGAAATAAATTGAGATAAAACTGTTAGTACTGATTTTTTGTAAATAAAATGAGCTAATGTAAGAATACCGGTAAGGTTATCTCAGATTAAAATATTTGGAGAAAACAAATTATTAATAAACGGGTATTTTATTTTTTATTTTCTATTTTTTATTTTTTATTCGGAAGTGATATATTTTCCTTCGGCTTTCGGATCAATTAATTTTTCATTTGCATAACGGTCGCTAACCCATTCTTCCGCGTTTTTATATGTCGAAAATCCTTTTATATTCTGAATATCACCTTCCGAATCAGTATAAAAATAATGGTCAAAAGTTTCCCATTGACTCAGTAAACGCTTTTTCTGAACTACGTAAAGATTTTGTTTCGTCGAATAAATAATTCTAATTTTCATTTCATTATTTCTTTTAAAGCAAAATTTTATATCCGGAAATTGATATGAAATACTGATATAAAATTTAATTCATAAATTATTAATTCAGGTTAAAAATTTGAAAATAACTTATTGAGAAAAGAATTACGTAAGAAAAATCCGGCGATGTCTGCAAATATATAGAGCTTAAGACGACCATATTTCAGTTTATTCTTTCGCGAGCAATTTATTTTCAGTTATTAATGATCAATATCAAATTACTATTATAAGTTGTTTTATTAAAGACAAAAAGAAGGTGGTAGTCCTGCTTAAATTATCTATAATTAATTTCTTTTGTGATTATTATCTGTTTATTATTTTTCTTATTTTAGCCTAATTAGTAAACTTATATAACAATTTATGAAAACATTTTTTTCCGTTTTACTTATTTTTATTATTTCATTTTCTCTGGAAGCCCAGACAATTAAATTAAAATCCATAGCGCGATTCGATAAAATACACGATGTAGACGGTTATGGTTTAAGATATGATGAAAAAACCGGAACTTATATTTATGCGAATTATGATACGCTAAGACAAAAAAAATATAATTTGTACAGCAATAAAGGTAATTCGGGGAATTATGATGTTATCGAAGACTACGGAGTTAAATTCGATAGCTATGGAAATTATTTTGTATCTGCCAGCAATAATATTACCGACACTACGTATACATATTTTCTGCTGAAGAACGGGAAAGAAATAGCAAATTACGATTATTTAAATTCAAGCTGGACGGAAAAAAACGGAATATTATATTATGTGTGTTCGGAAAAGAACAAAAATTATCTTGTTTCTTATGATATTTCAAATGAAAAATTCACTAAAAGTAAAGGGTATGATGAAATAAATTTATGTTCTTATCCAAAAGTTCAGTTCGAAGGTGAACCAATCGGAGAACTGGGATTTACATCGGATGATAAACCATATTATATTGCAAGAGATAACGGCAAAACTTTTCTCGTTATAGGCGATGAAGAGCAGAAACATTATTCCGATATCGATATGTATAACGTTATCCCTGACAGTAAAGGCAACTTAGTATACGTTGCGAAAAACGGGGGTAACTTTGACTATTTCGGAAATGCTTTTGTTGTACAGGGAGAAAAAGAATACAAAAGTTATGACAGGATTGATAATATAATTTTGAATAAAGACGAAGTGCCGGTTTATGTCGGTTCGGATTCCGCGGACGAAGGTTCTCCGCAAAGAGTTGTAATTGGTGATAAAGAAGCGAGCAAAACGTACGGTGAAGGCATATATAATGCGGGAATTACAGACGACGGCAAATTATATTTTATTGCAAACGAAAAAAATAAAATGACTGAGGCTTATGAATCTTTTGTAGTATTCGACGGAAAAGAAGGCAAGAGATACCCGGCAATAAATAATTTAAAAATCTTACCGGGCAACAAGATTTTTTATATTACGCAGGCAGCTGATGATAAATCTATTATTATAATCGGAAATGATGAAATCAAAACAGGTTATTCTTCTGTTCTGGATGCTAAAATTTTACCCGATGGAACATTGGCATATGTAGGCGCTATCTACGGAAATTATGACAAGAAAGAAAAAGATAAAATGTATGTTCATATCGGAAAAGAAAAATTCGGACCATATGAAAGCGTCCAGACAATTGATTATGTTACCGGAGATTATTTCAAAATCGATGATAACAAGAACTATATGTATATTACAAATCACACAAATAGTAAAGACGAATATATTACCAATCTTATTACTAAAACAGGGAAAAGCCCTATTTTTGATGGTATTCAGAATCCTGTATTATATAAAGGTAAAGCTTTATATGTAGCATCATATATAACCGATAAAGTAAATTATTATTCAAAGATGAGAGTTTATTTTGATAATAAACCAATTTCTCCCGAATATGATGTTATAAACGATTTTAATTTTGATGATAAAACAGGAGTGGTATCATTTACTACGCTGAAAGGCAAGGAATTTTTTAAAGTCGAGATTCAACTGTAATTGTCTTTAATATTCTAAATAATAAAGCCGGGCATATTACATCCCGACTTTAGGAATTTCTTTTCAGGTCTATTCAGTTATATGCGAAATACCTTAAAAGGATTTTTGTATTATAGTAAAACACAATTCGTTTTTAACGCGAATAATCAGGTATTTATCAATACCGATAAAATATTTCCGGATATTATAAAATTTTAATTTTACTCAACACTTATTATTTGTTCGTTTTTATCGATCACTATTTCAGGCTTACCTTTGTAATCTTTAATCTCTCCGAGTACGGTTAAAGTGCATCCTTCTGTGATTTTGCTTATGTCAACTTTTGAATCGCTGAATATTGCAACCGTGAAAGTCTGGTCGGGAGATTTATCATCGAAATTAATAAATGTATTACCTTTGTTAGAAGTAAAGATTGCAGCAACTTTTCCTTTAACAAACACTGTCTGTCCGACGTGGTCTTTTGCATCCTTTGAAGATATTTGGTCCTGGGCATATAAAGATGCCGAAGCAAAAACAAAAAATAATATTAACGAAATTACTAATTTTTTCATAATGAAATTATAATTAGATTATTAAATTTTTATTCGTATTTTTGGAATTTGTAACACCGGCGAGAATCAGCAAAAAATATTAACTTTAATCAAATTTGATATTATGAGAAGTCCTGAATGCCATATCTACTACCAATGAATAAATCAAAAAACAAATTAAATGAATTTAATCATATTTTATAATTAAGTAAGTGATAAAATCTATAAATTCGTATTTATTGATTTTCCCGTATATAATTATATCGCGATGATTTTAATTAAGGCGATGACGAAATTTATATTTCTATAAATATTATTTTTTAGTAATTTAATTTTCAGGTCACTACTAAAACAGCAATTTATTTATCAACTTTTAAGATGAAGGGAAAAATCAAAATGGAAAAAATTAATACAAGGACAGAATCGGATTCGATGGGAGAAATCCAGGTTCCGGTTAATGTTTATTACGGGGCGCAGACTGCGCGTTCTCTCATTCATTTTTCCATCGGTTATGATGTAATGNNCCGCGGGAGTTAATCCGGGCTGTTGGAATACTAAAAAAAGCCGCCGCACTTGTTAATATGGATTTGGGAAAATTGTCAAATGATAAATGCGAATTGATTGTTAAAGCGGCTGATGAAGTGATAGATGGAAAGCTCGACGAACACTTTCCATTGCGCGTATGGCAGACAGGAAGCGGAACACAGACCAATATGAATGCAAACGAAGTGATTTCTAACAGGGCTATTGAACTTGCAGGTGGCGTGATGGGAAGCAAGAAACCGATTCATCCGAACGATGATGTTAATATGTCGCAGTCTTCAAACGATACGTTTCCTACTGCAATGCACATTGCATCCGCGGAACAACTTGTGCATAAATTAATACCTGCTGTTAAAAAACTNNAAAAAACTCAGAGATGCGCTCAATAAAAAAGCAAAACAATTTAAAGATATTATCAAAATCGGCAGAACACATTTAATGGATGCGGTGCCTTTAACACTCGGACAGGAATTTTCAGGTTACGTGGATATGCTTGACGCGGATATAAAAAGAATTGAAATGGTATTACCGGATTTATACAAACTGGCACTCGGCGGAACGGCAGTGGGAACAGGTCTCAACACGCATCCGGAATTCGACGTTCGCGGTGCGAAAAAAATCGCGGAACTGACGGGGCTTCCTTTTGAAACTGCTCCAAATAAATTTTCTTACCTTGCTTCACACGACCCGAATGTGATGGCGAGCGGAGCTTTAAAGACTCTTGCGGTATCTTTGATGAAAATCGCAAATGATTTGCGATGGCTCGGCTCCGGTCCGAGATGCGGAATCGGTGAAATTTTTCTTCCCGAAAACGAACCGGGTTCTTCCATAATGCCGGGGAAAGTCAATCTNNTCAGCCCGAAGCAATGACTATGGTGTGCGTACAGGTGATAGCAAACGACGTTGCGGTTACTTTGGGCGGTTCACAGGGGAATTTCGAACTGAATGTTTTTAAACCTGTCATCATACATAATTTCCTGAATTCAGTAAGATTGCTTTCTGATGCCTGCAATCTGTTCGTAGAACATTGCGTCGAGGGAATAAAAGCTAATGAAGAAAAAATAAAATATTACCTTGAAAATTCATTGATGCTTGTCACTGCTTTGAATCCGCATATCGGTTATGATAAATCCGCTAAAGTAGCGAAGAAAGCATTTGCAGAAAATTTATCGTTGAAAGAAGCCTGTATCGCTCTTGGCTTTTTGACGGGTGAAGAGTTCGATAAATTNNTAATTCCTAATTCAAAATTCATAATTCATAATTCTTAATTGCTCTTAAGAAGGTTTCTTCTCCAACCCGTGTATTTGGTGCGGCGGACTGGGGTGCCTTCGAATTCCTTATTGAATTCTTCTTCTGATAAATTTAATAATTCTTCGTAAGTCTTATTGAATATATTTTTTTTAGGATAGAAATTTTTATCTTCGGTAAAAAATTTTCTTTTATTGTACGGGCATACATCCTGACAGATATCACATCCGAATATCCAGCCGTTCAAATCTATGTAATCCGGTATTTCGTTTTTATTTTCTATTGTCTGATACGATATGCACAGATTTGCATCGAGTTTATAAGGTTCATATATGGCGCCTGTCGGGCAGGCAGAAATACAAATTTTACATGTGCCGCATAAATCTTTAATTGGTTCATCATACTCAAGTTCTGCATTGATTAAAATTTCCGATAAAAAAAAGAAGCTTCCTGTTTCCGGGTCAATGACATTTGTATGTTTTCCCATCCAGCCTACTCCTGATTTTACCGCCCAATGTTTTTCCATTACCGGACCATCATCAATATAATATTTGGTTGAGATTTCAGGCGATAAGGATTCAATATCTTTGCAAATAAGTTTTAATTTTTTCTTTAATATCTTATGATAATCTTTTTCTCCCCACGCATATCTTGAAATTTTTGGTATGTTCGGGTCTGAAGAATGTTCGAATGGTGTATCGTATAAATAAGCGAGTGAAATTACTGAAATAGCATCTTCTCTGACTTTTTTAATATCAGTTCTTTTTTCAAAATTATCTGAAATCCAGTGCATATCTGCATTCCTGCCTTCTGCGAGCCAGGTTTGCAATTTTATTTTATCTTCATTAAGAGTTTCTGCCTCTGAAATTCCAATTTTAAAAAATCCCTGATTTATACAAATGTTCTTAATTTTTACTGTCATTATATTTTTTTCTGTCGGCATCAATCAGAAATTAAATAATTTCTTTTCAGGTAAATTCACAAAAAGAAAATCATCTTCAACTTTTGTTTCAAAAATTCTAAGTTTGCCTCCGACATTAAATCTCGATTTTCCCGTATTAATATTAAAAAAGTATAAATGAACTGGGCAGATTACGTAATCACCCTTAATAAAACCTTCGGAAATTTTTGGTGTATGATTATGGGGGCAAATATTATCGAAAGCATAAAATTTTCCATTAATTCTGAAAACTGCAATTTCGCAATCGTCATCAAGCATATATTTCCTGCCTTTATTATTCTGAATCTCCGACGTTTTACATATTTTGATAAAATTTTCCATTTAAAAATAAAAAAACTTCTTACCGGTTTTAAAGATAAGAAGTTATTAAATAATTTAAAATTAATTTTAAACAGTTAAATCAAAAACCCTGTCGAGACGGGCAAGCTTTAACAGTTCGAGAACGTTTTTATTAAGATTTCGCAAAATAATTTTATTACCCTTTTCTCTTTCGATACGTTCCGAGAGCAGAAGACAGGATAATCCCGAACTATCGCATTTAGTAACATCACCAAGGTCAAAGATGAACTGATTCCTGATTTCTTTCTGGAGAAAGACCAATTCGGTTTTTAATTCTGCCGAAATATCCTGACCGAGAGTTTTTTCTTTCAGTTTGAAAATAGTCTTGTCTTTTTGTTTGTCGATTTCGTATTTCATACAGTTATATTTAATTATGTTGAGTTGTTCTCTTTTGCTCCGAACCAGAATCAGGTTTTAAAAGAACTTTCCTGCTGAGTTTTAATTTTCCGAATTCATCGATTGCAATCAACTTTACCTGAACCTGCTGTCCCATTTTCAATTCGTCGGAAACCCTTGTTACTCTTTTGTTATCGATTTCCGATATGTGCAATAAACCTTCTTTTCCGGGAATAATTTCTACGAAGGCACCGAAATCTTTTATTCCTTTTACAATACCGTCATAAACTTTACCTATTTCAGGAACTGCAGTAATAAGTTCAATCATCTTTCTTGCGATTGCTGCATTTTCTTTATTCACAGCCGCAATTGTAACCTGTCCTTCGTCATTGATATCAATTTCAGCTTTGCTTTCTGCAATTATATGTCTTATTGTTTTTCCACCGGGACCGATAACTGCGCCAATCATATCTGTCGGAACCTGCATTGTATATAGATGAGGAGCGTATTTTGAAATTGATTCATTTGGTTTTGAGATGGTTTCATTCATTATTCCCAGTATATGCAGTCTGCCGTCTTTTGCCTGTGCAAGTGCTGATTCCATTATTTCAAAGGAAATACCTCGTATTTTGATGTCCATCTGGATAGCTGTAATGCCATCTGCAGTACCCGCGACTTTAAAATCCATATCTCCGAAATGGTCTTCGGAGCCGAGAATATCGCTTAGAATAACAACTTTGTCATTTTCTTTAATCAATCCCATCGCAATTCCGGCGACCGGTTTCTTTGTCTGAACGCCGCCATCCATAAGTGCAAGTGAGCCTGCGCATACTGTTGCCATTGAAGATGAGCCGTTTGATTCAAGTATATCCGAAACCACCCTGATAGTATATGGAAAATCTTTATCCGAAGGAATCATATTTTTTAATGCTCTTTCGGCAAGGTTTCCATGTCCGATTTCTCTTCTTCCCGGTCCGGGTCTTCCGCTTACTTCACCTGTGCTGAATGACGGGAAATTGTAATGAAGAATAAATTTCTTGGTTGATTCTTCTTTCAGAAGTCCTTCAACTATTTGTTCATCGTGTTTTGTACCAAGAGTTATAGTTGTTAAACTTTGTGTTTCACCTCTTGTAAACAGAGCTGAACCGTGAGTTCTCGGCAATACTGAAATTTCACAGGCAATGGGTCTGATGTCCTTAAAGCCGCGGCCATCCAGTCTTCTGCCTTCTTCTAAAATCATAGCACGCATATCTTCAGATTGAAAATCGTGCATAATTTCATCGAGCTTCTGTTCTGACTCGGGATATTTTTCCGCTAAAGTTGTCTGGACGAGATTTCTCAGTTCTTTAGATTTGTTATGCCTTTCATCTTTTGTTAAAATTGTTCTGTCGAGATTTTTAATAGTTTCGCAGTATAAATCTCTGACATCTTTAATCATTTCCGAGAGGTCTTCCGCAGGTACTAAAGCTCTTTTTGGTTTTGAGAACTCTTTCGCAAATTCAATCTGAAATTTACAAAGTTCGATGATATGTATATGAGCGAATTTAACCGCTTCAAGAATATCACTTTCGGAAATTTCTTTTCCTTCTCCTTCGACCATAGCGATTGAATCCATTGTTCCGGCTACTGTGATGTCATAATCACCCTGTTCGAGCTGGGCAAAATCAGGATTTACTATAAGTTCTCCGTTAACGCGCGTTACCCTTACTTCTGAAATCGGTTCATCGAAAGGGATATCCGATATGAGCAACGCTGCTGAGGCGCCCGTGGCTGCAATAATATCCGCATCACTTTCTCCGTCGGAAGAGTACACATTACAGTTTATTTGTGTTTCGCAGAAAAATCCTTCAGGAAACATCGGTCTGATTGGTCTGTCAATTAACCTTGAGGATAAAATTTCTTTTTCCGAGGGTCTGCCTTCTCTTTTGAAAAAACCGCCCGGGATTTTTCCTGCTGATGCTGATTTTTCCCTGTAATCAACTGATAACGGGAAAAAATCCTGCCCCGGATTCGGGTCATCTTTCGCGACAACCGTACATAATACAACGTTTTCTTCAAAACTTATCATAACCGCACCGTTAGCCTGTTTAGCAACTTTACCGGCTTCAAGCGTCAATTTCTTCCCGCCTAATTCAATACTTTTTTTATAAATCATATTTTATTTAATTATTTTCTGAGGTCCAGATCTTTTACAATCTGTCTGTATCTTGTAATATCCTTATTTTCCAGATATCTTAAAAGTTTTCTTCTTTTTCCGACCATTTTTAATAAGCCTGTTCTTGAATGATTATCTTTTCCATGCGCATTAAAATGTCCGGCAGAAAGTTCGTTTATTCTATTTGTTAAAATAGAAATCTGCACTTCCGCCTTACCGGAATCCTTATCGTTTTTTCCGTACTTTTTTACTAATTCTTGCTTTTCTTCTTTTGTTAATCCCATTTTTAATTTTTAATTTAATAATTTATTTATTTTTTTAATACATTCTTCTTTATCTTTAATAATTTGCCCTTTTAATTCTTCTAAAGAGTTGAATTTTTTTTCTTCTCTTAAATAATCGATAAAATTAATTATTATTATTTTGCCGTAAATATCACTGTTAAAATCAAAAATATTCGCTTCAAGAATAATTTTCGGAATGTCTGAAACAGTCGGTCTGTAGCCGATATTCATCATACCAAAATATCTGATATTATTAATTTCAACACAGACAAGATAAACACCGTTTTTTGGAATTAACTTATACGAAGAAAGAGGTTCGATGTTTGCAGTAGGAAATCCGATTTGTCGTCCTCTTTTATCACCTAAGATAACTTTTCCTTCCAGACCGTAATAATCTCCGAGCAGNNCGAGCAGCCCTGTCGCCTTTTCAATTTCACCGTCGTACAACAAATTTCTGATACGCGTACTGTTAATATGTTCACCATCAACTTTGAATTCCTCAACGCGATGCACATCAAAACTATATTTTTCCGACAGTGTGTTGAGAGTTTCGTAATTCCCTTCACGATTTTTTCCGAAGTTATGGTCAAATCCAAGAACGATATCTGTTAATCCAATATTATCAATCAAATAATCTTTATAAAAGTTCTCAGCAATAGTTTGAGAAAATTCATATGTGAAATTTATAATATAAACCAAATCTATGCCGTATTTTTCAAATAACCCGATTTTCTCTTCTATTGTCGATAATATTTTTATTTCTTTATGATGCTTATTCCTTAAAATAATCTGCGGATGCGGATCAAATGTAACTATAACGCTTCGTAAATTTTTTGCGGTTTTTATATCATTTAAATCTTCAATTATTTTTCTGTGTCCAAGATGCACGCCATCGAAGGTTCCGACAGTTACTACGCTATTTTTATCGTAAAAGGATTTATCTAATTCTCTTAAAAGTTGCATTAAAATTCAAATTCTTTTATAAAGATTTCAAAACCTCTTTTATTTTTTCAAAATTTGGAAGTTTTCCGGCATCATCTAAAATTTCTTTATACCTGATTTTACCTTCTTTATCGATAACGAAAGCCGACCTTCTCGAAACGCCGTTAATTCCATAAACAAAACCTCCGTCAGGATATTTTGTACCATATTTTTCTATAACTTCTTTATTAAAATCACTTAACAGGGGAATAGTAATTCCGTTTTGTTTTGCCCAGGCTTCCTGAGTGAATATTGAATCGACTCCGACTGCGAGAACAACTGCATCTAATGAAGAATATAATTCGTAACTTTCGGAGACTGTGCACATTTCCGTTGTGCAAGTACCTGTATACGCAAGAGGATGAAATAATAAAACTATTTTTTTACCTTTATAATCACTAAGGGAAATATCTATTACTTCCCCGGTTTGATTTTTAGATTTTAATGTGAAATCAGGTGCTAAATCGCCGATTTGTAAATTCATAATTGTTAATCCTTTCAAAAAATTCAAATATAATCAAAAAATATAACAAATTAATATATTAGTAACAATCCGATATATTTAGTACATGCGCTAATTATTTTAAAAAGTCTGATTAAACAATATATTTTACAGATTTAATAGTTTTAATAATATTAAAATACTCCTTTTCTCTCGAATTTTGATTTTTTTGCATCTGAACGGAATATTCACATGATAAATAGA
Organism: Ignavibacteriota bacterium; assembly: GCA_003135995.1. Classification (GTDB taxonomy): domain Bacteria; phylum Bacteroidota; class Ignavibacteria; order Tepidaquicellales; family Tepidaquicellaceae; genus FEN-1257. The sequence continues at coordinate 15,862 of PNBM01000136.1, read as the reverse complement.
AATATTTATTTACATAAATGATGGTCTTATTTAATAAAGAATCAAGATGGAAAAAGCATACAAACATCTCTAAATAAGCCTATCAGGATATTTTAATAGCCCTAAAAAATATTATCAAAGTCGAAAAAATGATATTGCTTATATTACAAGCATTAATTAGTTTTAAGATACTAAACTTTATTTTAAAAGAATAATTAATTTACTAAAAAATAAATAAGATATGCATATAGAAATATATGCAGGAAGGAGTAAAAATGAAACAATTTAAGTTACTTGTAAGTCTGATGGTTTTATTCTTTGCTACAAATATGTTTGCCCAGACCTGGACTGCACAAACAAATCCTGTATCGGGAGTAGATGTAAACAGTGCATGGGCAGTTGATACTGTGACTTGCTGGATGTGCGGGGCTTCGACTTCTCAAACATTAGGTTACGTTATCAGAACAACTAATGCCGGAACTACATGGACCAACGTAACCGGTGATATGCCGGTCTCTGCTGCAGGTTTATATTCAATTTGCGGAATCAGCGCTACTGAAGCGTGGGCTGGTGTAAATGATGGTAGTGTATATCATACAACTAACAGTGGTACACACTGGACATTTGTGAGTATGCCTAGCCCGGTAACAGCGTTTGTTGACGTCATCCATTTCTATAATCAAAACACAGGTTTCATTATCGGAGATCCTGCAACAACTACATGGTGCTATTACTGGACAACAAATGCAGGTGTTAACTGGACAGCTGCAGGTCCTACTTTCACAGGGTCAGAAGCCGGTTGGAATAATTCTTATTTTACAAGCGATACAGGACATATTTGGTTTGGAACAAATAATACAAAAATTTATCACGGTGGTTTAAGAAGTACATTTACTTCTGCCGCATCCACTGGTCTTAATTCTTACGGAATGGCTGTACCAAATAATATTAACGGTGTTGCAGTCATGACGTCAACTACACCGGCGGTTTTGGCAAATAATATAACAACAAATGGTGGAACCTCCTGGTCAGCAGGATATTTACCCGCCGGAATACAATTCGGAATAAAAGCTGTTCCCGGTTTCCCGTATGTCTGGACATGCGGCGCAGGGACAACAGGTGGTGTAATTTTATTCAGTTCAAATAATGGTGTGAACTGGACACAACAATTCACAACGACTGCCGCAGGTTATGGCATGACATTCGCAACTGTAAATCGGGGCTGGGTTGGCTGCTCGGGCGGAACAATTTACAGATACACAGGTATATTATCTGAAGTAAATAACAATAACACTTCGGTGCCGGTATCCTATAAATTGGAACAAAATTTCCCGAATCCGTTTAATCCGACAACAACTATAAATTATTCGATTCCGAAAACATCATTCGTTACTTTAAAGGTTTATAATGTCTTAGGTAATGAAGTAATGTCTGTTGTAAATGAACAGCAAACGGCAAATAATTACACATACACGCTTGATTTTTCAAAATTATCATCAGGTGCGTATTATTATACATTAAGAGCTGGTGATTATTCAGCAACTAAAAAGCTTATGTTGGTTAAATAATGTTTGTAGCTGGCTTTTTATGTTAAGTTTCTAATTACAATAGCTCATTCTGAAAATTTATGGATGAGCTATTTTTTTAAAATTCATATATCATATCAAAAATGAAAAAAGCATTTTTTCTTATTTTTATTATTTTTCTGTTCGCATTGAATATTAACGCACAGAATAATACAATACCTACGTCAAGGGTTATACTTCCTCAGGCGTGGGCTACTCAGCCTTATGGCGTTGATAATATTAATTCGGTTGTTTCGGTCGGTTCATTTGATAATTATATTATTTCAACTACCGCCGGATTTATGGAATGCGCTATTGCAGTAAATAGGTTAAATCCTCTAAACTTTGTTGCAACGGATAACAGGGTTATTACAGGCGCGAATTATATTTATTATACAACGAACGGCGGAGTAAGCTGGAGTTATACGAATGTAGTAACAAGTTCCGGTGACCCGGTACTTGCTTCAGATAGTCTCGGAAATTTTTATTTTGCTACTCTCGGAACAGGTTTACAGATTCAAGTTCAAAAATCAACTAACGGCGGACAGAGCTGGGGTTCAAACGTCGTAGTTACTTCTTCAACGACTAATGATAAAGAATGGATTGCATGTGACCCGACAAACGGTACATATAAAAATAACGTTTATGCGGCAAATTTCTGGACAGGGACACTACAGGGAGTAAATTTCTACAGAAGCACAAATAATGGTGCAACCTGGTCATCGGCATACGCCATAGCTTCGTCTGCATCCACAAACCCAGGTCCTCAAATAGTTGTAGATTATACAGGCAGAGTATTTTGCATCTACTTAACAAGCTCAGGTTCAGTGTGCAGAATTTCAACAGATGGCGGTGCAACTTTTGGTTCAAATATTAATGCTGCATCTTATGTTGAACCCGGCACAATAAATGCTACAAGCGGCAGATACAGCGTTAAAGGAAATATCAGAACGAACGGACATCCGCAATCGTGTACTGATTTGTCGAACGGACCTTACAGAGGAAATGTATATATTTCTTATGCCTCTAATCCTCCCGGTCCCGATATTGCTAATGTATATTGTGCAAGAACTACCAATCATGGAGTATCATGGGAATTTCCTATTATGGTAAACGATGATGGAACAACAACCGACCAATGGATGACAAGTATTTCCTGCGATGACCAGGGAAGAGTATGGGAAACCTGGTATGACTCCCGTAACGATGCCTCGAATATACTGACTGAAATTTATGGTGCTGTCTCTACAAACGGTGGCGCAACATTCTCACCGAATTTTAAAGTTTCTAATCAAAACTTTAATCCCAATGTTATTAAACAATATCAGGGCACAGAACATTATTATATTGGTGATTATAATCAGATGTCAGGTCGGACATTTACTTTCCCGATTTACTCAGGACAAAATAACAGCTTGCAGGATTACACAGCTTATCTGCCTGATTACGGAATGTCATTCGCAAAAGCATCTGATAATTTAAGCACAAATAATACTTCCGTAAACTATGTTAGAATTCCGATGATGGGCAATTACAGCGGAACAGTTACATATAGTGCGATTGTAACACCTGCTCCTTCAGTAGGTACGCTTACAATCACATGGACACCGAGCAATGTTAAAGTATTAACAGGTACTCCGGATTCATTGAGAATAAATGCAACAACATCTTCGAATTGTTCCTACGGAACCTACACAGTCACCGTAACAGGTGCTGAAAACGGCGGACCGAGAACACATACGAGAACTTATACTCTTGTAGTCGGAAGCACACCAAGCGGTGTTGGAAATAATAATACTATTTCAGAGGGTTATCAGTTGTATCAGAATTATCCGAATCCTTTCAACCCGACAACGAATATAGAATTCAATCTTCCTAAAGAAATGAAAGTCACTTTGAAAGTATATGATTTATTGGGAAGAGAAGTTTCTACAATTCTTAATGGTGTTGTACAAAAAGCCGGATTAAATTCATTCGCATTCGATGGTTCAAAATTATCATCAGGAATTTATTATTACAAAATATTTGCCGATGAATTCATCGATATGAAAAAAATGATGCTGTTGAAATAATCACAGATTATATAATCAGTTGAAATTAATTTATGTATTTGAAAGGGAGTCGTTTCGGCTCCCTTTTGTTTTATATCACAGATTTAATTGATTACACTGATTATCTCACTGCAGAAATTAATAATTAAGCCGCCCCATCAAAGAATAAGATAATCAAATTCAAATTTTCTCTTTTAAATCACACATAGATTTGATAATTTAAAACTATGATTGAAACGAAAAAAGAAACCGAAAAAACTGTATTGGTAAGTTTTTTAAATAAGAAAAATAAAGATATATTAAATCTTAAGGAATCTCAGGACGAATTGAAATTTCTGGCTGAAACGGCGGGCGCTGAAGTTGTAAAGACTTATTACCAGTCGAGTGATAAATTTGATTCAAGATACGTAATCGGGAAAGGCAAAGTAAACGAAATTGCAGAATACGTCGAGGAAAAAAATATCTCTCTCGTCATATTTGAAAACGAACTTGCTTTCACACAACTGAGAAATCTCGAAGAGAAAATAAAATGCAAGATAATCGATAAGTCAAATCTGATTCTCGATATTTTTGCAAACAATGCGCGTACATCACAGTCTAAACTGCAGGTGGAGCTTGCACAGCTTGAATACATGCTTCCGAGACTTACGAGACAGTGGACTCACCTTTCAAAACAATACGGCGGAATAGGAACAAAGGGACCGGGCGAAACACAGATAGAAACTGACAGGCGATTTATTAAAACACGAATATCATTATTAAAAGAGAAGCTTGAAAAAATCGACAGGCAAAGAAAAACTCAGGCGCTTGAGCGAAAGAATTTTGTACGTCTGTCTTTGGTCGGATATACGAATGCTGGTAAATCAACTTTGCTGAATTTGCTTACAGGTTCGAATGTGCTCGTGGAAAATAAATTATTTGCGACGCTCGATACATCTACGAGATTACTGAAATTAAATATTAATAAAAAAGATGATTCGTTGTCTAAATATCCCAAGCAGGTATTGGTTTCCGATACAGTCGGATTTATAAAAAATCTTCCGCATAACCTGATTGAATCCTTCAAATCAACATTGTCGGAGGTTGTTGAATCGGATATTCTATTGCACGTCATAGATATTTCTAATCCCAATTATAAGGAGCAAATAGGAGTAGTTGAAAAAACTTTGAAAGAAATAGGTGCGGGGAATAAGGTGATATTTAATGTTTTTAATAAGGTGGATAGAATCGGTGATTTCGATTTGTTTGAAAAATTAAAGGAAGAATACAAAAATGCAATATTTATTTCTGCACGAAAGGGAATAAATACAAGTTCATTGATTAATCTTATTAAAGAAGAACTGATAAAAGATTTTTCGGAAAAAATTATTAAATTAAAAAAGGATGATTATAAAACCTTAAACGATATTTATAAAACAGCAGAAGTAAAAGATGTTAAATATCTGAAGACATGCATTAAAGTAACGATTAAAAGCAACAAGAAAAATTTAAAACATTTGGAGAAATAATAATATATTCATTAACCATTGTTGTTGGTGACGCATAAAGAACGTGCTAACACCAACAACGGCGGGAACCTGCATTAAAGTAACAATTAAGACCAACAAGAGAAATTTAAAACATTTGGAGATATCGAAAGGTATTGTAATTGAAATAATAAATATTTAAGTATGTTTAAATTTACAGGAGGGGTTTAAAATGAAACGATTTAAGTTAATTATTAGTCTTCTTGTTTTTTTCTATTCTACAAATTTATTTGCTCAATTAGGGTGGCAGGCACAAACTAATCCTGTTACAGGCTGGGATTTAAACAGCGCATGGGCAGTCGATGTTAATACGTGCTGGATGTGCGGTGCTACTTCATTGCAAACGTTAGGTTATGTTATTAGAACGACGAATGGAGGTCTTCCGTGGACTAATGTAACAGGTGATATGCCGGTTTCTACAGTTGGTTTGTATTCGATTTGCGGTATAAGTGCAACCGAAGCCTGGGTCGGTGCAAATGATGGTAGTGTTTACCACACGACTAATTCCGGGAGCCATTGGTCTTATGTATCTTTGCCAAGTCCGGTTACACAATTTATCGATGCAATACATTTTTTTAATCAAAATACAGGATTTATTATTGGAGACCCTTTAACAACCCAATGGTGTTATTACTGGACAACAAACGCAGGTGTAAACTGGACATCCGCAGGTCCATCTTTTACAGGCGCAGAGGCAGGCTGGAATAATGGTTATGCTGCTCTCGATACAGGACATATTTGGTTCGGAACAAATAATACTAAAATATACAGAGGAGGACTTAAAAGCGGTTTTGTTTCCATTTCAACATTAGGATTAAATTCCATTGGAATTGCATTTATGAATGCTAATACGGGTGTTGCGGCTATGACAAATGTATCGAATTTGGTACTCTCTTTTAATGTTACAACTAATGGTGGGACAAATTGGACGGCCGGATATACACCCGCAGGTGTACAAAACGGATTAAAATGTGTACCCGGAACTCCATATATATGGTCTTGTGGTGCAGGTTCAAGCGGAGGAGTTATTTTGCAGAGTACCAATTATGGTGTAAACTGGACGAATCAATACACAATGAGTGCTGCCGGTTATTGTTTAACATTTGCAACAACGGATAGAGGTTGGGCAGGTTGTTCAACAGGTTTAATTTATAGATATGCTTATACTCCTGATGAAGTTAATAATAGCAAAGAAATTTTTCCAAAAGATTATCTTTTAGAACAAAATTATCCGAATCCTTTTAATCCGACAACAAAAATAAATTACGATTTACCGAAGGATGCGAAAGTTACTTTAATTATATACGACATTCTCGGCAGAGAAATGAAACGAGTGGTTAATAATGAATTTAAATCGGCTGGAAAATATTCAATAGAATTTAACGGTCAGCCATTCGCCAGCGGAGTTTATTTTTATCGTCTTGTTTCGGATAAATATGTTGAGGTAAAGAAGATGGTTCTCATTAAATAAGGACATTTGTCCCCTCAATTTTATCATGCCGGGAGTTTTTCTTCCGGCTTTTTTATTTTTAGAAATTCCACGATTTAATTTTTTAATAATTAGAATTGATTCTGTTTATTTTACTTGAATCTAATCAAATTATTCGACATTTTTTAAATAACGTAATTCCTTGAAGCTTTAGTTAGAAAAAATTATTAATTCGTTTTAAATTTACCTGTTTCGTTTGAATTTCTTATATTTATGTCAACTCCACAAAAAAAAGTTAAAGCAGAATCACAGGAAAACAGAAAAGTCTTAATTATATTAAGCATATTACACTCAGTTCTTTTGATTTTTCTTACACTATGGCTGCTTGACCAGAATGTAACGTACGGTGATGAAAAAGCTTTAATAAAATGGAGTACAATTATTAAGAAACTGGTTTTTAAAATTGACCCGAAGCCTGCTCAGCAAGAACTTTTATTCATTAATACCGCTTATGACATCAGCCTGATTGATAAACTCGACGAAAACGAGTTCCCTGTTGGATTCCAGACCATTACAGACCGGACAAAACTTGCTAAACTATTTGAAGTAATAAATACCGGCAATTTTAAACCTAAGTATATTATATGTGATATTTTCTTCAAAGATAAATCGCCGGATGATTCGTTATTAAATTCGCAAATAAGTAAGATTGATAATATTGTTATACCATATCATTTAAAAGAAAATAACCAGCCGAACACACCAATATTTAACGTGAACAAAGGGCTTGCGGATTATAATATAATCGAAGATTCATTTTTAAAATACTCGCTGCTGACGAAAGATTCGCTCGAGAGTTTACCTCTTGTAATGTATAACAACTTATACAAAAGCAATTTTAAAAAGAAAAATATTTTATATTTTTTGAATAATCATTTAAGCTTTAATACTATTGTAATCGATTTCAGAGTAAGATATTATGATATACAGGAGGGAAAATCCGCAACTCCTTACCCTTATGTTAATCTTGGAGAATTTCTCTCTTTACCTGATTCAATTATCTCTCAGACGATTAAAGATAAAATAATAGTAATGGGTGATTTGCAGGACAGGGATATTCATAAAACAATATTAGGCACTATGCCCGGCTCGATGATATTATTAAATGTTTATTTAACTCTCGTTAACAAAGAAAATATAATAAATATATTTTTGTTACTGATTTTATTTCTTGCGTATTTTTTCGTCTCGTATGATTTGTTTTCGAAAAAAAACATTAAAGAAAGAAAATCCGTAAAAGTTATAATGCAGTATAAGTTTGGTAAATTCTTTGTCAATTATCTCGGATATTTATTGTATTTAGGAATACTATCTACATTTTTATATATACTCTATAATATTCATATCAATATTTTTATTCTTGCAGTATACTTAAAAATTATTGAACTGTTTATAAATCATTTCAGAACCGAGAAAGATAAACGCGATAAAAAAAGTTTCTTTAAAAATATTTATAAATTCAGAAAAGAATTTATTAAGGTAATAAAATCCCAAAATTAAAAAATATGGTTAATAAAATAATTTTTGCTTTCTTATTAATTCTCACTTTATCGGGGTTTTCTTTTTCACAGGATTGTTACACGGTACTAAAAGTGAAAGGAAAAATTGTGCTTGAAAAAACCGGAGCACAGATAAAAACCAATGACGAAATTTGTTCGAACGATAATTTAATTTTTTACAGTTCAGATGCTGTTGCCGTTGTTCACAGTGTAACCAAGGGTAGATTCACTGTTAAAGCCGTTTCGGGTACAGGCAATGAATTGAACGATATTGTTAAATCTACTCTTGCTTCAGTATTATCTTCTGGCAAGTCTAATCTAAGCACAAAAGGAATTGAAGATTCCGAACCTGAATCAAAAATGCCTTATTTTGTGGTTGGAAATTTCACATTCCGGATTGATATAAAAAGATATCCTATAAACGACGATAAATATTTCTGTTTAAAATTTAATTCGGAAGGAACACATCTCAGCAAGCTGAATAATGCAGGCGACACTTTAATATTAAATAAAGAATCAATATTAAATATCGACGGAAAAATGCTTTCTGATACCAAATTAGATTCAGCAAAATTAATTTATTTTGATAAAACTTCTGGCACTCAAACACAAATTTCAGAATTTAGCATTTTATTTGCCGATGAAACTTTACTAAAGGATGAGTTAAATAATTATATAAATGTTTTAAAAAAACAAAATTTAAGCAATAACCAAATTTTAAGTGAAATTCTGGATTATGTATCGGAAACATACGGGCAGACTGATACTAAGAATTTCTCAGACTGGATAAAAAGTGACCTGGATTTATGATATTGCCTTATTATCAGTTTCACGTTTATTCCGATACACTTTTTCATTAATTTCTTCATTGATTTGTTTTATTTTATTCAACATAATGAATTTTGCAAAGCACATCTTTAAAGTTAACAAATTATAAATAATATTATAAAAAATAAAATATACAAGAGATGCAAATCACGTACGGAAGGTACACAGAATGTTTCAAGCAGAAAGTTCAGTTAGATTACTGGGGCGAATGTGTCGATTTATTCGAGCAGAAAAAATATTTTGATTGTTTTAAAATATTTACAAAATACATATCGAACCAATCCGGCGATAACATTAACTTAACGGAATCGGACAATTCGCTTAAATTTGATTTTATACAGGGTTCAAAGAAAGTTAATGTCATAATATCCGACAAAAAAGTTAGTGCAGAAGCCGTAATTGCAGAATGTGAAAAGCTTAGCATTCCATTTATGCGGCGACTTCTTGAATTAAATTATACTTTATATTATTCGAGGTTTACTTTGAAGGAAAATTATATTGCAATAAAATTCGACAGCAGTATTTCCGATTGCTTTCCCGGGAAATTATATTATGCACTGAAAGAATTATCAATAAAGGCGGACAAGCAGGATGATTTATTGCTTGGAGAATTTTCGGTTTTAAAACCCGTAGACAGCCTTATAATACCATTTGATGACAAGATAAAGAAATTGAAATTAAATTTTCTCAGGAAATGGATTAATGAAACTCTGGATAAGATTTCAGGATTGAATGAAAATAATTATGACGGAGGGATTTCATATCTGCTTTTATCGCTTTTGTACAGGGTAGATTATTTGCTTACACCCGAAGGTTCAATTGTTGATGAAATGGAAAAAATAAGCATGGAATATTTTACGAAAGACGATAAGAAACACGTCGAAAAAAATTCCAACATGAAAGATAAGTTTGCTAAAATATTAACAAAGACAGACGACGAATTATTAAAAAGTTTTTATAAAACAAATACGACTTTCAGTATATTGAATCCCGTTTTTCTTCAGCCGGTTGCGGATGTAATAGTCAATAATCTGAAAAATATCGGTTGGTATGTTGACAATAAGCATGAAGATATTGCGTTAAGAATTTTAGAATATGTTGCAGGATTTTGTTTTTATAATTATGGAATGCAAACACCTGTACACCGGCTGCTTCAGGTAGTCTATCCGGTAATATTACCTGAATTTTTCAAAGAAGCAGGCGATTCCGAAATTTTGTTTGATGAAGAGCGAAATAAATTAAATATCCCGGCAATAAAATCTAAAATTGAATTGATAGTAAGTGCCGGAGTAGGGCAGTTTCCCGAATTAAAATATAATACTGACAATTTAAAATTCGATAGCAGAATAAATTTTCTCATTTCTTTTTATAATGAATTAAAAACTTTAAAACTAAATTAAAAAATGCATCCACAGGATATTATTAATTTATTTAAACCGATTATTATTCAAATCTCCACCCCAAAAGGAAACGGAACCGGGTTTTATCTCCGGGGACAAAACCTGATAGTAACAAATAACCATGTCACGCAAAACAATACGGAAGTGGTTATAAGCGGACAGCTTTTTGAACACACGCTTTCTCCGGTTTATTTTAACGACCTGAAATATGATTTGTCTTTTATCAGAGTACCGGAGGGTATAGATTTTCCTGAGATTAAACTCTCTGCCGAAAAAGTTTCGGATGGCGATACAGTAATAGCAATCGGCCATCCATACGGTTTGAATTATACAGCTACGGAAGGAATCGTCTCGAAAGCAAAGCGTCTGCAAAACGGTTTGAATTACATTCAGATTGATGCGGCAATAAATCCGGGTAACAGCGGCGGTCCTCTCGTAAATGAAAATGGTGAGATAATCGGAGTTAATACTTTTATAATTGCAGGAGGCGACAATCTTGGCTTTGCGTTGCCCTGTGAATATTTACAGGAATCTCTGAATGAATATAAAGACCATTTCGGAAAAATTGCTGTGAGATGTCCTTCATGTACGAACATTATTACATCTGAAAATATAGACGGGGAATATTGTCCTTTTTGCGGTTCGAAAGTTGAGTTGCCGGCTCTTAAAAACGAAACAGAATATAAGCCGACCGGAGTGAACGCAATTGTAGAAAATATTTTAACCGAACTCGGTAAGGATGCAAAATTAGCGAGGCGGGGAGAATACGGCTGGGAAGTTCAGGAGGAAAGTGCTACAATTATTATAAATTATAATTCAAATAATTTTCTCGTTGGAGATGCATATTTGTGTTCACTTCCTAAAATGAATATAGGAAATGTTTATGAATTCTTACTCAAAGAAAATAATAATCTCGAAGGTTTGACTTTCAGTGTTAACAAACAGGAAATATTGATATCCGCTTTTATCTATGATGAATATTTAATTTATGAAACGGGCGTGGAAATTTTCAGAAATCTTTTTCAGAAATCAAATTATTATGATGATTTGTTGATTGAAAAATTCGGATGCCAGCCGAGATTAAAAGAGGAGAAATAAATTTATGGTTTTGTTTTTTCTGTTAAAAAGAGTTTTCCAAACGTTTCCGTGTTCCGGAGTGGGAATGAAGAAGTATAAATTATTCTTCCTGCTTGTTCAAAATATTGTCTTTGGGAACGCAGGAAGAAGACTGTTAATCTATCCCGTATTCATTTTATCAATATTCTTTTTTTCGTGTAAACAGAAACCGGAAGAATATAATGAACAGGGAATGGTAAAATATGAATCGGGAAATTATAATGATGCGATTGAATTATTCACAAAGGCAATTGATAAAAATCCTGATAATTCAAATTTATATTATAATCGCGGAAATACTTATGGCAAATTAGGAAAATATAACGAAGCAATATCTGACTATACGAAAGCTATTGAATTTAATCCGAACGATGCCGTGTCATACTGCAACCGTGGAAGTGCATATTGTATTTATTTAAAAGAATATTCGAAAGCTATTTCGGATTGTACAAAAGCGATAGAGATAAAACCCGATTATGCGGAAGCATATTATAACCGCGGAAGCGCATATTATTTTATAAAAGATTTTAATGATGCAATTTCAGATTTCACAAAAGCGATAGAGCTTAATCCGACTTTTGCAGATGCGTACAACAATCGCGGAAAGATTTATTATGATTTAAAAGAATATTCCAAAGCAATTTCTGATTACGATAAGGCAATCGGGATTAATCCGGATTACGCAGTAGCATATTTGAATCGTGGCGTTACTTACCTTATGTCAGGTTTAAAAAATAATGCCTGCGATGATTTGCGAAAAGCATATTCTCGTGGCAATACCCAGGCAGAGGATATGCTGAATAAATATTGTAAATAAACTGTTCTCTTGTAGCCGCAACCTTCAGGTTGCGTAATTATTATTCTCTNNTAGCCGCAACCTTTAGGTTGCGTTTAAAAAAGAAATTCGCAGTCTAAAGTTCCGATAAATCGGAATCTTCGACCTGCGGCTACGAAGCGCCTTATTAAGCTTAACAATTAGTGTAACAATTAATAAATTTAATTATTATATTTTAAAACAGACAGTACTCATCATTATTAAAACAAAATGCTTTTTAAAAAATTAATTTATGATTAAAAAAATTATTATTAATCTCACCGCTTTTTTAATAATTGTACATTGTACATTTAACATTGATAATTGCTCCGCGCAGTGGGTGCAGATGTCAAATGGAATAGGGACAAATTGCATTATACACTCTATAACAAAACTGGGAACTGATATTTATGCAGGTGCGTATGGTATATATCGCTCTACAAATAATGGTTTGAACTGGTCTATAACCGGATTAAGCAGTGGATCTGTATGGGCACTTGCAACCATTGGAAATAATATTTTTGCCGGAGCCAATGGGATTTATATATCCTCAAATAACGGCACGGATTGGACGCAAACTCTTAACAATGATGGTATTTATTCATTTACGACAAGCGGAAATTTAATTATTGCAGGAGGGATCGGTAAAGTATATATATCTTCGAATAATGGTTCTAATTGGAATCAAACAGTTGTTGGTAATTCAACTATAACATCTCTCATTACACTTGGTAATTATATTTATGCCGGAGAATTTAATTATCCTCCCGTAGGTATTTATAAATCAACAAATAATGGAATAAACTGGAATCAAACATCTTTGAATAATCAAAGTATAAATTGTCTTGCTGTTCATGATAATTATCTTTTCGCAGGAACACCCGATCACGGTATATATATCACAACAAATAATGGAACAAACTGGACTCAGACGGCTACCAATATTTTAAATATAAATTCGATTATAATTAGCGGTAATAATATTTTTGCCGGAGCGTGGGATGGGGTTTACCTATCTACGAATAACGGAATAAACTGGATAAATAAAAATCAGGGCTTAATTTCAAACCCCGGAGTTCTTACACTTTTTATTTCAGATAATTATATTTTTGCAGGAACAAATAATTATTATGTCTGGAGACGCAATTTATCGGAAATCATTGGAATAAAACAAATCTCTGAAATCGTTCCCGAAAAATATTCATTGAGGCAGAATTATCCGAATCCATTTAATCCGGAGACTAAGATAAGATTCACAATTCCGGGAGTATCCCCGATAGGATTATTCGGAGATGACAAAGTTGTATTGAAAGTATTCGACATCCTCGGAAAAGAAATATCAACTTTGGTTAATGAGAAGTTACAACCCGGAACTTATGATGTGACATTCAACGCTTCACAATATCCCGGCGGGGTTTATTTTTATAGATTAATTTCAGATGGATTTACGGACTCGAAAAAAATGATTTTGTTGAAATGATCCCGGGACAGGGAAAACGGAAAACCCCTGAAGGGATTTTTCCCTATCATTCAAAGGTGAAGGAACGGAATATTTTTTAAAAAGATGTTGTGTTGGTGATATTCGCCACGGCGAGTTCACAACACAAAGAGAAGTTAACACCAACAATGGCAGAATTCTGTCAAATTTACCACTTCTAATTTTCAATTTTCAAATTTGCTTGAAATTATAATAATTTAAAATTGTTATATATAACAAATTTAACAAACATGATTGATAAAATTTGTAATAATAAATATGCACGCTATTTTCGTTTGATTGCATTTTTTTATGCTTCAATAAGCATTTTTGTTTATGCTGGAGCAAAATCAGATAAAGAAACGCCCCTAAAAAATATTTTTGTCTCCAATTCTTTGAACTGCAACCGGCTATATAGCGGTTATAATTATTATAAATTTTTTTAAATCATTTCGGGAATAATAATCGATGACGATGAAAAATAAAGTTGCTGTAGTAACCGGCGCGAGTCGTGGAATCGGGTTTGCTATTGCGACAGAACTGGCAAAAATGGGGTATTCACTGGGATTAATCGCCCGCTCTCAAGCTGATATCGAAGAAGCATCACGAAAAATATGCGAACAATTTCCCGGGGTAAAGGTTATTGCTGCGGCATTTGATGTTGTTGATGATGAAAATTCGAAAGAATTCATTCGCCGTGTGTGTACAGAACTGGGATACATATCGGTGCTGGTAAATAATGCAGGCGTCTATAAACAGGCAACTTCATCTACTCCGATTGAGGAGGTGAAACGATCGATTGATGTGAATTTTCTGGCGGCTGTACGTTTCGTGCAAGCTGTGATTCCTTCGATGAAGAAGCTCGGACATGGCTACATTTTCAACATAGCATCTTTGGCAGGAGTAGAAGCATTTGCAGATACAGGAAGTTATTCCGCTTCGAAGTTCGCTTTGGTTGGATACAGTTCCTCACTTGCTCAGGAACTCGCCCCTATGGGAATCAAAGTGACTGCTCTCTGTCCCAGTTGGGTGAACACGAAGAACTCGAAGGGAGCACCTGTGAAGCCGGAGCAGATGATTAAAACCGATGATATCGCTTTAACCGTCAGGTATTTACTTAGTCTCGGACCAACAGCATCAGTCCCGGAAATCATAATTCGTTGTAAATAATTTAAAAGAGGTAATAAAATGGAAGGTTTAACCACAACAAAAGCACCGTTTATCGAAAAAGCCCAACATGATGGGCAACGGTTTATTCATCAGCCTTATGAACTTTACTCGGAAGAAAACCATAAAGCATGGTCAAGTTTGTTTGCGCGAATTCAGAACCGCTGGCAGAAATATGCCAATCCAAAGTTTTTAGAAGGAGTCGCCAAGCTAAATATCGACCCGAACCGTGTACCGAGAATTGAAGATATAAATGCGTTTCTGAAACCCTTAACCGGATTCAAAGCCAAACCCGTAAGCGGTTATATTCCGGCTTATCTGTTTTTTGACTGTCTCCGCAACCGGGATTTTCCAACCACAATTACAGTACGGGATGCTTCGAAATTAGATTATCTTCCCGAGCCCGATATGTTCCATGATGTGGCAGGTCATGTTCCCATNNAAATTTGCCGAAACGCTTGTTCGATTCGGTGAGTGCGCCCTATCAGCGGCTCTAATGATTCAGGAGTTGAAAGATAAGGAAAAGCAAAAGCAGAGGGCGCTTTCCGTCATTAAAGCAATGGCACGTTTCTTCTGGTTTACGATTGAATTTGGATTGATACGTTCAGGAAAAGAATTGCGGGCATATGGAAGCGGTCTCTTAAGTTCTTACGGCGAATTAGCGCATTCCGTTGATTCACCTGAAGTCCAGCGTTTTCCAATTCAGATTGAATGGGCAATTAATCAGTATTTTGAAATCGATAAATACCAGCCACTGCTATTTATTGTAGACTCATTCGATCACCTTTTCTCCCTTGTTGATGAACTTGAAAAATGGCTTAAGAACGGAAAATTGAATAACGTCTCCCCGGGTGAGCCTCATGTGAGCGATACCGATATCGAAAGTTTTTTGTCGGCTAAGGCATAATCAAATGTCACGGACTTTTGAAAAAAATTAAAAAATAATAATTT